>DUCT01000104.1:25633-25903 GCA_012959665.1 Myxococcales bacterium | reverse complement strand
GCCGTCGTCCGGGGTATCGATCAGGCCATCAGGGCCCCAACCGTCCAGGAGTTCACCGCTGTTCTCCAATTTTCCATCAACGACGTGATAGTGTCGGAGGATCATTTGGCTCGAAGCATGAGAGCCATAGGTCTGCTGCTGATCAACGTGGGGCGTGGTCGCGTTGATAAAGCACGGGCCTGCGGCGTTGTCAGGGCACTCGGACTGGCTCGCACGAGTCATAACCATGAAGTTGTTGTCGGGACTGCAAACTTCACCGGTGGCGCGAGA
>DUCT01000104.1:25285-25575 GCA_012959665.1 Myxococcales bacterium | reverse complement strand
CTGCAGAGGCATGTAGACAGCGCTATTTCCGCCCTTGTTCACCAAGTCGAGACCATGGTCAAAGAACTGGCCGAAAAAAGTGATAAACGCATTGTACGGAGCCGAAAGACCCTCGTCGGGTGCAGTATTCGGAAGGAAGAATTGGGCTTCACCGGTGATGTCTTGCCCGATCTCTTCACCGTCTTCGGCGAGGGCCGCGGCGGCGGCGGCAGGGTTGCCGGCCGAGTTATCCACAATCAGGTGACTGATCAGACGGGGGGTCGAATCCTCTACGATCGTATCGGAGTTGT
>DUCT01000104.1:0-25218 GCA_012959665.1 Myxococcales bacterium | reverse complement strand
GAAAAATGCGCTCCACGTTGGTAATGAACGGTTCATCGGCGCGGCCGAAGTTTTCCTGTCCGGGGAGAAGATTGTTGTATTTCCCGTCGACAGTCCGAAGACCCCAAGGAATACTTACATTTGGGAGAATGTCGGCGAGCTCTTCACCCGCTACGTGACGCTCTGAAATCAGAATCTGCTTGAAGATGAAATCCATATCTTCAAGAGTCGGAGCAAGGTCGCCACTTGGCGAAGCATTGGTGGGCACCTGCGCAAAGGCAGGTTGGGACATCGCCCAAAATGCCAGTGCAAAAGTCAGAACCCATGCAGCTACAAATGCAGCCAACGTTGTAATCCGAGAAAGCACGCCGCTTCCGCTCATTTTTCTCTACCTCATAGTTGTCTTCAGATTGGTGATATGATGGACACTGAACCGACGGACAAAAGGATTTCCTCCCATAGCCGCGTCCACAAATGACCTACGAGTAATACTTGAACTATGTTAAGAATTTCTGTGGTTTCCATTCGGGTAGGTGTTTGATGGGAAAGCCTTGGGCAACTGTGAATTAGAAATTTTCGACCGATAATCAGTTGTGCAAGAGCGCGGAAAAAGGCAAGCAGGAGAGCTCACGTTTCGTCGCGCTCCGTGCGCGGAAGTGACAGTTCGGTGCCTGCATTTCGCGGGGCTCGGCCGAGGGGAAAACCCACTTCGAGACGTAGATAATTACCCCATCGCAAGGTTCATCTTACAGAGCGCTCATTTATAGAGTCCCTATAGAATCCTACGCGCGCCGTTTTTCCCCGGGAATAATTCGTCACCTTGGGTCATTGCCGCGCGCTCAAGCATTGCTGGAGGCTCAGCCATAGACAGCGCGCTCAACCGCGATCAGCCATGCTCAACCATGACATGGCGCTCAACGGGAACCGGGAAAATGAGGGGGCTTGTCCCAGTCACTGCCGCAATCACTGTCCCAGTCACTGTCGCAATGACTCTCGCAAGACAGACGCAATGACAGACGCTAGGCGCCTCGGGGGCGAGCCCAGGGGGTTAGCTCGCCGAGTTCGTTAGCTCGCCTGGTAGTAGGTCTTGCTGATGATCTTCCACTCGCCGTCAACCCGAATCAGGTGAAAGAAATCGACGAAGTCGCTGGCCAGGAAGCCCGTTTCTACCAGGGTTGCTGTGGCCACATCCCCGATCACTTCAATCGCCTCGATCTCGGCGTGGTAGTGCTCGGATGGTGCCGAAGCGTCGAGCTTGGCGACCTCGGCAAAGAAGGGCTCGGGGGACCCGATGCCCAGGTGACCGGAAAAATACCCGTTCATAGTGGCGTCCGGGTGAAAGACCGAGCGGAGTAGCTCAACATCGCCTGCGCTCCCCTTGACGTATCCGTCCAGTACAGCGCGAACGGAAGCGACGTCCTGAATACGATTTTTCATTTCCATCTCCTTAGTTCAGTCCCTGACACGCCATTTCCCTGGCTCGGGGGCGAGGGGATTGGGGCGCAGGGATTGGGGCGAGGGGATTGGGGCGCAGGGATTGGGGCGAAGGAATAGGGGTGAGTGGACCCCGGATCGTCGAAACTACGCTTCCCCGGGCGGCTCATCGGCAGGCGAAGCCTACATCAGAACGACTCACTATCCGGAGTCCTCGCTCCCGCCCCGGGGCCAGCCCGCCTGAAATCTGGACTGGAGACTCCCGCGGGCTCCTCCTAAGCTTTCGCTTCGCCCAGCTGAGTCCTTCGGCGCCCGGGTAGGAGTCTGCGGGGATGAACTACTGAAAGCCTACCTCGTCGTGATCGCGCTGCTGCTGGGAATCTTTGGTTCCATCGGGGGCTACAAGTACGCCCAACTCTCTGCCCTGGCCAATACAGTTTTCGAGCGCCCGCCCATCACGGTCGCGGCCAGCCGGGCCCGGGTGGAGACATGGAGCGAATACCTGACCGCCCTAGGCACGGTCAAAGCGGTTCGAGGGATTCGCCTCACCTCAGAGGAAAGCGGGGGAGTGGTTCGGATCAATTTCGAGTCCGGAGATTCGGTCGAAGCCGATCACTTGATGGTCGTCCTCAACGACCGGGTCGAGGTCGCGCGCAGGGGGAGCCAGAAAGCCACTCTCGAACTGGCCAAACTGCAATTTTCACGCAACCGGGAACTACTCGAGCAAAGGTCGGTCTCCCATTCGGACTACGACCGCTCCAAGGCCGACCTCGACCGGGCCCGGGCGGACCTCGCTGAAACCGATGCGATCCTGGCCAACAAGCGGATCCGGGCGCCTTTTTCTGGAATCACCGGAATCCGCCAGATCGAATTGGGAGATTTCGTTTCTCCGGGAACGGTGGTCACCACGCTCCAGGATTTGAGTGCCCTCGAAATCGACTTCAGCTTGCCGGCGCAAAGCGCACCTCGCCTGAGTCCCGGTCAGCGCATTGAGCTTCAAGTCGACGCTTTCCCGGGCCGGATTTTCGAGGCACGGCTCTCCGCCTTGGATTCCCAGATCGACCCCAATACCCGAAACCTACAAGCCCGGGCGAGGATCCAACAAGGCGACGGGCTCCTGCCCGGCATGTTTGCCACCCTGCGAATCTTCCCGGGCGTCAGCCACAATTTCATCACCGTCCCCGAAACCGCCATCACCTACTCGCTGCATGGGAATACCCTCCATGTGATCACCGAGATGGCGGACGGCGCCCTCACCACTTCTTCGGTGATCGTGGAGATCGGTGAGACCCGAGACGGACGGACAAGCGTAGTCGCGGGAATCGCACCCGGAGATCGCGTTGTCACCGCGGGCCAGAACAAGCTTTATCGCGGCGCCCGGGTAGTCATCGATGAAAAAGTCGTCTTCTAGGGAAATTCTTTGGCCTTCACTGACACCTTTATTCGACGTCCTGTTCTCTCCGCCGCCACCAGCCTGATGCTGCTCCTGCTCGGGCTGCAGGCAGCCAGCAACTTGGAAGTTCGCGAATACCCCAAGCTCGAGACGGGGGTTATCAGTGTTCGAACTCTGTACCCCGGTGCCAGCGCGCGCACGGTCCTGGGTTTCGTCACCACGCCCCTCCAGCGCTATCTCGCCAAGGCAGACGGCATCGATTACATCAGTTCCACCAGCGGGCCGGGGAACTCGACCATCGAGTTGCACCTGCGCCTGGGCGAGGATACCCGGAGCGTGCTTTCCGAGGTGATCGCCAAGATCAACGAGGCTCGCTACGAACTTCCCTCCGAAATCGAAGATCCCATCGTGAGCAACGAAGCGCCGGGCGATGCCCTCATGTACATCGCCTTTTTCAGCGATGAGCTCTCGACCCCCCAGGTCAACGATTATCTTGCCCGATCGGTGCAACCCGTCCTGACTACCATCGAGGGCGTCGGAGAGGCCGACCTCCTGGGGAAAAAGAACTTCGCCATGCGGGTATGGCTTCACCCAGAAAAAATGGCCGCCCACGGTGTGACCGCCGAGGACATACGCGAGGCCCTACGCCGGGATAATTACATCTCCACCAGCGGTACAACCGAGGGCACCTGGGTCCAAACCAGCGTTGAAGCCGACACAACCCTCTCCGAGTCCTCGGAGTTTGCGGCCATCGTGATTCGGCAAGAAGAGGATCGGCGCGTGATCCTCGAAGACGTGGCGGAGTTGGAACTCTCGGACCAGAACTTCGAATTCGCGTCCTTCTCCAGCGGGAGGCCGACGGTTTTCATCTCGATCAAAGCCTCCCCAGGCGCAAACCCCCTCGCAGTGGCCCAGAAAATCCATGCTGCGCTTCCCGAGCTCGAAAGGCAGATGCCCGCTGACCTCAGCGCCTTCGTCGACTTCGACGCATCCACGTACATCAATGAGGCCCTCTATGAAGTCGTGGTGACCATGATCGAGGCGGCGGCCATCGTCATTTTCATCATCTACCTGTTCCTGGGCTCCCTTCGGGTGGTCCTTATCCCGCTGGTCGCAATCCCCCTCTCCCTGGTGGGGGGGCTCTTCCTCATGTACGCAATGGGATTCTCCATCAATCTCCTCACTCTGCTGGCGATGGTGATCGCTATCGGGCTGGTGGTCGACGACGCGATCGTGGTGGTGGAGAACGTTCATCGCCACATCGAGGAAGGATCGCCCCCCTACAAGGCGGCGATTGACGGAGCCCGGCAGGTGGCCCTGCCCGTTCTCGCCATGACCCTCACCCTTGTCGCCGTCTATGCCCCCATTGGCTTCCTGGGCGGGCTCACCGGCGCCCTCTTTACCGAGTTCGCCCTGACCCTGGGCGGAGCAGTACTGGTCTCGGGCTTCGTGGCGTTGACCCTCAGCCCGATGATGTGCGCACATATCCTGGGCGAACGGGCGAGTCAGGGTCGTTTTTCCGATTGGCTTGATCTGCGCTTCTATTCGATGCGGGAATCCTACAAGAGCGTACTCGCTCGGAGCTTGGCCAACCGGGGCGCTGTGGTGCTGTTTAGCCTGGCCATCATGGCCAGCCTGCCTGTGCTGTTCGGGTTATCTCCCGAAGAACTCGCCCCCAAAGAGGACTCGGGCGGAATTACTATCATCGCGACCGCGCCCCAATACGCGAACCTCGACTATATCAACCGGTTCCTCGACGAAATCGTGGATATCTGGAAGGAGGTGCCAGAGGTCGCTCATTCGTGGCAGGTAAGCTCCAAGCGTTTCACCATGGGAGGCCTCTCACTGGTTCATTGGAACGATCGGGAACGAAGCCAAGAGGAGATCATGCTCGAGCTTCAGCCCAAGTTCAATCGGGTCAGCGGGCTGGAGATCTTCACCTTCTCCGACCCCAGACTCCCGGGCGCCGATTCGGGGTTGCCCGTCAACTTCGTCATTGCCTCGAACCGGGATTATCAGCGACTCGATGCCGTCGCCGAGAAGGTGATACAGAAAGCCCGAGAGTCGGGATTGTTTATTTTCGTGAGCAAAACGCTCAAGTTCACCCGGCCCGAAGTGCTGGTCAACATCAACCGAGCCAAGGCCGCGCGGCTGGGCGTCTCCATTCGATCCATCGGTGACACCCTGGCGATCATGCTGGGTGAAGCCGAAGTCAACCGCTTCACCATGGAGGGACGCAGCTACAAGGTCATCCCCCAAGCATCGCCCGATTTTCGTTTGACGCGCACGGAACTCGAGAAATACTACGTTCGCACCGACTCCGGGGACCTGATTCCCCTTGCCACCCTTGTGAGCCTGGACCAGCGGGTCGAACCCAACGATCTGAGCCAATACCAGCAGCTACACAGCACCAATATCCAGGGAATGATGATGCCCCCCAACTCCCTAGGCACGGGACTCAATTTCCTATCAAAAACACTGGACGAGGTCGCCCCAGCGGGATTCCGCGCCGGCTACGAGGGCGAGGCCCGTCGCTTCATTCAGGAACGCTCGAGCTTTGCCCTTCTCTTTGGCCTTTCGCTAACGATAATTTTCCTGGTCCTGGCAGCCCAGTTCAACAGTTTCCGAGATCCCCTTGTGGTCCTGATCGCCGTGCCCATGTCGATCTTCGGCGCAGTTGTGACCCTGGCCCTGGGCGCAGCCACTCTCAATATTTACACCCAGATTGGCCTGCTTACCCTGATTGGGCTGATCAGCAAACACGGCATCTTGATCGTCGATTTCGCAAATGATCTGGTGGGCAAGGGAAAGAGTCGGCACGAAGCCGTGCTCGAATCCGCCTCCCTGAGGCTTCGGCCCATCCTGATGACCACCGCGGCGACGGTTATCGGCGTCGTTCCCCTACTCGTCGCTTCGGGCGCGGGGGCCAATAGTCGCTTCAGCATCGGCTTGATGATCGCTGCGGGAATGTTTGTGGGCACGCTCTTCACCCTCTTTGTTGTGCCCGCGTTCTACCTGCTGGGCCCCGCCCAGCCTGTGGCTCAGACCTCAGCCCCCAGTCAGATGTCCCAAGGTTCCGTGGGCGCCCCCTCTCAGTCCCCCCGCTGAGAGCCCCGTGGGCCTTGCCACGGCAGTCGAGCCCGGGCAGCCCATGACTCGAGAGGCCCGGACAGACCCTTTGGGCTTTCCTTCGTTCGCTGACTTTTCGGATCGGGGTCAAGAATTTCGATCCGGTTCTCGTCAAAGCGCCGACTCTTTCCCAAGGCGCGGCTTTCAATTTTCCGGTGACCGGGTTGGGGATTGAGCGAGGCGAGGGTCGCCGTCGCCCTTATCCCAGAACCCTTTGCCCTCGGAGCCCGGGTCTAATTTTTCGCTGTCTGGAAAATCGAACCGCCAACCCACACTGCTTTTCTCACACTGCTTTTCCCACACTGCTTTGCCCACACTGCTTTGCTAAAGGAGATTCCTGTGATTCGATTCCCCGTTCTGGTTGCTTTGCTCGCTCTTTCTTTTCCATCCCTGGCCCTGGCCAGTGATGACTTTTCCTTCCATGAATTCGTCCAAGCTGACCCACTCCCTACGTCCATGATCGCCGACCCCATCGACGACTCTGAGATTGAACTCGATCGAATTTCCCACGGCGTCGTCATTGAAGCCGAGACGAGTGGGCTCACGCCCCATTACGCATATACGGTTTGGGCGCTCGTCTTCAACGATCCCGCAGCCTGCGAGAATGAATGCGACCTCTATGACATGGGGGCCAACGGCTTCGCCGCACTCTGGACCGGTGTGGGCGTAGTAGCCAACGAAGACGGTGAAGCGGACTTTGAAGCCGTGATGTTCGAGGGGGAACCCGCCGGAGAAATTCTCATGGGACCGGGTCTGGTTGATGCCCGAAGAGCGGAAATTCACCTGATTGTTCGCTCGCATGGACCTGCGGCCTTTGGCAATCCCACCGTCTTGAACGATCAGCTGACGACCTTTGCTGGCGGATGCGATGTATTTTCCTGCGAGGATGTCCAGTATGCGGCGCTGGCCTCCCAGGGCCAAATGGTTGCTGCCAAGAGGGACAAGGCGTCGTTTCAAGATTTCGCGCCAGCAACCCTGGGAGAGATTATTCCCGACTCAAAAATGAAGCTGAAGAGAAAGAATCGTAAAATTCGCCTCTCGGGAGAAACCACAAGCCTTGAAGCCGGCCACGCCTACACGATTTGGGCGGTGATTTTTAATCTCCCTAAGGATTGCGTCGACGGCTGCAACGCCGACGATCTGAACCTCTCAAGTAGTTCCGTCATCTGGTCCGGAATCGGCTTTGTGGCCGATGAAGACGGCGAGGCGGGTTTTAAGACCCGGCTCAAGGAGGGATCCTTTCCGGGTGAAATACTCCTCGGCGCCGGCCTGACCGACGCTGCCACTGCCGAGATTCACCTGGTTGTCCGAGGCCACGGACCGGCTGCTCTTGATAACCCCGGGATGCTCGAGGCGCAAACCTCAACGTTCATGGGTGGATGCGAAGCCCATGAATGCGTTGATGTTCAGTTTGCGGTGATTGGTCAGGCAATGGAGCCCGCCGACGACGACTGAGGAATCGAGTCGTCGCCCGCGTGCACGAAATAAAACCCTCAACTTCGCCGGGTCACCTTGGAGTGGCCCGGCGAAGTCATGGATGGGTCTCTTGGAGTTCCCCCGATAAGGCGAGACCGGCCAGGCCGACTCGGGTATGCTCGGTGTGCACAGGGTGGCGCCAAGATGCCCGACTCCTGAGGGAATCGCTCGCTGTGCGGGCGTTTCCATCACCGGCACATTGAAGGAGGGCATTCGAGTGGATCACGCGTCTCGATCCGGCGCCACGTTCATTGCGCGCCTGGACCGCATCCCCGTCTGGCCCTATCCGCGCTCGGTTCTCGCCATCGTGGGAGCCGGCTTCTTTTTTGCCTATTTCGACATAGTGACCATCGGCTTTGCGCTGCCGGTGATCTCCAAACAATTCAACGTTTCCGCCGAGATGGCGTCTTGGTCGATCACGAGCGGATTGATCGGGTACATCCTGGGTTCGATTCTCGACAGCCGGATCGGTGACCGCTACGGGAGGCGCGTAAGCCTCTTTCTGTCGGTCGCAGCGTTCTCGATTGGATCCCTACTTTCCGCCACGAGTCCAAGCCTGAATTGGCTGATCTTTTGGCGCTTCATCTCAGGAATGGGAATCGGCGCCGAAATCGCCCTGGTGACCACCTATATGGCGGAGGTTTCGCCGGCGCCCCTGCGTGGCCGCTACACGGGGTGGACCATCGTCTGCGCCTTTGCGGGTTTCGCCGTTGTCCCACTCCTCGCGCTGAAAATCGTGCCTGCTTATGACTGGGGCTGGCGGTTTCTGTTCGTGGTGGGTGCTTTGGGCGGCTTGCTCATCGGCTTCATGCGCCGGGGCCTACCCGATTCGATCCACTGGCTGGTGGCTCAAGGGCGCCTCGAGGAAGCCGAAGCCGCGACCGTCGCTGCAGAAAAAAAGGCCGAGAACGTCTTGGGCCACGCCCTCCCTCCGCCGGCGTCCAGCAAACCCCAGGGCGAGGCGAGCGAGCCCCCCGGCCTTGGCATTTTCCTGAAGCCACCCCTCATGGGGCGCCTGGTTCTTCTGGGAATCATCTGGTTCGTCTACTACGTGGGCAACTATGGATGGCTCACCTTGGCCCCCGAGCTTTTCGCCAAGCACGGATTCAGCCTCACCCAAAGCATCGCCTCGCTCTCGTTGACGGGCTTCGGTTTCGTGGCCGGGGCCATCGCCGCCGTCTATACCAGCGATCGCGTCGATCGACGCCGAGGCGCGGCTCTCCTCGCGGTGGTCTGGGCCATTGCCCTTGCAGCAATCGGCGTCTACGCATCGACAGTCACAATTCCGGTCTTGGGCTTTCTGGCATCCTTCACCATCGGCTACGTCATCCCTCTCCTCTATACCATCACCGGGGAAAGTTTCCCGACTTCGGTGCGGGCAACCGGCGTCTCCTTGAGCGATGGTTTTGGGCATCTCGGAGGTGCCTTCTGCGGCCAGATCATCCTGGGCGTCGAGGCCGTCCAGGGGTTCGAAGGCGCGTTCTTCGCCATGGCGGCCACAGGGCTCGCCACCGCCGTGCTCGTGGGGTTCGTCCGCAATCACACCGGATCCCAGCTTGACTGAGTCCACACGATTTTCATGACCGGGCAAACTTTCACCCATGGCTCTTTGTTCACGAGCCGGAGTGAGAGCCGGAGAGAGAGTCGGAGAGAGAAATATGAACGAAAGAACCTTCGAGATCCTGAACCTCGATCACCTGGTCCTTCGAACCCGAGATCTACCGCGGCTACGCGATTTCTACCTTGAACTGGGATGCTCCATCGAGCGGGATCGCAGGGCAGACCTCGGCATGATTCAGCTTCGGATCGGCGCATCGATGCTGGACATCGTCGACGTTCACGGACCTATCGGGCAGTCCGAAAGCAAGGGAGGCGCAACCGATGACAATCTGGATCACGGAAACCTTGACCACCGAAACCTTGACCACTATGCAGTGAGAATCGAGCCCTACGACGAGGTGGCTATCCTTGCTTTCTGTGAGGCCCGGGCGATCCCGGCCGAGGCCCCCTCCTTTCCGCTCTTGGGTGCGGACGGGTATGGGCCCGCTGTCTACATCACCGACCCCGATGGCAATCGTCTGGAACTCAAGGGGCCCCCCAATCCAGAACACGGGCCCGGGTGATCCCCGAGCCTAAACCTGGGGACCAGCCCGCTCAAGCGCTTTCCCCCGCGAGTTCGGCGAGCAGTTCGATGCCCTCGTCCGAGGAGGCGGCGACGGTGAGTCCGGTTGCTCCGGAATCGGCCCAATCGGCGAAGCGCTCACGGATCCGTTGGGGCGGCCCCACCAGACCTCCTTCGTCGATGTACTCATCGGGCACCGCCTCGGCGGCCTCGGCTTTTCGCCCGCCGAGGTAGAGTTCCTGGATCCGCTCGGCCGCTTCCCCGTAGCCTCGCCGCACCATCATGTCCTTGTGGAAGTTCTTGTCCTTGTGCCCCATCCCCCCGACATAGAGAGCCACGTGGGGCTTGGGCCTCTGGAGGGCGGAGCGAATGTCATCCGTAACCACGATGCTCACCATCGGGCGGATCTCGAAATCCTTCCACGACTTGCCCCCCCCGGCCCGGGCGAAACCCTCCTCGATGGAGGCCCGATACGTCTCCAATGTGCCGGGCACGAAATTGAGCGGGATCCAGCCGTCGGCGATCTCTGCGGTGAGTCGCACGTTGGTCTCGGTACCGGTTCCGAGCCAGATCGGGATATCGGGGTTCATGTGAAGAATCGACTGCAGGGGCTTGCCGATCCCCATGGCGCCCTCCCCCGTATAGGGAAGTGAAATTTCGCGACCCTCGTGGGAGACAGGCGCTTCGCGCTTAAAAATTTTGCGCATGATGGTCACGTAGTCCCGAATCCGCCAATAGGGGCGACCCCAGGGTTGGCCATACCAGCCCTCTACGATCTGAGGCCCCGAAACACCGATTCCGCAAATAGCGCGCCCGGGAGCCAGTGCGTCCAAGGTCCCGATCTGCATGGCCGCCATGGCGGGGGTGCGCCCGGCCAACTGGATCACCGCCGTCCCCAGGCGAATCCGCTCGGTCTGAGCCGCGATCCAGGCCAGGGGGCCAATGGCATCGGAACCGTAGGCCTCGGCGGTAAAAACTGCGTCGTATCCCAGACGCTCGGCGAGCTTGACCGTAGCCATTGGGATTTTCAGTTTTGGCCCCGAGTAGCCCAGCATCAAGCCCAGCTTAAGCGTCATGAAAATTCTCCTTCAAAGGTTGGATCGAAAACCGACAATGGAAGGTAGCGATAGCCCGCCGCTCCGACAGAGCCCCTCGATCTGATTTATAAAGGTCATGTCCATTGGCGGGGGATCCCAGGAGATCATGCGGGATCTGGCCGTCCGGCAGATGGGACTCCAAGCGAAGCAAGCCCGCGCGAGACTCTGGGTGGAGATCTGGATGAAGGAGTTTTCTCGATCCGCTCGTTGGATTCGCTCGTTGGATCCGCTCCTAGTAAATCTGCTCCTAGAACCGCTCCTTAGACCCGCTCCTTAGACCCGCTCAATGATCACCGCCGGAGCCATGCCGCCCCCGGTGCACATGGTGATCAGTGCCGTTGATTCGCCTCGCCGTTCGAGTTCGTCCAGAGCGGTTCCCACCAGCATCGAACCCGTGGCCGCAATGGGGTGCCCAAGCGCAATGGCGCCGCCATTCACATTGCAGATTTCCGGATTGATATCGAGATCGCGCATGAACTTGTAGGCGACCACGGCGAAGGCCTCGTTGACCTCGAAGAGATCGATATCCGAAAGGTTCATGCCGGCCTTCTTGCAGACCTTACGTGCCGCCGGACCGGGCTCGTTGAGCATAAGGGTCGGGCTCCCTGCGGTGGTCGCCATGGCGACGATCTTGGCTCGTGGGGTCAGCCCCGTTCGCTCGACATATTCCTCGGACGCAAGCAGCAAGCCAGCGGCGCCATCCACCACTCCCGAACTGTTTCCCGCGTGATGGACATGGTCGATCGCGAGATCGGGGTAAGCACGGGCCACGAGTTGGGCGAATGTTTCTCCCGTTGCGTCGATAGGCAATTCCATAAACTGGTTAAAAACCGTGGGTAGCTTTCCGAGCGTCTCCATGGTTGTGCTCGGTCTCGGGAACTCGTCCTTGGCCAGGGCCACCTCTCCGCTGTCGTGGAGCACCGGGACGATGCTCCCATCGAAGCGTCCCTCGTCGATGGCGATTTTTGCCCTTCGCTGGCTCTCGCAAGCCAGTTCGTCGACTTCCTTACGATCGACGCCCTCGAGGGTCGCGATCATATCCGCGCAGATTCCCTGGTGGGGCTGAGGATGGAGGCCGCGCAGGTGGGTATTTCCCATGTCCATGGTGGCGACGGCCACGGGCTGCTTCACCGAGCCGGTGTAGGACATCATTTCGACGCCCCCGGCAACCACGAGATCCGCCATGCCGCTCATGATGTTGGCTGCGCCCAAATTCACCGCCGTGATTCCCGAACCACAAAAACGATCGAGGGTGAAAGCCGGTGCGGCGGTTTCCCAACCCGCATCGAGTACGCCCATCCTGCCCACGCAGGCCCCCTGCTTGCCAATCTGGGAACTGCAACCGATCACCACGTCATCCACCTCGGCGGTGTTGAGATCGTTTCGATCCCGGAGAGAAGCCAGGAGACTTCCAAGCAAGCGTTGGGGATGAATTTCCGAGAGTGAACCCTTGCCGGGCTTGCCAATTCCGCGGGGTGTGCGAGCCGCATCGATAATATAAGCCGTTGACATGGTCCTATCTCCTGTTGAATCGAGCTGGGAATGAATGGGGCTGGGAATGAACCGGAATGAACAGACTAACCCGATGGGTCGCGAATTGGATGTTAGGATATTTGCCGCCAGGAGCCGCTACACTTTATCAGTGCCTAGAAAATTAGATGCACTCGTCGCCCGAACGGCTTTTCCCGGGACAATTCTAGCCTCCATGGGCGGCGCCATTGCACTGATGAATCGGGGCGACCCCCCGGAAGCCGTCACCGCCTGGGTGATCCTCGCGGTCTATCTCCTCATTGCCCTGCTCGAGGGTCTATTTCCTCTGCACCGGGAGTGGTCGCGCTCGCACGGAGATGTTCGGACCGATATCTCCCTGGCTGTGACCAACGGGATCGTGAATATCGGAGCCCAACCGCTGATCCTTGCTGGGGCGGTGGGCGTCGCGGCGTGGACTTCAGCGAATTATGGGGCAACGCTGTGGCCCAATGCGTGGCCCCTGGCCTTGCAAATTATCCCCGCGCTGATCGTCGCCGAACTCGTCGAATACACCTGCCACCGAGCCATGCACGAAGTCCCGTGGCTTTGGCGTTTCCACGCCCCCCACCACAGCGCCACCCGGCTCTACTGGCTCAATGCCCTGCGCTTCCATCCCGCGGACATCCTACTGGTGGGCCCGGGAAAATTGCTGCCCCTGTTGGCCTTGGGGGCCGATGGCCGGGTGCTGGGCCTGGTGCTGATCTTCTCGGCGGTCCACGGGGTCTTTCAGCACGCCAACCTGCCCTGCCGCCTGGGACCGCTGAACTGGATCTTCAGCATGGCGGAATTGCATCGCTGGCACCACTCGCCCATTACCCACGAGGCCAATCACAACTATGGCGGCAACCTCATTTTCTGGGACATCGTATTCGGAACGCGCTGGCTACCCAAGGACCGCCAACCCCCAGTTCGCACCGGAATCGAGGACCTTCCCAACTTCCCGCGTGGCTACCGGCCACTGATGGCGGCCCCCTTTCGCTGGAAGAGTTTTGTTCGCGAAGCGGGCCCTTCGGCCACGACCAGCCCCTAGGCGTTGATGGCTTTCTGAAAACAGGGTCGGGCCTCGATGCGGCCAACGTACGCGCGAAGATGGGTCAGCTCTTCGCCCACGCAGCCGAAGCGGTTGCTCATGAAGCACGAGTGGCCAAGCATCACATCCGCCGCCGAAAAATCGCCGATCAGATAGTCCTTGCCCTCAAGGGTTTCATTGATCGGTGCCAGGGCCCGGGTGAGGAGGCGCGTCGCCTGGTCCAGCGCTTCCTTGTTCTGGCGCTCCGGCGGAAGCAAGATCGTCTGCACGACAATCGTGTTCATGGGAGGCATCACCATGCCCTCGCAGTAGTGGAACCACTGGAGGTATTGCGGGAAGAGCGGGGAGTCCACCGCGGGCTTAAGTGCACCGTCGGTATAACGAGCGAGGATGTATTCCACGATGGCCCCGGACTCCCAGATCCGAACGTCGCCGTCGTCCAGAACCGGAACCCGGCCCAGGGGATGACGCGCGCGATGGGCGTCGGATTTCAGATCCTTGGGATGAAAATCCATGCGGTTCAGCGCGTACTCGAGCCCCAGTTCTTCGAGGAGCCAAACAATTCTTCCGGCGCGTGAGTTGGGGGCGAAGTGAAGGGTCAGCATGGGGATCTCCGTGGAGTTGGGGTGAGTTGATCACCATAGGCTAGATGGATCGTTCGGGACAGGAGCCTCGGGATGAGAATCTCAAACGACCTTGACGACGCACAGCGTCGTTCGTCCCCGGGGCAGATCAATCTCAAATTCGTCGCCCACCCCGGCGCCCAGGAGTTTGCGACCAAGGGGGGAAGAAGGAGAAAGAACGCGCACTTCGGTTCCCAAGAAGACAATGGACTCGCCCCCGCCTGCGGGCAGGAGAAAATACGTCATCGACCCGCCGGGTCCCTCGGCCTCTTCTTCTGCCTTTTGCTCTGGCTCCGCCTTCTCCTCCTTCACCCGGACAAGCGCTCCCAACCCGGCGGGGGAATCGGCGCCGAAGTCCAGAAGATCCAGCGCCCGGAGTCGATCGAGTTGGCCTCGAAGCTGCTCCACGCGCTCCGCGAGTCCGCGAGCGAGATACGATGCTTCGGTCGCACGGGTGTCCTTGGGGTCCTCGGCCCGGGTCTGCTCGTGGGTCGCGCCCGCCTGGCTGCTTCGCTGGGATTGCACAAGGATGTCCAGCTGCCCGGCGACTCGCGCAAAAATCGCATCCAACAGTTTTCTCTTGTCCAGTTCAGCCACTCACCCACCGCTTCCGTCATCGGCAACCAATTCACCCACCCGGCGACGATTCGGTCCGCAAGAAAGCATATTCTGTATTATGCCCCACGCCATTTCCAAGCGGCACCCTCATCGGCCCGCACTCCCATGGCTGCTTCACCTCGTACTTTTCAGTCAAACACCAGTCCCGCCGCGAAATGGAACGTGCGGCTTTGAAAAGGCATAAATGAACACTCGGATTCGCCTAGCCTCGTGCACCGCTCTGCTCTTCAGCATCGCCCTAGTGGGCGCCGGACGGGGTGCCCACGCGGCGGAACTCCCACCCCGCAATCCCTTCCTTGCCGATTCCAGCTACCCGCTGGGCCATGGCGATTCGGCCCAGCAAGATGCGCTCCCCATCCCCGGACCCGAGAATCCAGGGACGAATCTCGAGCCCAGCGAAATTCAATACGCGCCCGTCGGCCCGGCCCACTTCGGGGCCTACACCTCGGGCCCCTACCCCGATGGGCGGCGCGTGATCTGGAGCAACGGTCTCGATCGAATCGTCAAAGTGGACTTCGACACCTTTGAGATTCTCGCCACCTACTGGGTACCCGGCGCCCGGAAATGGACCGAGGCCGAGGCCGACGCCTCCATCGCGCGGCTTAACAAATCCAACGAGGGCATCGCGGCCATCTGGAATGCGTTTCGCGATGCTTCCAAGCTGCGCGACCTTGCCAGCGTCTACACCGTGCTCGACGCAAGCAACACCTATTTCATCGCGGACAAGGATGGCTCCATTGCGGCCTACGCGGACGCCGACCCCAACGACCCGGCTTCGGCCATTGTCAAGAAAGGAACCTTTCAGCTTCCGCCAGAGGTCACCGGGTTGACCGTGGGAATGAATATGACATTCGATGGTTGGCTCATCGTCCCCACCGAGCATGGCTACGTGGTGGCGATCTCCCGGGACCTGAAGGAACACCGCGTGATCCGTATGCAGCACAGCGAGGGCGCCGAGGAAAAAACCACGCGGCCCACGGGCCATGGCTGGGTACGCAACGGCGTAGCGATCGACACCGAAGGGGGCCTCTACATCGCCTCCCAGGCGCATATGCACAAGGTCGTCTGGACAGGAGATCGTCTCTCCACAAACCCGGCGGAGGGTGCCTGGACCGCCAGCTATCTGAATGGCTGGGGGCACGGATCGGGCGCAACGCCCAGCCTGATGGGCTTCGGGGAGGAAGACCGCTTTGTGGTGATCACCGACGGCCAACCCTTGATGAACGTCGTGCTCTTCTGGCGAGACGCCATCCCCAAGGATTGGAACCCAGTGCCCGGGGCGCCGGATCGGCGAATCGCCGGAATGGCACCGGCCAACATGGGCGATCCCGAACTCACTGCAATTCAGTCCGAACAGTCGGTCATCGTGGCCGACTACGGCGCACTCGTGGTCAACAATATCTCGCCCAATCCGCCCTGGTATATACCCGAACGGGCGAAAACCCTGCTCATCAGTTACCTGGGCAGTTCACCGCACTACCAGCCTTTTGGGGTTCAGAAATTCGAGTGGGATCCCCAGACCCGCCAGCTACGCGAGGCCTGGGTGAACCGCGGGGTCAGTTCACCGAGTTGTGTCCCCATCGTGAGTTACCCCAGCGACCGGGTCTACCTGATCGGCGCACGGGAAAACCGCTGGACCCTGGAGGCCCTGGATTGGCGCGACGGGCAGAGCGCCTTCCACACGGTCATCGGTGGCCAGCGCTACAACCCTCTGTTCTCCGGAACGATCATCGACGAGGCCAGCCGCATTCACTACAGCACGCCCTGGGGCCGGGTTCGCTTGGTGCCTTCCTCAAAGACGATGCCCTAAGCCCAGCGGGGAAAAACAAAGGGAAGCTTTTCGCCTACTCCCCAGTAAAGATCGGGGGTCGTTTTTCCATGAAGGCCATCATGCCTTCCACCTGATCCTTCGTCCGGCCGCACCTCATGACCGCTTCGCGCTCGGCGGCCAGGGCTTCATCCAAAGAAGCCTCCCCCGCGCCAACCACGCAGCGAAGAACCCCGGCCACCGCCACGGGCGGCATCCCCGCGAGTTCGCGGGCCAGGGCCTGGGCCGCTTCTTTGAGCTCGGAGAGGGGGTGAACTTCCTGAACGAGGCCAATTCGCAAAGCCTCGCTTCCATCAATCTTCTTGGCGCGAAGGATCAAGTCGAGAGCTGCATCGCGACCCACGCACCGCGTCAGACGTGCGGTGCCCCCCCACGCCGGAACCGCCCCCAAATCCAATTCCGGGAGCCCGATTTTCGCGCCCTCGGCGGCCGCAAGGCGGAAGTGGCAAGCCAGGGGAAGTTCCAGGCCACCCCCCAGGCAATAGCCGAAGAGCGTCACAATCGAGGGCTTGTCCATGCTCTCAATAGCGGCCAGTACCCGCAGTCGCTGATCGAAGACCGCTGCGGCCCCCCCACGCGCCGCCGAGCCCGATTGCAGTTGTTTCAGATCCATGCCCACCGAAAAGTCTTTCTCCCCCGCCGCGGTAAAAACCAATACGCGCACGTCGGGATCGCTTGAGGCAGCTTGCACCGCTGCTTCGAGCGCATCCATATACTCGAAGCTCATCCGATTGATGGGCGGATCGTTGTTGGTGAGGGTCAGAACGCCCCCTTCGCATTCGATCAACAGCGGGTTCGAGTCGGCCATGAGTGGATTTCCTATCGGCTTAGCCCAGGGCGAAAATTCACTAAGAACCTTGGTGCGCGCTGCCAGGGTGCCCCTGAATCCCTGGCCCGCCACCGCCTGAGACCCTAGGTGATGGCCTGTACAGATGCCGCTCGCCCCCCCGCCCCCGCACAAAAAGGCTCCCGAGAAATCGGGTGACTCTTGGGCCACCTCGTCAGTGCGGTTATTCTTCTCGGCCAGCGTTCAGCATTCAACCGAAGAGGCTATGCCCAACATGTCTACCCCCTGCGAAACAAAATACGCGGGCAAGCTCCGCACCCCGGAAGAAGCCGCTTCGCTCATCCCCGATCAGAGCTTGGTGATCTTTGGCAGCGCTATTGGTCAGCCCCCGGCCCTGCTCCACGCCGTGGCCAATCGCGCTTCCAGCGGCGGCCTCAGTCATCTTCGCATGAGCTCCCTCCTGCCCCTGGATGCCAGCGCGTCTTCAATTTTCCGGGCAGAATGCCGACCGGTCATCCAGTGGGAATCCATGTTCGCAAGCGCTTTCGACCGCAAGCTGATTGCCGAAAAGTCGGCCCTCTTCACCCCGGCTTTCTTTCACCAGATCCCTCGCCTCTTCACCGAGTTCATGGACATCAACGTGGCGATGATCTGCGTTTCGCCCATGGACAAGCACGGGTACATGAGCCTGGGCACTAATGTCGACACCAACAAAGCCGCGGTGGCGGCCGCCGATTTAGTGCTGGCCGAAGTCAACCCCAACATGCCCCGAGTCCATGGAGACAGTTGGGTGCATGTGGACGAAGTAGACGTCATCGTCGAACACGAGGCCGATCTTTTCGAACTGGCTGCACCCGCCGAACGCCCGGAGGACGCGGCCATTGGTCCCCTGATTTGCGAGATGATTCCCAACGGCGCGACGATTCAACTCGGCGTCGGTGGCCTGCCCAATGCCGTGGCGAAATCTCTAACGAATCATCGAGACCTCGGAATTCACACCGAAATGTTCGTGGATTCCATGGTCGACCTCGTCGAAGCCGGCGTTGCCAACGGAGCCAACAAGACCTTTCACCCCCGCAAGGCCCTCTATGCTTTTGCCGCGGGCACGCGCCACATGTACGACTTTCTCGACGACAACCCCTACATCGAGGCCCGCCCCGTTTCCTACGTAAACTTTCCTCCGAATATCGCCCGGAACAACGACATGATCTCGGTGAACTCCACAATCGAAATCGATCTGACCGGTCAGTGCTGTTCCGAATCCATTGGTCCCAATCAATTCTCCGGAACCGGTGGACAACACGACTATGCACGCGGTGCATTCGACGCACCCGGAGGAAAATCAATCATCGCGTTTTACTCCACCGCCCAGGGCGGAAAGGTTTCCCGGGTAGTGCCCACACTGCAGCTCGGCGCCATCGTCACAACCCCCCGCACGGAGGTGCACTGGGTGGCTTCGGAATACGGCACCGCCAATCTCAAGGGCCTTTCCACCCGAGAGCGCGCCAAGGCCTTGATCCGATTGGCTCACCCAACATTTCGGGACGAACTCAAACACGCGGCGGCGGGGCTGGGATACCTCTAGGCATCAGACGGCCACCGAGGGTGGGGAGCGCTACGCTCCCGCGATGTTTGAGGGAACGCCCCCCAAAACCCTGATGACCTGGTTGATCATCGTCGGCCTGGTCTACTTTCTATTTCCCTTTGATCTGATCCCAGATTTCCTGGGCATTCCAGGCCGTGTCGACGACATCGCGCTGATCGGATTCCTGACCTGGTTCTACCGGAATCATTTGAAGCAGTTCATGCAGGACCAGGCCCGGGCAAAGGCGGCCGGAAGTTCCTCCGGCGCAAATTCCAGCCACAGCAGTCCGGGGCCCGGTCAGCGCCCCCGTGCACTCGACGCCTACACGGTACTCGGCGTGGATCGCTCGGCCTCGGGCAAGGAAATTCAGTCGGCCTACCGGGCCCGAATGCAGGAGTACCACCCGGACAAGGTGGCTCACCTGGGCGACGAATTACAGAAACTCGCCCACGAAAAATCCCAGGATATTCAACGCGCATACCAGGAAATCGGCGATTGATCCTCGATTCATCATTGTCTCGAAAGCGTCTCCTCCTTGGCGGGAGCTGACGGTTCTACGAAAGGACGGAAAGAAATGCGGCAGGCGATCGTCATGTTCGGAACCCTCGGCCTGGCACTCTCGGCAGGCGGCGCCATGGCCGAAGAAGCCCCAGAGTACTCGCCCTACCTGGGCGAGGCGCATCCCATGCACTTGCTCTGGGGTGATACTCATGTCCACAGCTCATTCAGCATGGATGCCAACGTCATGGGCAACACCCGGCTCGACCCCGGCGATGCCTATCGCTTCGCCCGGGGCGAAACAGTCACCGCTAATAGCGGGCAACCCGTTCGCCTCGATCGTCCCCTGGATTTCCTGGTGGTCTCGGATCACGCCGAATATATGGGGGTCTTGCCCAAACTCCGGGCCGAGGACCCCCTGCTCCTCGCCGACCCCAATGGCAAGCGAATTTTCGAAGCCCTGACGGGAGACCCCGAGGCTGCCCGCGCAATCATGGACGAGCTGATCGGTTCGCTCGCCGCCAACAAACCGATATTCGAAAATCAGGCGGCCAAGCAGGACATCTGGTCCGAGATCACCACCCTCGCCGATCGCTACAACCAGCCGGGAGTCTTCACGGCGCTAATCGGGTTTGAATGGACGTCCATGCCCGGAGGCGACAACCTTCACCGGGTAGTCATTTACGCCGATGACGCGGACAAGGCCGGGCAGATGATCCCCGTTTCGGCCTTCGACGGAGATCGCCCCGAAGACCTTTGGGCCTTCATGGGAAAATACGAAGCGGGAACCGGGGGGCGCATTTTGGCCATCCCCCACAATGGGAACATCAGCAACGGGCGCATGTTCCCTGGGGAAGACTCCAATGGCGAACCCATTGGACAGGCCTATGCGGTGAATCGGGCTCGGTGGGAACCCCTGGTGGAGGTGACCCAGATCAAGGGAGATGGCGAAACCCACCCCTTTCTCTCCCCCGACGACGAGTTTGCCGACTTCGAGACCTGGGACAAGGGTAATTTGGCTCTTGCCGGCATGACGCCCAAACAGCCCGACATGCTGAAGCACGAATACGCGCGCTCGGCCCTTAAAGCCGGCCTGGAATTGGAGGCAAAAACCGGGGTCAATCCGTTCAAGTTCGGGATGATCGGCAGCACCGACGCCCATACATCTTTGGCCACCGCCGCCGAGAATAACTTTTGGGGCAAGGCGGTGCTGGTCGAACCCGGGACGCCGCGCACCAACGAAACTTTCATCAAGTCGGCTGCGGGCAAGGACTCGGACATTATCGCCTGGCAACAGGTTGCGTCTGGGTATGCGGGTGTCTGGGCGACGAGCAACACCCGAGACTCGATCTTCGAGGCCATGGAGCGGCGGGAGGTCTACGCCACGACCGGGTCGCGTATCCAGCTCCGGTTCTTTGGCGGCTGGCGCTACGCCCAGGAGGATGTCCTCGGGCCCGACAGCGTATTCGCCGGATACCAGAAGGGCGTGCCCATGGGCGGCGACCTGCCCCCGCGCCCCACGGAAGGCGATGAGTCTCCCGGCTTTCTCATCATGGCCCTCAAAGATCCTTTCGGTGCCCACCTCGAGCGGGTTCAGATCGTCAAGGGATGGCTCGATGGCCAGGGCGAGTCCCACGAGAAAGTTTACGATGTAGCGGTCGCCGAAAATTCCGGTTCCACGGTAAACGTTCAGGAGGCCACGTACACGAACACCGTGGGCCGTTCGCAGTTCACGAGCTTCTGGAAGGACCCGGATTTCAATCCCGCTGAGCGAGCCTTCTACTATGTGCGGGTCATCGAAATCCCCACCCCCCGTTGGACCGCCTACGATGTGGCGCGCCTGGGGACAGAGATCATCCCCGAGGCGACCATGGTGGTCCAGGACCGTGCCTACACGTCACCCATCTGGTACACACCGGCCCGGGCAAGAGGGGCCAGTTCGTCAGAGAAAGCACCCGTTCGCCTCGGGAAAAACCTTTCTCTCGAATAGACGCGCTCGCCCCGAAGCTTTGCCCGGTCCATTGCTCCGGCACGGAATGCTCTCGGCTAGCGCAGGATCTTGTTCGCAATTTCCCCGAGCAACTCGATCCGCTCGGGGTTGTGGCCGTTCACGGGCAAATCGACGGTCAGCCCGTCCAGTCCCGCCGCCACCGCATCCTGAAGGATCTCACCGACGGTGTCCGGATCGCCGGTGATGAGGGCTCCCTTGGCCGCCGCAATGTGAGCATCGGTCCAACCCTTGGTCTCAGCGATCGCCGCAAAATCCGCGTCGAGTTCCTCCTGAGTCGGGGCCACGGCAATCATCTGCAACTTGGTGACAGTGATTTCCGAACGGTCGCGACCCAGACGCTCGCAATGTTCGGCGAGCACCTCGAGCTTCCGCGGGATCGCGGCGTTGTCACCCACCAGGTTCGACTCATCGGCGTATTGCGCCACCATGCGCAGGGTTTTCTTCTCGCCCTGGCCTCCGATCATCACGGGAATCTTCGAGATGGGAGCCGGCGAATTAATCGCGTCCTGTACCCGATAGTGCTTGCCCGAAAACGTGACCCTTTCGCTCCGCAGCATGGGAATGATGATCTGGAGCGCTTCTTCCAGTTTCTCGAAGCGGTCGCCAAAGGTGCCGAACTCAAAGCCAAGATCCAGGTGCTCTTTCTCGAACCAGCCGCATCCGATGCCCAGGGTGGCCCGTCCTCCCGAGACGTGGTCGAGAGTCGTAACGGCCTTCGCGAGCAGGGCTGGGTTCCGGTAAGTGTTGCCAGTGACCAAAGCCGAGAGCCGAACACGCTCGGTATGCTGGGCCAGGGCCGAGAGCATCGTGTAGCACTCGAACATGGGCTCCTCGGGAGCCCCAATGCCGGGCAACTGATAGAAATGGTCCATCACAAAGACCCGGTCGTAACCCGCGGCCTCGGCGGCCTTGGCCTGGGCTACGACATTCGCGAATATGTCTTCCGGCGCCACGCCGGGATAGGTGAAGTTGGGGATCTGATAACCGAGCCGAGTCATAGTTCGCTCTCCGTGATTTGAGTTTTTGCCTGACGGGTTGGCCCGTGCCCAAGGTCTATGGGTTCACTGCAACCCGTACGCCAGCAAAACAAGGAGCCTGAGTATGCCATGCCGCATCGCGGATACAACCGAATCGCCGGGACCCTGACCTGGCTCAATCGGTCCGCTTCAATCCGCTCCAATCCACTCCAATCCACAGCCTGTCGGGCAACCCGGGGGCAAACAGGCTTCAGGAGAAGGGCTCCCCTCTACGTGCCCGCCCGCTCTCGGCTCATGGTTGCCCGGCAGCGCCCCGCCGCCACAGCCCGAGGGCCGGCAGGGTCAAGAGCGCGTAGGCCACGGCTGCCAGGTAGAGGCTTGTGGAAATTCCCGCCCACATGGAGACCGCTACGGCCAGCACCGAGGCGAGCACTCCAGCAGCACCGTTGATCCCCCACATCCAGGGCAGCGCCCCCTCGGACAAGGGCCGCACCAGACGAAGACCCACTGGAAAGCAAATACCCAGCGGGAGCGAAGCGATTGCGACCACGACAACCACCAAGCCCACTCGCGCCGGAATCCCATAGGCAATAGTGGCTTCGATCAGGGGCTGGATGGCCAGGGTCGCGATCAGGAGATTCAGCGCAATGGCTCCGGGAATTACGCGCACCCACAGGTCCCGGGCCTCTATGGCCAGGCGATCCGAAAGCAGGCTCCCGATGCCTGTGGCCAGGATCATGGAGAAAAGGATGACCGTCACCGAGTAGGTGGGGTGCCCCAGGTATACGCTGAACCGCTGCATCAGCGGAATCTGCACGAACATGAAGCCCATGCCGATCAATGAAAAATAGGCCACCCCCAAGCCAAACTCCGCCCCGGGCATGGCAGGAAAGCCCGATCTCACCAACGGCCCGATAATCGTGACACTGACCAGAAGCAACGTGATCCCCAGTAAAATGGCCAGGGTAATGGTGGCCACCAAATTCCCGTTGGCGAGTACGCCTCCGCTCTCGGCCAGATCAATGCTCGGACTAAAGAAACCGGCGGGCTTGAGAATGTTGAAGAAGTAGGGGCGTTCGTCCGTCGGTGGGCCATAGTCGAAGAAGGGGTGAGCGCTGGCGGCTTCTACATCTTCCCGGGTTCGGCTCTTCGCAATGCGTCCCAGAATCGGCGAGGGAGAGCCCCGGCCCGGAGCCAGAAGGACCTCGAACTCGAAGGAACCCTGGATCGCATCGAGTCCCGCCACGTCACTGGCCCGGAGGGGTTCATTCGAAACGATCAAGGTGGCCAGGGCGTTTCTTGTGACCAGGATCATGTGATCGGCGGGTTTCTCGGCCCCTGTCTCGATCAGGGCTGCGGTGGCCAGGGCAATCAGGCGACTCGTCTCGGACGCGTGCTCGGCCGAGTGCCACCGCGAAACGCTGAACAGCCCGCCCGGTTTCAGGGCACCCAGAAAGGTCTTCCATGCCTCGACGGTATAGAGCCCGTTTTCCGTCAAGGTAAAGGCGCCAGCCCCCGTGGCGGCCCAGGTATCGATCAAAGACATCTGCAAAACATCATATTGAGCATCGCTGGCCGTCAACTCAGACCGCGCTTCATTATGAATGAGACGAACCCTCGGATCATTCGCTATCCAGGAGAACTCTCGCAACGGGCCTTCATGCAGATCAATGAAGGCCGAGTTGATTTCGATTCCGGTGACCGAATCACTTTCGCCCCAAAGCGCAGTCAGTATGTCTCGGCCGCCCCCCACACCGATGACCGCGTTATTGCCCCCCTTGCGCAAGTGATAGGGCAGTGAGGTCAAATCGTATTGAGTCCAACCGAGGGATCCCGGCCGTCCGCTCCATCGCGTCATATACGTGCCCGCAAGGCCATCGATCTGCATGCGCCTTGAGACAACGAGGGTTCTCTTCGCGTCAGCAGACTTGGACCAGTAGGCGGCTTCGCTCGGCCTCTCAATATCGGTGGTCACCAGACCGTGAATCGTCCAGTACGAAAAATCGATGGACTCGGCCCTGCGAAACTCGCCTTTCATGTAATAGGCCCTGAAAAAGCTGGGGTCGGTCGCCGTGTTGATCAAGCCGACAGCCAGCAGAAGGATCGCGAGAGCAAACTGGCGCGTGACGCGCCCGGTCTTGGCAAAGTGGTGAAAGCACGATGCCCCGCACGCCGCCAAAGCCCCAATCAGGAACATGGACGAGGCCACGTTGGCCCACCGAAAGAGAACCAAAACGCCCACACTGCCCACTGCCGCACCCAGGAGATCCACGGCGTAGATCATCCCCGTGGGCCCAGGGATCCGGGTGAGTGCGATGGCCACAACGATCCCCGACAGATAGAAGGGGATTGCCAGCACAACGGTGGTGAGCAACATCGCGACAACCGTCGGCATCCCATGACCCGCAGGTATCGGGATCGCGAGATTCGCGAGATGGGCCGCGGGAATCGCCAGGGCCAGCAAACTGGTGTAGCGAGCCAGGCCCGTGGGAGCGGCCTCGCCCATAAAGGCCTCGCCCCCGAGATAGACTCGAACCGCGCCGGCCGCCATCCCAAACATTGCAGTCGAGACGGCCAGAAACGAAAGGTGATACCAACTCGCCACCGAGAGGAATCGAGTATCCAGAATCTCTACAGCGAGCGTCGAGAAGGTCGTCAAAAAGAGACCCAGAAGAAACCATCGCCGATCTGAATTCATTGGACGCGCACCCGACAAACCCCCATGGCTTGTCATTATCACTCTCTTGACAAAAAATCGCACCGAAAGATTCGCCTTACCCGGGAACGAGGAAATCCTCGTCAGCCACGCGCGCTTCGGCTTATTCGTAACGAAGCGATGCGATGGGGTCCAGATTGGAGGCCTTGCGCGCCGGGTAAAATCCGAAAAAGACCCCCACGCTCCCCGAGAAGAGGACGGCGCCCACGATGGCCACCGGCGAGAAGACGAAAGGGATTTCGGCAAAGTGCGCAATCGCCTGAGTCCCTGCGAGCCCAAGAGCAATTCCGATGATCCCGCCAATCACACTGAGGATCATCGCTTCCACCAGGAACTGAACCAGGATATGCCGCCCCTTGGCACCCACCGCCATCCGAATGCCGAT
>DUCT01000103.1 GCA_012959665.1 Myxococcales bacterium | reverse complement strand
GGCCAGCAGTATCCGTTCGCCCGCCACGGGGCTCCCCTCGGGATTTAACATAACGCCCATACTCGGACGTTATGCCGGAATGCAGCTTGAATGTCCTATCCCCCCGGAAGGGTCGACGATGGTCATGATCCGCCAGATCTACGGAGATTGGCCGGAGGAGATCGGCGATGTCCACATCGATCGAATCGGCCGACATTATGTCAAGTAGAAGCAGGCTCGAGAGCGGATTGGGGCCCGTAGGCAAGACTTGGCGGAGCGGGTAGGAAGTTTGAAGGGCTTTTTTTGCACATGCTACGAGACCGGATGGTCAAGTAGCGGGGGCATGGGGGTGGATGAAAGCCTCAAAACAAAGGCAAGGCGCCAGTTCCTCAGAACCCCGAAGATCCCGCGTCGCGTCTGAATGGATGAGTTGAGCAGCGGATAGCGCCTCCGTACCCCGCGTGGTTCTCGTACATGACGGGGTAGACCGTGATTCCTCTCTTTTCGAGCTGCGCTTGCACATCGGAGAATTTGCCATCCATCTCTACGGGCTGACCAGGTGTGGTGCACTGGCTCGAAAACTTGAAAGGCGTCAACTCTACGTCGAGACAGACCTTCTCTTCTTGCGGGCCACACGCATCCAGGGGGTTGAGGGGGTCGGTACCGCAGCTGTAGTTCTCGCAGCACGGGTCTTCGTACGCCGCGTTATGCGCGACGATAATGTTGCGCTCGTCAAGTGGAAGGCCGTTCACTGCCATCTTCATCGCGGCGAGTTCGTCGACTTTGATCAAATCCCAGCCCTTCAAGGCCCCGTTTTCCAACGCAGCAAAGTCTGAGAAGCCAGCGGGGGCGACGATGGCCAGTCCGGGGCGAGGGACAGACATGACGATGTCCAAGTGCAGAATGTTCTTGGGGAGTGGCACGCAAATTACTTGCTGGGTGAAGCCCAAACTGTGAATCGTATCCCTGAACCACCCGCAGCCCAAGAGTGACGATCCCATCACTTTGTTTGCGCTGTGTCCAATCAGAATAGTGTCTCCCATCAGCATGAAGTCGCCACCCTCGAGCACCGTGTAGTCGCTCTTGTCGTAGGTGGGAGTGGACTGCTTGGACCAGTCACGATTTGGCATTGAGACGCGTGCGACATTTGTACCCGCAAGCTCCGAGTCGAGGAGACCATTGTAGAGCAGCTGCTCTCCTCTTCTGCTTGGAGACCCGGGCTCCAGCATGACCAGCACATTTCCAATAACCTGCAGAATGTCGCGAGAAAAAATGTCCATGTTTCCCTGCAACTCTTGATTTTGCGCTCCATAATTGGCGGTCATCTTCAAAGGGTTCGTCGTGTCGGGACGCCAGATCTTGATTCTCGAGCCGTCTGCGTGCTTGAAGTTTTGAAGAATTCCCAGTACGGCTTGGGTCTCTTCTTCAGTGTCTTGGAAGCCGGCGCAAGGGTTGTAGCAGCTGGCGCAAAAGGCGTCGTCTTTGTTGTCTTCGCGGTCGCAATACAGTTGGGCCTTTGTCTCGCAAGAGACCGCTGTAGGATCGTCCCGTTGGCCGTGCCAGTTAGCCTGATTTCCTGGCCTGGTGCATGCCAGTGTCTTGACCCACTCGTCCTTGGGGAAGATGGACATTGCCTCGGAAGTCCAGCCCATCGGTTTGTCGGCCGTCCCGGACAAAAGCGTGTTGCCTATTTGGAATCGGCTCCTGCCTAGGATGACTTCTTTCAGTGGTCCCCATTCGGTGTTCACATGGAGTCGATCTTCGGGGACAGGGTGCATGCTGGTCGTATCGAGATGGTCTCCTGTCGGCGTGGGTTGGTTGCTCGCAATAGGCGACGCGCAGGCTCCAGAGAGAAGAGTTGAGAGAATCAGAACTGCGTAGGTAGGCATGTTTCGCAAAATCGCTCTCCGCTTTGGCGTGGTGAAGACTGCTCAGAGGGACCGTTTAGAAGTCGGTTGGAGCTTAGGGTCTATGAGGGGTCGGGGATTCGGGATTGGTTCTAGCACAACGTCCCGGTATGGGCATAGGAAGAATGAGCCCCGGGGAGGATGGGGCATTCAAGGCGGTTCCTGTAGAGCGTTCGCGTGTGGGCTTTATGTTGGATCCGTAGGGGGATCCCCGTCGCGGGTGGCCGTCTCCGAATACGCGTGGTGTCATTTTGTTGGCTTGTGCTGACACCTGCTTTCACGGTACGTGTCGACAGGTGCGTCTCCTGGGCTGCGTGGGGGGCCTCTCTCGCCCGCTTGCCGATCGAATCTGTCCGCTCTTCTTTTGCTCGACGGTATAGGGCGGATCGCTTCGGAACTCAGAACCCCCATGTCACGTCGAATTGCATCGCTGCTCCGAACACAAATGCGTTGATGTTCTGCAGGTCGGCCGAGGGGACGTCGGCGTGGTACCAGCGATAGCCGGTGTAGAGTTGTAGCCCTGCCCAGTCAATGTTCTGGAACGCGAAGACGCCCGTCGACCGCTCCTCGCTCCCGGGTTCAACCACATCCCACGAATTCGTGTAGTCAACTGCAAACTTCGTCTCGCCGACTTCGAACAGCAGGTAGCGCCAGCCGAGACGGGCGATGAACCCACTGGTACTGTCGTCCTTTTCGCTGTCCGAGATCGCGCCTCCGACTGTCAGATTGAGGCCGCTTGATTGGTGCAGAATCCCGCCTGCAATGTTCCAGCGCCAGTTGCCGAAGGGGCCGTTTGGCCGGTTCTGGTACGAGGTCCCGGAAGACCAGACGAAGCCTTCCGCGTCTCCCGAAAAGCGGAGCGTCACGTCCCGGAAGTCGTCCTGCCCGATTGTCCCCGACAGCTGCAGCCCGGCCCACCTGGGTGAGTCGTAACGGATGCGATTGATCAACGCGAGTTCCTCGCCATCGATGAAAGCGTTGGCGATGCGTGTGTCTGAATAATCATTGCTCGCGTTGTCGTAGAAGAGCAGGCCCCCGGCGGTGTTGCCGACGGACAGCAGGTTGCCGAACTGCATTCCCGACTGGTCGACCTCGGAGGCTAAGAAGGACGACGCGAAGCCGTGGCCGAAAGACAGTTTTCCGTATTTCGTGGTGTCCGCGATCAGCTCGTAGAATCGCGCATCGACGAAGAAACCGGCGTTTTCGTTCTTCTGGTCGGCGCGAAGCGCAGGGTTGGCCTGGAGTCCGGCTTCGAAGTGGGCTCCCAGCATGACGTCGTCGTGCAGCCGGGCTGCGGTCTTGACGTATAGATTGGTCGGAATGTTCGAGCTGTCGACGAAATACGGCTTGGTCTCCTGGCCGTCCGCTGCGACATTGAGGGCCCGATTCAAGTTCCCACCCAGCGAGACCTGGAACATTTCAGAAGGGCGTCGGGTGACCGAATCTGCGCTGTAGCGGACCACTGGCGTGCTTCCGGTCGGCGCTGGCATCGGGATCAGATCCGTGTCGACTGCGTCGACCGGCGCATCCGCGATCTGATCCGACGCCGGAGCGAGGACGCCGACCGGGGCTCCGGCTACATCCGGCGTGCTGCTCGCGTCGGTGTCTGCATCGGCCGCATTCGCATTCTGGGCGAAAACCGGTGCGCCCTGCTGCAGGGAAGTAATCGATCGCTTGAGGTCGTCGAGTTCGCGCTGCTGGTTTTCGATTCGGACATCCTGCTGCTCGAGCCGCTGCTGTTGGGCTTCATGTCGCTCGTGCAACGCGGCGTCGCCGATCTTGTGGGCGTGGGCCACTGCCAGTGGTGCCAGCAAAAAGCCGATGAGGGTCAGAATTCGAAGCGGCATGGGGCCCTCCTAAAGTGTTTCGGTGAATTCGTGAGCATAGGGAGTTCAAGTTCTGCGCTCGCGGTTTCGGATCAGTGAGAATTTCGGATTGGGGTCGAATCCCCTGGCTACTCCAATCCGAGCACGGGCAGGACCTGTTCGTCGAAACCGACTGCGACGCCAACGGAACCTGCGCCGGGGCGGGCAACGAGCCCCACCAGATGATCTACGCGGGCGAGGTATGTGCCACGGGAGGGTCGGACGATCCCTGGTTCGACAGCGTGGAAGGCGAGTGCCGAGCCCTGACCCAGCCGTAGACGAATGCCCGCCGAGAATCCGGATTCGCGCTCACGGGCCCGGCCTTCGGCTGTGCGCCCTCCCCCTCGCACGCGCGCCCTCCTCACCTGCGCCCAGGAGAGGCCGACCAGGGTCACGGCCTACATGTCAGAATGCCTACTATAATAGGCTGTACCGAAAAAGTAGATTGAAATTCCGGTGCTTCAGGGATTCGTGTGGGTTGATTTGAGAGAGTTCGGGTAGAGATCCAGGTCTGCGAGGTGGAAGTAGATGGCGTTGTGGAATCGCTTCCGATTCCGGTCGCCACATGCCTTTCGTTTGATCCACTGGATCTTCGAGTTCAGGCCCTCGCTGGGGATAGGACATACAAGCTGGGTTCCGGCACAACGTCCGAGTATGGGCGTTATGTTAAATCCCCAGGGGGAGCCCCGTGACGGGGTGCTGGCTTCTGATCCTGGAGCCCGTCAAAACCAT
>DUCT01000102.1 GCA_012959665.1 Myxococcales bacterium | reverse complement strand
CGGCTCGAAAAACATCACCAAGGAAACTGTGGATGAAAATGTGCTGGCAGGTAATGCTATGTCACGTAGAGCGGCTTATCAGTACGGCGCCACGCTGGGCAGGAATGAACACGGCATTGTTGACGCAGCTCTTTCGAAGGGTATTTCAACAGGTGAAATTACCTATGTCGCACCCGACTACGAGCTTAATCAGAATGGTGAAATAGAGAACCTGAGCATAGATGGCGTTGATATGGTTTTCCTTGATGCATCAGGCACCGAAGCGCCTTCAGAAATGGTGACCTTTATACCGTCCATGAAAGCCTTATGGGCTGGTGAAGTTACCTACCAGGGTATGCACAATGTCTACACTTTGCGCGGCGCTAAGGTTCGCGACTCCCTGAAGTGGTCCAAGAAGATCAATGAGATGGTTGCTCTATGGGGTGACAGCGTGGAAGTCTTGTTTGCATCACATTCCGCACCGATTTGGGGTAATGCAGAAATTGTTGAATATCTGAAAATGCAACGAGACGCCTACGGATTCACCCACAACCAGACCTTGAGGCTCGCCAATAGCGGTTACGTGCTGCAAGACCTTGGCGATAAGATTTATGAAGTAATGCCAGAGAGCATACAGAAATCCTGGCACACCAATGGTTATCACGGCACCTACTCCCACAATGCCCGTGCGGTATACAACATGTACCTGGGCTACTTCGATATGAACCCGGCAAACCTTAACCCCCTTCCCATCAAGGCGGAATCTGAAAAGTTTGTGGAATACATGGGTGGCGCAAGATCGATCGTAAAGAAAGCTAAAAAGGATATTGCCAATGGAGAGGTTCGTTTCGCCGCAACTGCGCTGAACAAACTGGTCCAGGTTGAACCAGGCAACATGAAAGCCCGAGCCCTTCTGGCAGACGCTTATGAGCAAATGGGTTATCAGGCTGAAGGAGCTGGATGGCGCAATATCTATCTGACGGGCGCCCAGGAGTTACGTCTCGGTAAGGTATCTCCGGGAGCGCCGAAGTCGGCATCTGCCGATGTGTTATCCGAAATGGAGCCAGGCATGCTGCTGGACTACATCGCGGTTCAAGTCGACTCCATGAAAGCTCAGCACGTCCCAATGAGTATGAATGTAATCGTTGCAGACGGCATATATTATGTGGAGTTGTCCAATGGCAACCTGAGTAATATTAAAGTTGATGAAGCTGTCAGCTCAGCAGACTCGACTATCACTATTTCTCAGGAGAACTTTACACTAATTCTTCTGGGTCAAACGCGTTTGTCAGCACTCATAGAGTCCGGAGAAGCCCAGCAGGAAGGTGATGAAACTGCGTTGGGTAAGTTGGCCGGCAGCCTGGTTCAGTTTGACCCTGGATTTGAAATAGTTCCGTTCCATGATGAGTCTGTAGACGCTGATCTATACGATTAACTCCTGCGGTGTTGAATCGAAACATTCAGACTAAAGGCCCCATACCCGGACGTTGTGCCAGAAGACAGCTTGAATGTCCTATCCCCAACGCCTCCTCACACATCATTGTGCCACGAGCCGGGAGAGCAGGTAAAGCGTGAAGCCGGACTCTGCGGCCTAGGGCTACGATACCGAGCAGTCTCCGCCTGGATCAGTAGAATTCAGAAGGCGCCTTTCGAACACGGGGCAATCAGACGCGCTATGGACCCGGCCGACCTCGACAGCACAGACGCCTCCGCCATCTCGGTTGCCGACTCCGAGGCCCGACCGCAAACGCGCGACGGGGCGCTACTCGCCGCGTTGCGAGAGCAGTTGCGAACCCCGGATCTCGACTGGGCCGAGCCGCCTCGACCTTTGGCGCGAGGTGCCGAGAGCATTGTGCTCGACCTCTCCTTGAAGAGACTGGGCAACGAGCCCGCACCGCCGTTGGTCGTGCGACTGCTGCAGGCGGAGGAGCCTGGGCAGGTCCGGCGAGAGGCGGCCGTGCAGGGCGCGCTCGCGGCGCTCGGCTTTCCCGCTCCGCGTCCAATCGCGAATGGCGAGGGGACGCCCGGCATCCTGCAGCCATTCCTGGTGATGGAACGCACCCCCGGCCGAGTTCTGTTCTCGCTCTTGCCCGCTCTCGTGCTCATCACCATCGCACTGTTCGCGTTGCAGCTGGCGATCGTTAGCTTGCTCGTGTGGATCCCGTGGTTCGTTCTACCGGTCCTCCTGCAGCGGAAGCTTCACGGGCTGCCCGTCGCGGAGTTGGAACGCGCGCTCGCCGACCGCGGGCTCGATCCCAAAGAACTGGGACTCGCGGAGAGGTTCGCCCGGCTCGAGAGACAGTTGGAGCACGCAGAGCTTCGCGGCTTGAAGCCCGGGCTCGCGTGGCTACGCGCGAACACCCCTGCAGGGCCGAATAACACGGTTCTGTGTCACGGCGATTACTGGGCAGGCAACATTCTCGTCGGCTTCAAGGGGGTCACCGGGCTCATCGACTGGTCGAACGCGACCTTGGCTGCGCCGGAGTACGACCTGGGGTGGAGCCGCGTACAGGACACTGGCGACTTACCCACCGCGCACGATCTCGGCGAACCGTGGCGCAGTCGGCTGGGCGCACTGTGGCATCCCTTCGCCTGGATCGGGATGCGACCCCATTGCTGGCTCTACCGCCGGTTCGGAAGTCTCGACACCAAGGCCCTCGACTACTACACAGCCTTCCACTGCATGAGGATCCTTGCTTGGTCGCACGAGCAGGAAGCGGCCGCGGACGGCGCGGCCAATCTCTGGAGCTCGCCCCGCGCCAGGGCGCTGGTCACGAGCCGCTTCGCGCGAATCACGGGGGTGGATCTCGGATACGGCTGAGCCCCGCGCCGTGGCTGTACGGTGTGGCTATACAGCCAAGGCTTGCCGTCGTAAGTAGTGGCACGCCGGGAGGGACTCGAACCCCCGACCCTCAGGTTCGAAGCCTGATGCTCTATCCAACTGAGCTACCGGCGCGCACGGACTCCGCTTGGTAATGACCCACTAAGCGGAGAATCGACCTAGGGTTCGGTGCTGTGAGGCACCGACTGGCCCGAAGGCTATCAGAACTCGTTGGGGGCGGCCATTCCGGTGTGGGTGGCCCGGGTGGTGGGCGGCCCGAACCATTTCCTGCTGGGGGAGTCCGGTCCAAGTCCGGGGAGCGGCGAATGCCGGGATTCGGACGCTTGCCGATCGCGCATCTTTCGGGTCGCTCGCTACTCTTCGCCCCGCCTCATGGTTTGAGGTCCTTCTATCGATGGTAGGAGGGAGAGGGGATTGGGGAGGAGTTTTGGGATGAGCGAGAAGGAGGTTCTGGCCAGCTGGGTCGAATTGGACGGCTGTTACAACTTTCGCGACCTCGGGGGGTACCGGACCTCGGAAGGTCGACGCTTCCGAACGGGCTTGGTCTTTCGCTCGGATGGCCTTCAGCATCTCAGTGAGCCCGATCTGCTCAAACTTCGAGATGAAATCGGGCTGGGAGCAGTCATCGATCTACGCTCGAGCTTGGAGGTCGAGGAAGCGGGTTGCGGGGCGATTGTCGACCAGGCCACGCTCCACTCGCTGCCCCTCTTTCCCGAGGCTGGGGGAAGCCGCGGGGAGGCGCTCGCGAATTTCAAGATGCCGTCGGATATGGGCGAGCTCTACTACCTGATGTTGATGACTGCCCAAAAGCCGATTGTTGAGGTGGTCCGGCTGCTCGCAGAGTTTGATGTGCCGGCGGTTTTCCACTGCGCCGCAGGTAAAGATCGGACGGGCGTGATCTCAGCACTGCTGCTCTCCCTGCTCGGCGTTCCCGATGAAACGATCATTCTCGACTACGCGTTTAGCCGTCAGAACATCGACCTCATCAATGCGCGGCTCGACAGCAGCAACACCTACCAGAAGCTCATGCACGACCTGCCCGAGGGCGCCTATGACGCCGACCCGGCCTGCATGAGGAAATTCCTGGCCAAGCTACGCGAAACCTTCGGCTCGGTGGAGGGTTGGGCCGAGCAGGCCGGGTTGGATGCAGCTTCGCGCGATCGCCTGGCCACACGCCTGCTGGATTGAAGAAAAGGCTCAGTCTCGGTTTTTCTTGTCGACCACAAGGTATTCGAAGGATCCCCGGGGTCCGACAAAAGAAGACGCGGCCCAACTTGTGAGGCTGACCACAAGGGACGCAAAAAAAGCCGCCCCGAAGCCACTGAGATAGAAACCGTCCAGCAGCGAAGCCACCAGGTTCAGCATTGCCGCATTGATGACCAGGACGAAAAGGCCCAGGGTCACGACCGTAAAGGGGAAGGTCAAGATCAGCAGGATCGGACGCACAATGGCATTCACCGCTCCAAGGAGAATGCCGGCCAGCACGAATGTGCTTGGATCTCGGATCTCCATGCCATCGACCAGCTGGTCGGCTACCCAAAGCCCGAGCACGTTCAGTGCCATGCGAACGATAAATCCCGTCAAGGCCATTTCTCCACGAGTTTGAGCGCCCGGTCAGGGTGATCTCGGCGCTGGGCAAGATTCGCACATTTCCCCCGGCCTTTCGCGGTGTCGGGGGAGAAGGAGAGGGCGTTTGCCAGGGTTTCTTG
>DUCT01000101.1 GCA_012959665.1 Myxococcales bacterium | reverse complement strand
CAAGCTGCGGGCGGCGCGCGAGGGTTGTCGCAGGCTCGATTGGCCTCGCCGACCCCTCGCCGAACGCGCCGCGTGCGCACGAGGGCTTTCGGGGCATCGGGGTCATTTTCGTACGTTACGGCGAGTCGCAAGCGGCTGGCTGATCGAAGAACCGGCCGCCTTCCAGTTCAGAGGGCTCGTTAGGGTGACGGGTCGCTTCTGCCAGAGGCGGGGCCCGTGCGGAGCGCTTCAGGCAATCGAGGATGCGCCGGGCGGCGTCCGGGTCTTTGATCGCCGGGGTGACGCATCGTCGAGGCGCGGCGTGGACATCGAAGCCCATCGATCTCGAAGGCCCGCCCCAGCCGGTCAGCCCCGGGGATCCGTCCCGGGCTCGTGGGGTTCGCCCTCGGGCCCACGAGCGCAAATTGGGGCTCTGTGAACCCGGTACTCGCGGTTGACATTTCGAGATCAGTATAATAGTCTGCCAAATCCAAAAAACCTAGGTTTCGCAAACACTTAGGGACTTTGAGCCCATTGATGCTCATCCCTTTCCCCTCGGACTGGCCAGGGTAGTGGTCGGAGGGGGTGGCTCGCGAGACGCCCTCCTCAAACCGCTGGAACGATTTATGACTCACTTCGGACTCCCCCCGAAAGAGGGCTTGTACGACCCGACCCAGGAACACGACGCGTGCGGGATCGGCTTTGTGGCCGATCTGCGCCGGGGTCCCAGCCACGGCATCGTGTCCATGGGCACCGACATCCTCTGCCGCTTGACCCATCGAGGTGCCTCGGGTGCCGATGAGCGCACGGGCGATGGTGCGGGCTTATTGCTGCAGACGCCGGACAAGTTCCTGCGCAGGGTGGCGGACGAGAGTGGCTTCGCGCTGCCCGAGCTGGGCGCCTACGCGTCGGCGCTGGTCTTCCTCTCCAACGATCCGAAGGAACGCGCGTGGCAGAAGGAGGTCATGGCCGGGGCGGTTGTCGCGGAGGGCCAGTCGCTTCTCGGTTGGCGAACCGTCCCCATCAACCCGGATAAGATCGGCGATACGGCGCGGCTGGGAATGCCCACCATCGAACAGGTCTTCATCGGGGCCAAGCCGGGTCTTGAGTCCGACGCCTTCGATCGTAAGCTGTACGTGATCCGCCGAATCTGCGAGAAACAGATGATCGAGCGGGGTGCTCTTTTTCATGTTCCGAGCCTCTCCTCGAAGACTCTGCTCTACAAGGGCATGTTTCTCGCCCACCAGACGCCCGAGTTTTTCCCCGACCTTGAGGCCGAGGATATAGAATCGCGTTTTGCCCTGGTTCATCAGCGGTACAGCACGAATACCTTCCCCACGTGGGATCTGGCCCAGCCCTTTCGGTATCTCGCGCACAACGGCGAGATCAATACCCTGGCGGGCAACGCGAACTGGATGCACGCCCGGGAGGGCACTTTGGCTTCGAGTCTCATGGGCGATGACCTGAAGAAGGTCTTTCCAGTGATGACCGCCGGGGGCAGCGACTCGGCGCAATTTGATAACGCCCTCGAATTTCTCCATATGACGGGCCGGGATCTTTGCCACGCGATGATGATGATGATTCCCGAGGCCTGGGAAAATCAAGAGGAGATGGACCGGGACCGCCGGGCTTTCTACGAATACCATTCGTGCATGCTCGAACCCTGGGACGGCCCGGCGTCCATAACCTTCTCCGATGGCCGGGGAATCGGTGCGGTGCTCGATCGCAACGGTCTCCGTCCCTCACGCTACGTGGTGACCAAGGATGGCCGGGTAGTGATGGGCTCGGAAGTGGGCACACTTCCCCTGAAGCCCGAGGAAATCGAGTACAAGGGCCGCCTCGAGCCCGGTAGAACCTTCTTCATCGACCTCGAAGAGGGTCGCATTATCGAAGATGCCGAGTTGAAGGACCGCTACGTCTCCAAGGCCCCCTACCGGACCTGGGTCGAGGGCCACCGAATGACCCTGGATGACTTGGAGAGCTGCGAAGAGCCCGTACGCGACGAGCCCACGAGTCTTCTTCAGCGCCAGAATGTTTTCGGTTACACCAGCGAGGCCTTGAAGATGCTGCTGGCGCCTATGTATGCCGGAGGCAAGGAAGCCCTGGGCTCCATGGGTGATGACGCCGCACTGGCCTGTCTTTCGGATCACGCGCGACCGCTCTTCCATTATTTCAAGCAGCATTTTGCCCAGGTCACGAACCCCGCAATTGACTCCATTCGGGAACGCCCTGTGATGACCATTCAGTCGACTCTGGGGGCGGAGAAAAACCTGCTGGAGGAGACACCGGAGCACGCGCGCTTGCTGCGGCTCTTTCATCCCGTGCTCAGTAACGCGGAGCTCGAGTCGATTCGCCAATCCGAAGGAAAGGCCATCAAGGCGGTCACCCTGGTCACGCTCTTTAAAGTGGCCGATGGGGGAGACGGCCTGAGAGGCGCGCTGAATTCTCTGTGCGAGCAGGCCGCCCGGGCGGTGGAAGAGGGCGCAAACGTTCTGATTCTTTCGGATCGCGGAATTTCCCCCGAACTCGCCCCGATTCCTTCGCTTCTAGCGACCGGCGCGGTGCATCATCATCTCATCAAGGCCGAGAGCCGAACGCGTTGCGGTTTGATCGTTGAGACCGGAGACGCCGCCGAAGTGGCGCATTTTGCCATGTTGATCGGATACGGGGCCGCCGCCGTGAACCCCTACGTGGCTTTTGAGACCGGTCTGGCCCTGATCGAGGACGGCCTCTACATGCCCGAGGACATGGGCACCGATCAGGCCTTTGCGAATTACAAGAAAGCCATCGACCTGGGCCTGCTCAAAATCTTCGCCAAGATGGGAATCTCGACTCTGCAGAGCTACCGGGGAGGCCAGATCTACGAAGCTGTCGGTCTGAATCAGGAGGTCATCGACCTCGCCTTCGTGGGCACCCCTTCGCGGATTTCGGGGGTTGGTTTCGATGTCCTGGCTCAGGAAGCTTCGATTTGTCACGCCCGGGGATTTCCCGGAGACGAGTACGAATACGCGGAATTACAACCGGGTGGCCTCTACCAATGGCGGTTGAGAGGCGAGCAGCACGCATTCAATCCCGACACGGTCGAGACTCTGCAGCGTGCGACCCGCCAGGATAGTTTTAAGACATTCAAGGAATTCTCGGCCGCCGCCGATGGGGACACCGTCCGAATGCGGACCCTGCGCGGCTTGTTGGATTTCGATTTCAGCCAGCGCGATCCCGTGCCCCTGGATGAAGTGGAACCCGCCACGGAGATCGTCCGGCGCTTCTGCACCGGTGCCATGTCCTACGGTTCCATCTCGGCCGAGGCCCACGAGACCCTGGCGGTGGCGATGAATCGCCTGGGTGGCCGCAGCAATACGGGCGAAGGGGGCGAGGATCCCAAGCGCTGGACACCGGATGCCAACGGGGATTCGCGCAATAGCGCCATCAAGCAGGTGGCTTCGGGTCGCTTCGGCGTCACGAGCGCCTACCTGGCGAATGCCAAGGAGATGCAAATAAAGATCGCTCAGGGGGCGAAGCCCGGTGAAGGCGGTGAACTGCCCGGCTACAAGGTTGATAAGACCATTGCGGCCACTCGCTACTCGACCCCGGGCGTTGGCTTGACCTCCCCGCCGCCGCACCACGACATCTATTCCATCGAAGATTTGGCCCAGTTGATCCACGATCTGAAGAACGCGAATCGGTACGGCAACGTCAGCGTCAAGCTCGTCTCCGAGACAGGGGTTGGCACCATCGCCGCGGGGGTGTCCAAGGGGAAATCGGACCTCGTTCTCATCTCCGGAAACGATGGCGGCACCGGGGCATCGGCTCAGACCTCCATCAAGTACGCGGGATGCCCGTGGGAGATCGGCCTGGCAGAAACCCAGCAGACCCTGGTGCAGAATGATCTCCGCGGTCGAATTCGAGTTCAAGTGGACGGAGGGCTGAAAACCGGGCGAGATGTTGTCATCGGTGCTTTGCTCGGGGCCGATGAGTACGGTTTTTCGACGGCGCCCCTGGTGACCATGGGTTGCCTGCTGATGCGGGTCTGCCACTTGAATACGTGCCCAGTGGGCATCGCGACTCAGCGCAAGGACCTGAGGGAGCGCTTCGAGGGGACCCCCGAACACGTGGTTCGTTATTTCATGTTCGTGGCCGAGGAAGTTCGCGAACTGATGGCGAAGCTGGGTTATCGGACCATGAACGAGATGATTGGCCAGTCCCAGCGCTGCCAGCCTCGGGTCGACATCCAGCATTGGAAAGCCAAACATATCGATCTCTCGGACCTTGTTCACCGGCCGGATCTGGATGTGGATATCTATCATACGGGCAGCCAGGACCACGGTCTGGAAAAGGCTCTCGACCATCGGCTTCTTGCGTTGGCCGCTCCGGCGCTTGAGCGCGGCGAGAAGGTGGAGATCGACCTTCCCATTGAGAACACGAATCGAACTGTAGGCACGATTTTGGGCTGTGAGGTGAGCCGGAAATACGGTCTCGAGGGCCTGCCCCACGACACGATCAATATTCATTTCTCGGGTTCAGCGGGCCAGAGTCTGGCGGCGTGGCTTCCCAAGGGCATTACG
>DUCT01000100.1 GCA_012959665.1 Myxococcales bacterium | reverse complement strand
AAGATGAAGGCTGCGTGGATTTGGACTTCGACGAAAGGCGCGGCAACTACAAGGTACGCCTGATCCGCTAGTCACCGAAGCGCTTGTGACTAAGCGCTTGTGGCTAAGCGCTTGTGACTAAGCGCTTGTGACGAAGCGCTTGTGACTAAGCGCTTGTGGGGAAAGTCCCGAAGCGCCTTGCCCAGTAGAACCCGATGGCCATTATTGAGCCGGTGACGATGGCGGTTGGCCAGTAGGACAGCGCGGGGACCGTGGGGCTCTCGGTGGGGAACGTGGAAGAAGCGCATCCAGTATCCGCAGGAAAGTCGATAAATCCATCGAGGTCGTTGTCCAGGCCGTCGTCGCACACCAGGGCGGCCGATTGCTCCGAGGTGTCGCTGGCGTTGTCACAGCCCGGATCCGCGCCCGAGTCGATCAAGCCATCCAGGTCGTCGTCGAGTCCGTTACTGCATGCGGGGACCGATATGATGCCGAGGATTTCAGCTCGGTAGGCCGAGGTGTCCGCCGCCGCCGTCGCATTGCCGAAGAGCGATGTGTTCGAAGGCTGACCCGCATACGTGAGCGAGACGAAGAGCGTGCCCGAGAGGAACCAAGTCCCGCCGGATTTCCAGTAGACCGCTCCCCCGGAATCGCCCTCAGCCACGTGCGCCTCGTCGCTGACCGCCGCTGGGCCGGCTGAGTCGAAATTCATCGTGATGCTGTCGGTGTCAAGGATGGACAGCCCGGTGCTGGTTATTCGGTTTCGGCCCCAGCGTTTGAGCCTGGGGCTGGTCCACTGCCAGCCATCCTTGCCGGTCCAAGTGAGGGCTGGGCCCCGACTGAGCCCGCGGCCGATCATGACGACCTGGCTACCCGCCGGAGGCGGAGCCGTCGCCAAGGCGGTGACCGGAAGACCCGGGTCGCCCACCATCCGAAGCACGGCGAGATCGGGAGGGGCCGGGCCGCTGCCCGACAGGCGCTGCCAGGAGCCCGGGACAGCGGGGTAGGTGAGACCCTCGAAAATCATGGGGCCCGAGCCCACGTGGTTTGCGGTGAGCACCCAACCGTTGCCGAGATAGACCCCGGAAAGCCCGTTGACGCTTCCCACGCTGGCGAAGCCGGGGTCGTCGGTGGGGGCACTGGTATTTCCCGAACCGTCCCCGGTTACGATAATGACGGCCTGGGCCGGTGCCTGGGGAAGCCCCATGAAGAGCAAGACCCAGAGCAACCCCAGCACAGCCCATCCCGGGGCGGCGCTTGGGTTTTCGGCCCTCTGCCCTAGCCCATTAAGACCTGGCCCATCAAGGGCTGGGGCTCGGCTCGGGGTTGACTGTCTTGAACTGGGAAATCCCTGCATGTGCCTCTCGAGTTCTCGGGACTTTGGAACGCGACCGGAGGCCCCGGTCGCGGCTCTCGCTTACTGTGTGGATGTATTTCTATCGGTCAAGGGGCCACTCTGCCCGAGGACGATTCGGGTAATCGCGCGCAGCGACTCGGCGCTCTCCTCCACCGCCGGCAATAGACCCGCGGCATCCGTGCAGCTTTCCGTTTGGTTGGCAAATCCTTCCAAAGCCAGCAGGGCGCGCCGGGCAGACTCGGCCAGGGGGGTGTCCGGATTCAGGCGGGCTGATTCGAGCGCGTCGCGGAGTCCGGCGAATATTGGGTCGACCGCACCGGGGCCCCCTTGCCCGCTCCCCTCTAAAAGCTCAAGGGTCGCCGTGAGATAACGCTGAAATTCGCCGGAAACCGACATCTCTTCTCCGCGGGGCTGCTGGGGGAGACATTTGGCCCTGTCCCATGAAATGCGCAGCCTATTATCCGCGATGCGAGCCTCGGAGCCTAGTCTTATTTCGGTCATCTCGGGGAACCCGTGAGAAATGGGAGGGGTTCCCTTTGGGGATGATTCCGATGCCCGACCTCTGCATTCCCGAGTCGTGCGAGCGGGCGGGGACTGGGTAAGACTGCCGGAATGGAGTTTGGCATTTCGGGGGCCTTCAGCGACCCGGCCCACCTGGGTCCCATGGCGCGCGCCGCCGAAGCGGCGGGTTTCGCCCGAGTCACCTTGTCGGATCACGTGATTCAGCCCCGGAAACTCAAGACCCCCTATCCCTACACCGAAGACGGTTTGCCTCGCTGGCCGCCCTTTACGGATTGGCCCGACCCCTGGGTGGCCATAGGGGCCATGGCCGCGGTGACTGAGCGCATCCGCTTTTTTACCAGTGTCTTTGTGCTGGCCATGCGGAATCCGTTCCTGGTGGCCAAGTCGGTGGGGACCGCCGCGGTGATGTCCGGGGATCGCGTAGAACTCGGCATCGGGGTGGGCTGGATGCGCGAGGAGTTCGAACTCCTGGGCCAGGAATTCGAAGGGCGCGGAGGTCGCACCGATGAAATGATCGATGTCTTGCGCCGGGTCTGGGCTGGCGGTTGGGTGGAGCATCACGGAAAGGACTACGACTTCAGCCCATTGGAAATGAGTCCCGCGCCCCGCATGCCTATTCCTATTTTCGTGGGCGGGTTCTCGGCCCCGGCGTTGCGAAGGGCTGCGACTCGGGGGGACGGCTGGATCTCGGACCTGCACAGCACCGCAGAACTTGCCGAACTGATCCCCCGGGTCCGGGCACTTCGCACCCAGAGCGACAGGGCGGCCGATCCATTCGAAATCCTGGTGACCTGCAATGACGCCTACGATCTTGACGGCTACCGGCGTGTCGCCGATCTGGGAGCGACGCACCTGACGACCATGCCTTGGCTCTTCTACGGTGCGAACCCCGATGTGCTGCAGGAGAAAATCGATGGGATCGCGCGCTTTGGGGATGAGATCATCGCTCGGATCTAGTCGCGGCAGCCACGGCGCCCCCAGTCCCCCACCGAGAACCCGCGTTGCTCCTGCCTCGGGCCGGGCTAGCTGGCGTGAGTCCCGAAATCGATGGGCAGGGCAACTCCGTTGATCGAGCGAGCGGCCGATGAGGCCAGGTACGCAATGGCGTCGGCGATCTCGCCCGTACCGGTCAGGCCGGGCACGAGACTGAGCCGCCCCATCAAGTCGGCGTCGAAGCCTTCGGGCGGTGCGAAGCCCGCGATCAGAGGCGTTTCGACACCCCCCGGACAAACGCAATTGACCCGCAGGCCCTGCTTGGCGTATTCCACAGCCATCACCCGGGTCAGGCCGACAACGCCTGCCTTGGACGCGCAATAGGCCGCCCCGTAAGCCTGGCCCTTGAGCCCGGCTAGGGATGAAACGTTGACAATGCTGCCCCGGCTCTTCAGGAGATGAGGAATCGCCGCCCGGCTCATAAAAAAGGTGCCACTGAGGTTTACGCCCAGCACACGGTTCCAGTCATCGTCCGTCAGCCGGTGGGCGTGATCGAGTTTTAGAATCCCCGCGATGTTGGCCAGCACATCCAGCCCGCCCAGTTCTGCCGCGCAACGCTCCACGGTCGCGGTGGCCGCCGCCGAGTCGGCGATGTTCACGTCCAGGGCGATTGCGGTCCCGCCGTCCTGCTCGATGCTGCTCACCGTGTCCGCGAGTTTTTTTTCGCTGATATCCGCGCATGCCACCCGGGCGCCCTCTCGTGCGAAGACTTCGGCGGTGGCTCGTCCTATGCCCGATGCGGCGCCGGTGACCAGTACTGCGCGGCCCTCGAATCGTTTTTCCATTGGGGTGGAGATCCTCCTGGCGGGCGGCTTGCCGCCTTCGGGTGGAATGGGTTGTGAGCGGGTGGGGTGGATCGCGATTGAGAGGGGTCAGTCGACTTTCAAGAGTTCCGGGTTGCGGGCTTCGACCATGCGGCGAATGCCGTCCTTCCACGCGACCTCGGTGCGTCCCACGCGTTCGTGCATGAGGGCTGGATCAAGCTGAATCCCGCGAAGTGTGTTCTCCGTAGGCGAGAGCTTCGGTTCCAGTCCGGTCAATTCGCCCAGGTACTGGCACCACTCCTCGATGCTGGTGGCCTCGCTCCCTCCCCAGTTAAGGGTGGTTGCGGGGACGCTGGCATTGGCCAGCATGCTTGGGATCATGTTCGTGTAGTCGTCCTCGTGGATCAGGTTATAGAGGCTCGGCCCGTCGTTGTGAACGGGAATCGGGGCCCCGGCGTTCATCATCATCAGGTGGTACCAGGGCCAACCGCCATTGTCTCCGTAGGGGACGCTGAAGCGCGCGATGGTGGTGGGGAGATCAAAGAGCCGGGCCGATGTGCGCACCACAGATTCCGCTGAGATCTTGCACAGGCTGTAGGTGGGCATCATTACCCGATGGTTGTCGCCCAGGGGGTCGGTTTCCTTTAGCGGATGGTTGTCCGCGTCGTGGTAGACCCCGGCGGTGGAGCAGTGAAGAAAGGCTCGGGCCTCCCGGCAGTGGGCCATGAGGAGACCAACGCCCTCGGCGTTGGCGCGTAGGTCATAATCAAAATCGCCGGTCTTGACGACGGCGAAGTGAAGGACGTAGTCGAAGTCTTGGGGGACGTCCCGGAAGTCCCCCGAAGCCAGATCGACGGCCAGGGTCTTCGCGCCCAGAGCCTCGATCTGGTCGCGCGCTTCTTTCTTCTGGAAGCGCGCCAGGCCATGGACGTCGTTGTTCTGGGCCAGCTGCGCCACGACGGGCAGCGCGACCTGGCTGGTGGGGCCGGTGATTAGAATTCGGGCACCGGTAAGATCGGGGATCGAGGCGGGGCTCGGGGTAGGACCAGTGGTCGAACGAGTGGCCGGGGTCGTCATTGGGTTTCCTCTTGGCGGCGGGGCTTGGCTTGGCGGGGTTGAGGTCAAGGTTGAGGTCAAGGTCAGGGTCAAGGTTAGGGTCGAGACCAAGGGCTAACCCGGGGAGCGCTCCATCTTGACCTTCTCCTTGCTGGCAAATTGGCCTCCCGCCCGGGCCCAGGCCTTGATGGTCGGGCCCGCATCCTTGGCGGGGTTGTAGATGTCCTCTTCCGACGAGAAGAGCCCGTCTCCGGCATAGACGAGCCGGGTCCAGGTTGGGAATGAAAAGGGTTCGCCGTCCGGGTCGGTGGGATGGGGAAGCCGGTTCTGACATTGAAAAACAATGGCCCCCTTCTCGTCGTCGAACGCGATCCAGTCCTGGGGAAAAGTCATCTCCGGAAAAGGGGCCATCACGTCGCAGATCCACTTTGCGATGGCCTCGCGCCCCTGGAATTCTCCGTATGCATGCTCGACGTAGTGGGCGTCCTCGGTAAAAATGCCTGCCCAAATATTCCAGTCCCCGGTGCTCTGGGATTCCAATCGGGCTTTGTTGTAATTCTCAAAGGCGGCGACGAGTTCCGCTCGGGAATGCTTGGGCATGTGGTTTCCTTTCTCGACTCTTCATTGACGAAGTTGTAGATGATTCAGGCTACGCGAGTTCCTCGTGTTCGGCACGCCCGGGACACCGGTCAGAATTGGCCGCCTACGAGTCCTCCCAGGAACCAGGTGACTCCCGCGGCAAAGCCACCGAAAGCCAATTGGCGCAGGGCACCCCACCAAGCGCTGCGCCCTGTCACGGTGGTCACCGCTCCGCCGACGCCCATCAGCGCAATCGCCGAAACGAGGATCGATTCGGTCAGCGCTGACGGAAGGATGAGCCAGGGGAGCAGGGGAATCAGGGCGCCGGCGACGAAGGAAAGAAAGGAGGCCACCGCCGCCGAGATGGGCGAGCCCATCTGCTGGGGCACGATTCCGAGTTCGAGCAGCGCGTGAAAACCCACGGCGGGGTCGATATTCAGATGAACCTTCTGTGCGATGTCCCGGGCATCCTCCTCGGAAAGTCCGCTCTCCACAAGCAAATGGCCCAGGTGGGCCTGCTCCTCCTCGGGAAAGGCGAGGATGTGTTCGCGCTCGAGTCGAAGTTGCTTCTCCATGGTTTCGCGCTGGGTCTTCATGGAGATGTATTCACCCGCCGCCATGGAGAACGAGCCGGCCAGCAAGCCGACGGTTCCGGCGACGACCACGGCATCCCCGCTCTGGCCGGTTCCTCCCGCTACGCCCATCACCAGGGCGAGGTTCGAAACCAATCCGTCCGAAACCCCGAAGATTCCGGCGCGCAGGGTTCCGCTGCCGGTGTTTTCGATGTGCTCACTTTCGACGTGGGAATAGCCTTCGGGCGGCGGGTCGGGATGCATGGCCCGACTATAGCCGGACCCGATCAAGAGGCGTTTGCTGGGGTCACCCTTTTTCCCGGCGGATCAGCAGGGCGGGGAGCAGCGTGGCGTCGGCAACCAAGCAGAGCACCATAATGCCCGAGGTGACCAAGCCGAGGTTTCGAGTGATGGTGAACTCCGAGAACCCAAGCACGAGAAAGGCCCCGGCGATCATGGCCGTGGTACTGGCGATGGCGGGAAGCACCTCGATCAAGGTTTCTTCCAGGGCTTGGGGGGCCGCCAAGCCCGCCTGACTTCGGGTGTGGAAGCCAGCGACAACGTGGATCGTGTCGTCAACGGCCACGCCCAGGGCGAGGCAGCCGATCAATGCGGTGCCGGCATCCAGGGGAAGTCCGAAACCGCCGAGGGTCCCAAAAATCAGCCACAGAGGAATCGCGTTGGGGATCAGCGCGAGCAGAGCGAGCCCCGGTGAGCGAAAGATGAGCAGCAGGACCGCGGAAATTACCCCCAGGGCGACGGCCAGCCCGCGCACTTGTCCGTAGACAATCTCGTCCTCGGCTCGGGCAAATTCGTACATGATTCCGGTCGTGGTGATCCGGGTGTCGGGGGGGCCGTGCTCGCTCCACCACGCTTCGGCGGTGTCGCGAATACCGACCAGGCCAGCGGATCCGTTGTCATCGGCCCGGATCAGGATATTGGCACCCGATCGGTCGAAGCGAATCAGATCTTCCAATTGCTCGAGGGACTCGAGCAGCAGGAGATACTGCTCGGCCAGGGCCAGGGAGTCCGGGAGTGGTTGGCTCGGGTCATCCAGAAAGCCCCCGTGCAGTTGGCGCAGGGGGTCGGCGAGGGAAAGGGTTTTTCCAATTTCGGGCAGTGTCTCCAAGTGGGCGGCGAGCCCGTCGATGGCTTTGAGCACCCGGGGCTCGAGAACGCTTCCGCCCGGGGGCGCTTCGACGACGATGTTCATGGGGCTGATTCCCGAAAGGGTCTGGCGAATTTCCTCATAGGCATCCCGGACGGGGTTGCCCACCGGAAGCCAGCGGGTCGCGTCGGTTTCCACCTGAATCCCGGCCACCCCCACGCCGGCGAGGATCACGATCCCGGCCCATACACCCAGGATGGCGCCCCGCCTTCGGTCCACTCCGGCCACCAGCGCTGGGGCGGCCCGGCGCTGGATCCAGCCAAAGCCCCGGGGCCGGGGAATCGGCCGGGAACTGAGGGCCAGGCCAGCGGGCAGCAGGGTAAGGCTGAGTGCTGTGACTCCGAGCACTCCCAAGGCGCCGAACCCGCCGGTCATGCGAACAGCCTCGATGCGGACGAATGTGATGGCCAGTAGGCCAAGGGCCGTGGTCAGGCCGGAGAGCGCGATGGGGAGGCTCACCCGGTTGAGGGCGCGTTCGAGGGCGTCCCGCCTCGCCGGGCCCGTGTCCGTGACCGTGCTCGCGGCCACCAGGCCGTGCATCGCGTAAGCGCAGCCCAGGGCCACGATGATGGAGGGGAGCACCATGGTCGTGATGCTGATGGGTGCGCCGAGATAGCCCATGGCGGCCATCAGGAACCCCGCGCCCAGAACGCCCGGCGCGAGTCCCAGGACAACCGCGAGCGGGGAGCGAAAGACACCCAGTAAGAAGAGGGCGATGAGCACCCCGGTGATCGGCGCGAAGTAGAGAATTTCAGCGCGGGTGCGCGCGTTGGCGGCGACCCGAAAGACGGGCACCCCCGAGAGGATCCCGCCGACGGGATCCACTTGGGCATGGACCGCCTCGAGCAATTCGGCGTGGCGCGCCTCGGCCCCGCGTTCCAGGACGAGATTGAGGGCAATCACCCGGCCGTCGTCGGCGATCAGGCTGCGCGGGGCGATCCGGTCCCGGGCCAACCGCCGGGCCACGCGCTCGGCCCGAGCTTGGGGGTCGGCAATCTCCTCGTCCAAGGCCGGTTCGAGTTCGAGATCGCCCTCGGCATTGACCCAGACCACGGGGACCCGGGCAATGCTGTCGACCCGGCGTACGCCTTCGAGATTCTCCAGGGATTCGCCGAGACGGGCGGCGGCGCTGAGTACCTCGGGGTCGAAGGGGCGGGTGCCGCCCAGGGCTACGACGATGATTTCGTCGCCCCCGAAATCATTCTGGCTGTTCTGGTAGACCTGCCATGCCGGGTGTTGTCGGTCGAGGACGCTGTCGGTGGATGTGTCCACTTGAAGGCGCTGGAGTCCAGGTCCGGCAAGGGCGGCCAAGATCAACCACGCCAAGAGGACGGGCAGGGGATGGCGAACCCCGAGCGTCGTGAGGGCCACGGGAGTTCGTGCACGCAGCGCCGTGGGTTTCGCCACTCGCCTCTCGTTCCTCCGCTCCGCCACTCATCGGGCGCCGATGGGCCCGAGTTCGCGCGTGTTTTCGTGCTCCGACGAGGGCCCAGTCCCTCCTCGCGAACGCGCCGGCGGGAGCATAGGTCACGCGCCCGAAGGGTGGACACGGCACGCCCGGAGGTCGGCAAAAGCACGCCGGATCGGCGATTCTGCAACTCAATGGGCTTCGAGGGTGGAAATGCCCGCATTCTTTGGCATATTTCCGTCGCTCTGCATACCCCCCGAGTCGTACTTCGCACGGCAGCCCGCGGCTGCTGGCTTGGAAGGGGTCATGCTCAGCCGATCGACGCCCATTGGGGAAGGCGCGCTTCGTCGTCTGCATCCGGAGACGTTGGAGGACCCGGCGCGCATTCGCGCATTGCTGGCCCGGGTTCGGGACACGGGGGCTGCGTTTCATCGCGGCCTGAACCGACGAATCGATCTCGAGACCGCGTATCTCGAAACGGTGCTCGAGGACGAACTCGTCCTGCGGGCGGAAAATTTTGATCGTGCCCCCATTGGGGCGCAGATCTTTCTCAATTTCAGCTGCGACGATCGGCCCTACTTCTTCGCCACCCGGCCCACGGCGGCCTTTGCGAAGGGCCAAATCCGGGTCGCCGTTCCGCCCACACTTTTTTTCGGCGAGCGAAGGGATCGAGCCCGCCGCGCCCCGGACGGAGGGGCCGGGGATCCGAGCCGGGTTGAGATCGAGGATGGCCGGGGAGGTTTCCAGCAAGCTTCGGTGGAGAATGTTTCGCCATCGGGGCTGGGCCTGTTGCTGGATTCGGACTTCATCTCGGATCGCCCGGTCAAGGTGCGTTTTCTCGATGGTCGGGACTCGGGGACAGAACTTCAGCTCGAATTGCGCAATCGCCGCCCGGTGGAGGGGCGCGAGGGGTGGACCCGGATCGGCCTGGCCCGGGAGCAACCCGGAACGATTCATCCGCTCGAAATCGAGGAGTTCGACGAATTGCCGGCGGCTGTAGGGCCGGCATCCGCGCGCCCTGGAGCAGAGCGTTCGCCCGACCAGCCCAGCGTCGTGCGGATCGCCAACGATCAGGGCGAGGAGATCGTGGGCCTTGTGGACGCATGGGGGGAAGGTGGGCCCCGCACCGCCGTGGTCATGCCCAACGGCTGGGGACAAACCAAGGAAGCTTTGCTCCCCTTGGCCCGGACCCTGGTGTCGACTTTCGCGGCCAGCGGCGAGCCGGTGGTGGTCCTGCGTTACGACGGAATCCGGCGGCGGGGCGAATCCCACAACGACCCCGACTGTCGGCTACCCGGCTGGGAGAATCGGCATTTCGTGTTCTCCCAGGGCGTTCGCGATCTCGAAGCCGTGGTCGCGCACATGCGTGAAGCCCCGGAGTGGGCGGTGTCCAAGGTCATCGTCGTGAGCTTCAGCGCTGCGGCCATCGAGGTGCGCAAGGCCGTTGCCCAGGACCGGGGCGAAACGATCGACGGTTGGGTGAGCGTGGTGGGCTCTCCCGATCTCCAAAGCATGTCACGCTCGATTTCTGGCGGCGTTGATTTCGTGGCAGGCCACGAGCTTGGCCTGGACTTCGGGCTTCAGGAACTGCTGGGCGTGACGTTGGATGTGGACAAGGTGGTGGAGGATGCCGAAGCCCACGCCATGTCGTTCATCGAGGATTCCGGGCGGGATCTGGCCGAGATCAATATTCCCATTACCTGGTATCACGGGCGTTACGATGCATGGGTCGATCTGGCGCGGGTTCAGACGGTGCTCTCCCACGGCGACACCCGTCACCGCCGGCTCGTGGTGATGCCCACCGGACACCAGCTTCGCAGCAGCAAGCAGGCGAGCCAGGTTTTTCAGTGCATTGCCCGGGACGTGGGCCGCATGGCCCTGGGGCGTGAATTCGCCCCGGTGGCCGCCCCCACCCATGAAATTCGGCAATTGCGGACTGCTGAGCGCCGCCGCCTGCCCCGGGTCGAAACCGATCTGCACGCCTTCTGGTGCGATTACCTGGTGGGCCGGGATCGCTCTTTGGGCATCGAGTTGCTCACGTCGAGTAGCGCCTATCGGGGATTGATGGAGTCACAACTCCTCGCGCTGCAAATCGAACCGGGCCAGCGAATCGCGGATCTCGGGTCGGGCACGGGAAGCTTCGCCCTGGCGCTCGCGACAAGCTCAAATCGGCCCGAGGGCCTTCGGGTGATGGCCTTCGATTACGTGGATACGGCGTTGCGACGTTCCCGGGACCGCATCGCGGCATTGCCCAGGGGCGGCGAACTGAATCTCGGATGTACCGAGGCGAACCTCGACCTGCGCGCTCAGGGGCAGCATATTCCCGTGGCTGACCAAAGCTTCGACGCAGTGTTGGCCTCGTTGCTTCTTTCTTATCTCGAGTTTCCAGACCGGGTCCTCCAAGAGTGCTTTCGGATTCTCCGTCCGGGCGGCCGCCTGGTGGTTTCCTCGCTCTGCCGGGACGCCGATATCAGTCGTATCTACGTCGAGGCGTACGCCGAACTTCAAGCGGGGGATGCGGGGTCGGGGCTGCCCGAGCTTCGCGAGGGAGATCTCGGCGGCATGGCGCGCAGCTTTCTCAACGACGCCGCTAAAATTCTCGAACTCGAGGACACCGGGGCGTTTCACTTCTGGGAGCCCGATGAACTGGCCCAGTTGCTCGCGGATTGCGGGTTCCAGGGCATTCGGACCTCCCTGAGCCTGAGCGATCCACCCCAGGCGGTGGTGGTGTCCGCCCGCCGGCCCTGAGCCGCTGGGCGGGGCCAGTGGATGCGTGAACGGTCTCCAAGCCGTTGGGTTGTTTAAAGTTTCACGGATCGGCGCCGATTTCAAAGAGGCATGGAAGAGGCTGATTACTCCCGTTACCGCGACTACCGCGCGCATGTTGAAGGCGAGCTACTCGCCCCAGCTTTGCGCAACGCCATTCTCATCTTCTTCCTGCTCCAGACCTTCGTCTTTATTCCCGCCGACTGGATCCTCCACCCGGATCAGTTCGGCTCTTTTCTTGGCTCGCGGCTGGCGCTGAACGCGGCGCTTTGGTTGATCTATTCCTGGGGAGCGATGCGCTGGCCGGTGCCTTCCTTGGCCGCGGTGTGCGCCCTGGGTTCGCTGCTCTTTATAACGATGGTTGTTCAGACCGGGGGCGTGACCAGCGGCTACTACGTGGGCATGATTCTGCTGGTGGTGGGCATGGGGGTCATCACCCCGGTAGATGTTCGCCAGTCCGCTGCTGTGGGTGCGATGATGTTTGCCAGCTACGCAGCGCTCCCGCTCTATACCCAGGCCCCCATCGCATGGGCGACCTTCGGCGAAAATCTCTTCTTCCTCGGTGCGGCGTGCGCCGAGGCATGCTGGGCGTCCATGCACATGGACCGGATGCGCTTTGCCGACTTCAGCCAGAAACGAGCCCTTGAAAATGCCCACGATGAACTGGCCCAACTCGATCGAGCCAAGTCTCGTTTTAGCGCGAATGTGCATCACGAGCTTCGCACGCCCCTGACCTTGATTCTTGCCCCGTTGGACGCTCTGCGCAGCGGCGAACTCGGACCGCTGCCGCCTGAAGTGCAGAAGACGGTGGACATGATGCTGACCAATGGCCGCCGACTTCATCGCATGATCAACAACCTGCTGGACTTCGCGAAGCTCGAAAATGAACAGTTCGTCTTGATGCGTCGGCCCATGCAATTGGATTCTCTGGTAGAGGAATTACTGGCAAGCGCCCAGCCCCTGGCCGATCGCAAACAGGTCGAGCTGGAAATGCAGGGATTCGAGGCACTCCCCTCGATCAACGGCGACTCGGCGGCGCTGGACAAGGTATTCGTCAATCTCGTGGGCAACGCCCTCAAGTTCACGGATTCAGGGGGATCGATCACGGTTTCCGCTCGAGTTACGGGCAATGAGGTTGTCCTGGCCGTAGCGGATACTGGAGTCGGAATTCCTCGGGCCAAGTTGGATAGGATCTTCGACCGCTTCGCCCAGGTGGACGATTCGGCGACACGCCGGCATGAGGGCACGGGCATTGGCCTCGCTCTCGCCAAAGAGATGGTGGAGCTTCACGGCGGGCGAATTTGGGCGACCAGTGAAGGCGAGGGCAGGGGAACCACGATTCATTTCGCGGTTCCCATCGGGGAGCCCGACGCGGTGCTGGACGAAGAAACTATTCGCGATGATCGCGGACAAGCCCACTGTCTGGGTGTCTCCCTCGAGTCCCTGGTTGAAGGGGCCGAGACCGAGCCCGGCTCTCCCGTTGAACCCGACGGGCGCCCGTTGCCTGAGATGGACCGTTCGTTGGAGCGCTGGGCGGACCGGCAGGTCGAGTCCTCCCAGGAGGAAGAAGCGATTGCCCCGGCCTCTGCCGAGTCTCGGGGTGAGATCCTCATTGCCGAGGACAATCCCGATATGCGCGCTCTTCTCGCGATGTTGCTGGGGCGAGAATTCCGGGTTCGCACCGCCAAGAATGGGCGCGAAGCCCTGGAGGCAATCCAGGAGTCGCCGCCGGATCTGGTGCTATCCGATGTGATGATGCCCGAACTGTCGGGGCTGGAACTTTGTCGTGCGATCAAGGCCGGAGCCGATACGCGCAGCATTCCGGTTGTGCTGGTCACCTCCAAGGCTGAGCGGGATATGAAGATCGAAGGCCTTGAACTCGGAGCCGATGATTATGTGACGAAACCGTTTCATCCCCGGGAACTGATGGCCCGGGTGCGTTCCCTGGTCCGGGTGACGAGCTTGCAAAGAGATCTGGCTCGTCAGAATGTCGACCTCGAGACCACTTTGAGCGAACTCAAGCAGGCCGAGGTCAAACTTGTGCAGTCCGAACGCTTGGCCGCGGTCGGGGAACTGGCCGCGGGCCTGGCCCACGAAGTGAACAATCCAGTGAACTTTGCGCTTAACGCAGTTCGCGCCCTGGAGGCGTCCGCCAAGGATCTCGGGAATCTGGCGGTGGAGATGATGGATATGGATGCCTCGGATCCTGCGAATCTGGTGCGTCGACTGGAGATCTATCAGCGCGAGTCGGGGGGGAGCCAGGCCACCGAACTGGCCGAAACCCTGGTGGAGCTTTCGGGAATTGTCCGTGAGGGACTGAATCGAACCTCTTCTCTGGTGGGTGATCTTCACCAGTTTGCGCGACCTGGGCGCCGGGGCGAGGTGCGAAGCGGAGTCGATCTGGCAGTGGGTTTGCGCTCCACCCTCAGTCTGGTGGGCCATGCGATCAGCGCGGCGAACGCGCAACTGGAGGTCGACGTGGAAGCCGGTTTGCCCAAGGTCGTCGGCGATCCGGGTGGGCTCAATCAGGTCTTCCTCAATCTCATCAAGAATGCCGTCGAAGCCCTGGGCGGGCGAGGTGGCCGAGTCGATGTCTCGATGCGCAGGGAGGGCGAGTGGGTGGTCATCCGGGTTCAGGACGATGGCCCGGGCATTGCCCCGGAAGCGTTGCCACGGGTTTTTGAGCCCTTCTATACCACTAAGGATGCCGACGGTGGGACTGGGCTAGGGCTTTCGATCAGTCATAGGATCATTGCCGACCATGGTGGGAGCCTGACCGTGCAAAGCGAAGAGGGATCCGGCGCCGAGTTTACGGTTCGACTTCCATTTCAGGAGTCCCCGTCGTGAAGGATTCATTTGAAAAAATCGTGGAGGCCCGAGTGCATGTCGCTTAACTTTGACCTGAGAATACCCCCGGGCAAGCGCGGAGAAGGTCGGAATACAATGGGATCCGAGCGCGGAAAGTGGGACGGAAAGTCGGAAAAGCCGGAGGAGTCGGATGAAGTGGGAAGAGAGGGCGGGGCCCGCCTTCGGAGATGGCCGGCCGGGAGTCGAAAATTGACCCCCCAGAATGAAAGCCCAGGACGATGATCAACCGACATCTGACCTTGATTCGACACGCTGAGGCGGGTTCCGAGCACGGTTCGAGGATCCGTGATTGCGACCGCCCCCTCACCATGCGGGGCCGACAGGATGCGAGCCGATTGGGGGGCCGTTTCGCGGTTCTCGGCATTGAACCCGGTCGCGTTTGGACCAGCGATGCCGAGCGCGCGCTGACCACGAGCCAGATTCTCGCAGCGGCCATCGAACTCCCCCCTGGGCGCCTGGAGATTCGCTCCGGTCTCTACCTCGCCCACATGGACACGCTTCGCGATTTTATTCGCGAGGCGGATGCAGACATCCAGCACCTGGTCGTGGTGGGTCATAACCCGGGGCTGAGCGAGCTCTGGAATTGGCTCTGCGAGAAAGAAGGCTTTGGTCTTCCGACCTGCGGGTGGGCGCATCTCGAGCTTGGGATCTCGCGCTGGACCCAGTTGGACCGGGGATGCGCGGAACTTCTCGAATTCGATGTGCCTGAAGAAGAGCCCCCGCAGTAGTTATTGCACCAGGCATTTGGACATTTGGGTACGTGCTGAATGGGTACGTGCTTAAGTAGTCCTTAGCCAGCCCCGGCGGCAGTTCCCGTTGGACCGCTACGCGGCTGAGCCTCCTCCTCTTCGGATGCACGCGCGCCGGAAGTATTTCCCAAGCCCGCCCCGTTCAGGGATGGCGCGACTCGAAGAAATCGGGTTCCCTTCTCGTTTCCGTCATGCGGGGTGCACGGCCCGCGAGCAATGGGAAGGACGGCTTGCCCCAGTCTCTCGAGTTTTTCTACGACTATGGAAGTCCCTATAGCTATATTGCCAATACCCAACTGGCGGGGCTGGTCGAGCGGACCGGTTGCCATGTCGAGTATCGCCCGATGCTTCTCGGGGGTGTCTTCAAGGCCACGGGGAACCAATCCCCTGCGCTGGAGCCCGTCGACTCTAAGCGGAACTACTTCGGCATCGAGATGCAGCGATGGGTCGAGCACTACGGGCTCGCATTCCGCAGCAACCCACACTTTCCGGTGAATACGCTCGGACTGATGCGCTGTGCCCATGCCGCCCAGGCGTGCGGCGTGTTCGAGACTTTTCACGCGGCTGTCTTTCCCGCGTTTTGGGAGCAGCAGAAAAATCTCGGTGACCCGGAAGTTCTGGCCGGCGAATTGGACGCGTGCGGGCTTGATGCCGATAGGCTGGCAGCGGTGGCGGCGGAGCCCGAGGTCAAGGGGGCTCTGCGCACCACCACCGAAGAGGCAGTGGCTCGGGGCGTATTTGGTGCGCCTTCTTTTTTTGTGGGCAAAGAACTTTATTTTGGCAGTGATCGGTTGGCTTTCGTCGAGGCAGCGCTGGAAAGCGCGCGGGCCGAAGGTTGACGCTCAGCCCTAAGCGCCTCCCCATCACACCGCCGAGGAGCAGATCGTGAGCGAAGAAAACCCCTCTGAAGAAAACCCTTATGAGTTCAAGGTCGCGCCTCTCCTCCGGGCGGCTCGCGAGGCGACGGGCCTCGAAGATTTTGGTGATCCCCGCTTCGAGGAAGGTCTCGGGGTTCTTTGCGAGATGCTGGAGACCGGCGCTGGTCTAGGAGAGCGCGGCCGACGTTCGAATTGGAAGCGGCTGCTCCGCCTGCTGGCGACCCGCTTGCGAGTGGAGGCCGCTTTTGGTGCCCATCCGGAAATTCGCGAACGAGAAATCCGTCGTCCGATGTTCCTGACCGGGCTGCCGAGAACTGGAACCTCGGCGACCTTCAATCTGCTGGGAATGGACCCCGCGACTCGTCCCCTTCTGCTCTGGGAGGGAACATTTCCTGAGCCTCTGGATGGTCTTGAAGAGGGCATCGAGGATCCCCGTCACGCCGCGATGAAAGAAACCTTCGCGAAGCTGCGCGAGCGAAATCCAGATTTTACGCGCATTCATTTCACCGATGCGGACACGCCCGAGGAGTGCGTGATCCCCATGGCGATTACTTTCGAGAACGTGCACCAAGGGATCGAGGCTTTGGTCGAACCCTACGCGTCCTTTTTTCGAGATCTGGATCTGGGGCCTCAGTACCGGTACTACCGGGACCTGCTGAAGATGATCGACTGGCAGCGCCCCGGCGACCGTTGGCTGCTCAAGTCGCCTGCGCATCTTTGGGCCATGGACGCGATCGTGGAGACCTTCCCGGATTGCTGCATCGTCCTCACGCACCGGGACCCCGTCGAAGCCATTGCTTCCTATTGCAGCATGATGGAATCCCTACTCGAGAGTCAGGGGTTTTCGGCCCAGGCGGATTTGGGGGAAAGGGTGCTCGATTTCTGCGCGACTTCTCTTGAAAGAGGGTACGCGGTCCGGGATCGCTCGGATCCCTCAAAATTTATCGATATTCGCTTTGCCGACTTCGTGTCCGATTCCATGGCGGTGATGGACCAGATCTATGAGCACTTTGAGCTGACTCTGGAGCCCGCTGGAAAGAGCGCGATGGAAGCGCATCTGGCCGAAAATCCGCGGGGCAAGCACGGAAGTCACGACTACGATCTCGAACGCTATGGGCTGAACCAAGGGCGGATTCGGGAGCGCCTGGGCTGGTATATAGACCGGTTCGAACTCGCCTAGGGGCGGGAGCCAGCGCCTTCGGTCCCTTGGGTAGTTGTCCCCTGGACAATTGGGGCGACCAGTACGGATGCCCGGGGTCGAGGGATTTGCGCCCTGACCCGTCGCGAACTCGAGCAGGGCCACGTGAACCTCGCCGATGCGAGGGGTCTGATGCATCGGCGATAGAAAGGCAGGCCCCTGTTCAAGAAGATGCTTCAGAGTATCTGGCACCGGGTACCCAGGATCTTTTGTCGAACCGAGAAAGGTGGAATGGCCACTTATCGGGATTGAAGATCGGGTGGAGAGTGGGGCGTGGACCCGAGTAGCACTAGTATCCGGTGGTGGGAACGCTTCTCCTTATCTCCGCCGTGCTGATCGGATGGGCCGTCATTCGGATTCAGCCACTGATCGGCCACCCCCACATGGAGCGGCTCGAGAGATTCCACTCGTCCCTGGCTGCGGATCGCGACAAAGTCGTGATCTGTCTCGGTGACAGCCTGACCCACGGGAACGGAAGCTTTGACTACGTTCATGCCCTGGCGAGCCGCCTGGAGCCATGGGGCTACACGGTTCTGAATGCGGGAATCAACGGTGAACTCGCTTGGAATGTTCTGCAGCGGGCGGACAAAGTCATTTCCTCGGAACCCGCGTACGTGATCCTCTTGGTGGGGACAAATGACGCCCGAGGCACCGAGAGCGAAAAGGTTGGCGAGCGTTACATCAAGGAGATGAAACTCCCGCAACCGCCCAGCGAATCGTTCTTCGCCGAGAGCTACCGAGAACTCCTCGACGAGTTGTGCGAATCATCACGCATCCGGGTGATCACGGTGACCCTGCCGCCCATGGGCGAGCGCACAGGTGGAGCCATGGCTCCCCTGCTTGAGGGATTCAACGGCCTCATCGAGAACGAGGCGAGGGAGCGTGGCTTGACCTGCGTTCCCCTAGGAAAGAAGTTGCACGAACGCTTGCTCTCGGATTCCTTCGAGGATACGCCCGCTTATGGAGCTCAGTTGGCGAACCGATTGATCTTCAAGGCCATGCTGCGCAGATATCTCCTGGGCTGGAGTTGGGATCGGATCGGCGAGCGACACCGCATGAAGTTGCTGACCGATATGGTGCATCTGAACGAGTCTTCGGGTTTGGTCCTGGTCGATCTGCTCGAATCGTCGATTCGGGAAAGCTCCGTTTCCGAAACCTGAGCCTGGACTCTCGCAACTGGGGACTCTTGCTATTGGGGGCTCTCGCAATTGCGGGCTCTTGCTCGGCCCCTCCAGCGGAGAGCCCACGAGGCAACCTTGCCCTGGGGGTCTTTCGGGGCCCAGCTTTACAACCCCTGTTCGAGTTCTAGAATAGGCGAGCCGTATTACCAGTCGATGATGGCGGGGCACAAGGGATAAACGATGAAACTCGATTTTACGCCCGAGCAGAAGAAGTTTCGTGATGACCTGCGAATCTACTTCCAAGAGATGATGAGTGATGAGCTCGTCAATGAACTTCGTGGAGACGGGGAGGGGGGTGGCCCGCATTTCCGCGCCGCCATGAAGGCCATGGGGAGAGATGGCCTGCTTGGAGTGGGCTGGCCCACGGAGTACGGTGGGCAGGGCCGAACTCAGATGGATCAGTTTATTTTCGCGGACGAAGTGCAGAGCGCTGGCTTTCCTTTGCCCTTTCTAACCCTGAATACCGTTGGCCCCACGATCATGCGGTACGGGAATGATGCCCAGAAGGCCGAAATCCTGCCCAAGGTTCTGGCGGGCGAGATCTTTTTTGCGATTGGTTACTCGGAGCCGGGTGCGGGGACGGATCTTGCCTCTCTTCAGACTGCGGCCCATCGTGATGGAGACGAGTGGGTGGTCAACGGGCAGAAGATGTGGACGAGCCTCGCGGGTTACTCGGACTTTATCTGGCTCGCTGCGCGTACCGATCCCGATGCTCCGAAGCATCGCGGCCTTTCGATGTTCCTTGTTCCCACTAGCAGCGAAGGATACTCGAGGCAGAAAATCATGACTGTGGGAGGCGTCACCACAAACGCGACCTTCTACGATGGAGTTCGGTTGCCCGCCGATTCCCTGATCGGGGGGGAAGGCAATGGATGGTCACTGATCACAGGGCAGCTCAACCACGAGAGAATATCGCTCACCAGCGTGGGCCCGATTCGTCGCACGCTCAGGGACGTGGTGGCCTGGGCGAGGGAAACCAAGGTGGATGGGGAGCGGGTGATCGACAAGGGCTGGGTGCGTCACAACCTTGCGCGGGTCTACGCCAAGGTGCAGGTGGTGCGCCTGATGAACTGGAAGCAGGCATGGGCGGCTCAGGAAGGGCATCCCCATCCCGCAGCGGCTTCTGCGGTGAAGGTCTTCGGGAGTGAACTCAACATCGAGGCCTATCGCGCGATGATGGAAATCACGAACGCTCGGGCGAACATCGGAGCCAATGATCCGGGCTCGATCTTGCAGGGGAGGATCGAGTCTGCCTACCGGAACGGCTTGATCCTGACTTTCGGGGGAGGCACGAACGAGGTCCAGCGCGACATTATCGCCATGGCGGGCATGGGGCTGCCTCATTATAAGACCTAGTGAACAAGCGCTCGCGGGTTTCGTCGACGGGCTCGGGATGACAGCCGCCGCGAAAAATTTTGGACGAGCGCTAACACCCACCGCCAGCATCAACCCCCAGCATCAACCCCCAGCATCAACCCCCAATCACCAATCGCGAACACGGGTAGCTGAAAACAAAGAGTCGGGAGCGAGTCGATGGATTTTAACTTTGCGGAAGAGGATCGGGAAGTCGCAGCACTGGCCCGGAAGATTCTCGAGGACAAGCTGGGCAACGAGCGGCTCAAGGATATCGAGGCGAGGGAACTCGTCTTTGATCCCGACGCCTGGGATGCGCTGGCTCAGAGCAATCTCTTGGGGGTTGCGATCCCCGAGAAGTTCGGCGGCATGGAGCTTGGGTTCTTCGCACTTTGCCTCCTTTGTCAGGAAGTGGGGCGAAGCGTGGCCCCGGTTCCCGTCTATCCCGCCCTGGTTCTTGGGGGTTTGCCCCTGGCCCAATTCGGGACCGACCGTCAGAAGGCCGACTGGCTCCCCAAGCTGGCCTCGGGCGAGTTGATTCTCACTGCTGCATTGGGTGAACTGGATTCGAGCGACCCGCTGGCGCCCCTGACCCGAGCCCAGCGAACGAAAGAGGGATATCGACTCTCCGGAGAGAAGTCCTTGGTGCCCGCAGGCGGGCAGGCCAGCCACATTCTTGTCCCAGCCACCACGGACGACGGCGACATCGTTCTGGCCTGGGTCGATGTGTCGGCTTCGGGAGTGAAGCGTGAGGCTCAGTCTTGTTCCGACCGCCAGCCCCACGTGTACCTGGCCCTGGACGGTGTCGATGTTCCAGAGTCGGACCTGCTGGGCGGTGCGGAAGGGAAGGCTTGCCTTCGCTGGATCGTTGAGCACGCAACAGCGGCACGTTGTGCCATGCAGTTGGGGGTTTGCGAGCGAGCGCTTGAGATGACCTCTGAGTATGGGCTCGAGCGTGTGCAATTCGATCGACCCATCGGAAGCTTCCAGGCTTTCCACCAACGCGCGGCCGATGCGTTCATCATGGTGGAAGCGCTTCGACTCACGACCTGGGAGGCGGCCTGGCTACTGGCGGCCGACTTCCCCGCGCCGGAAGCCGTGGCGGTGGCCAAATATTGGGCGGCTGAGGGCGGCCAATTTGCGGCCTATGCGTGCCAGCATCTCCACGGTGGGATTGGAATCGATGTCGATTACCCTCTTCATCGTTTCTTCATCTGGGCGAGTCAAATCGAGCACGAACTCGGTTCGGCCCCGCACCAGCTCGAAAAATTGGGTGCGCAGATCGCCGATTCAGGGTTGCCCGAATTCTGAAGGAACGTGGGTTTAGCGGATTGTTTTCAAAAGTTTAATCGGATCTCGACGTCCGAAAAAAACTGCTTGACGCCAGCAAGCCTTGGGCGATTTGTGCGTTTCGCCTACCCCATGGATGCGGGTCCGTACGCATCTTTCATGCGGGCGAGCCTCTGAATTGCCTTGATTAACACCTCTTTTCGTGAGACTGTCCAAAGAGTGGTTCCAGGGAAGCCTGGCGGCGGGAGAGTACCGTCCAGAACCGCTTCAAAAGGGCCGCCCCCCGGAGCCGCTTCAAAGAGCTGCTTCAAAGAGCTGCTTCAATGGGTCGCCTCCAAGGTCCGCTTCACGGTTCTCGTTCTCGAAAGGGTTTGAAATGTTCAAGGTGTTAATCCGTTCGGTGTATATAGTGCTCGCCCTCTGCTGCTTAGCGGGGTCTGTGGCCAACGCCCAGGTCGACTTTGTCACTTTTGAGTCCGGCGCCGTTACGCCCGTCGCATTATCACCCGACGGAAATACATTGTTCGTGACGAATATTCCGGACGCTCACCTCGAGGTCTTCGATGTGAGTGCTGGTGGAGCGCCCGTTCCTGTGGCCTCGATTCCTGTGGGCTTGGAACCGGTTGCCGTCGTGGCCGTCAGCAACGATGAGGCCTGGGTGGTCAACCACCTCTCGGACAGTGTGAGCATTGTCAGCGTGAGCGCGGGGCGGGTAATCCGGACGCTTCTCGTGGGCGACGAGCCACGGGGGATCGCCGTTGCGGATCCTCCGGGTGCGACGGGTCCGCGCGTTTTCGTGAGCACCGCCCATCGTGGGCAACACCGGACCGATTCGTCCATTGCCGGCGCTCCAGGGTCAGGAGACCCGCAGTTGACCACCCCGGGCGTGAGTCGAAACGATGTCTGGGTCTTCGACGCCGTAGACCCGGGGTCTGCCTTTGGAGGCGTGCCCCTCAAGATCATGAGCTTCTTCTCGGACACTCCGCGCGCTGTGGTCGCCAGTCCAGATGGCTCGGCGGTGTATGTCGCTGCTCTTCACTCGGGCAACCAGACGACAGTGGTGTCGGAAGGGACGGTCTGCGACGGTTTCGGGCCGGCGCCGTGTGCCGGGGATGGAGTGACGGTTCCGGGTGGTCTTCCGGGAGGCAATATGCCCGGGGGCATTCCCGGGCCCAGTGACAACAGCGCCGGGGTTCAAGCGCCCGAGGTTGGCCTGATCGTCAAGTGGAATGCGGCTGCGAGTCAATTCCAGGACGAGTTGAATCGCAACTGGAACAACGGTGTGCGCTTCAATCTTCCCGACACGGACGTCTTCGCCATAGACACGGAGAGCCTGGTAGAAACGGCTTCCCATTCCCACGTGGGGACGACTCTCTTCAATATGGCGGTGAACCCCCAGAGCGGCGCGCTCTATGTGAGTAATACCGAAGCTTTCAACCAGGTTCGTTTTGAGGGACCAGGGACCCACGGCGGAACTACGGTGCAGGGACATCTGGCTGAATCAAGGATCACAGTGATCGGTACGCCGAACCTGTCCAGCGATGCAACTCTCGGCGCTCGGCACCTGAACAAACACATTGATTTTTCAGTACTGGCGAGTGATCCAGCCTTTGATCTCACGGCGGCCGGAAAGAGTCTGGCGACACCTCTCGAAATGGCGATCCACCACGATGCCGCTCTCGGCAGCACGACCCTTTATGTGGCCGCCTTTGGTTCGGCGAAAATCGGAATATTCGATACAGCGGCCCTGGAAGCAGATTCGTTCACACCCGATCAGAATCAGCAGATCGGCCTCAGTGCGGGTGGGCCTTGTGGGATCGCCCTCTCTTCGGATGGGTCGACCCTTTACGTGATGACGCGCTTTGATAACGGAATTTCGGTGGTCGACACAGCGTCCCGCTCCGAGACGCATCATCTGACCTTGCATAATCCCGAGCCTTCGAATGTCGTCGCCGGCCGACCTTTTCTCTACGACGCGTTGGCCACCTCTGCGAATGGCGCTGAGAGTTGCTCGAGTTGTCACACGTTCGGTGACATGGATCAGCTGGCCTGGGACCTCGGAAACCCCGATGAAGAAGTGACTTCGAACCCCATGCCAATCAATTTCTCGGACCTGTTTCCCGGCTTTAGCGCGGCTGGTCTGGATATCGACGCCCTCAACGGGGGCGCGGCCCCGGATGAATTCCATTCCATGAAGGGGCCCATGACAACCCAGACCCTGAAAAGTCTGGTCCACAGCGGCGCAATGCATTGGCGCGGGGATCGGTCCAACGGAGCCTTCGGGATCGACGCTACGGATACGACCCTCTCCTTCAATAACTTCATCGTCGCATTTTCAGGCCTTGTGGGTCGCTCCTCGGACCTGACCCCGGTCCAGATGCAGGCCTTTACGGATTTTGCCCTGGCGATGACCCTGGGTCCCAACCCGGTGAGGAATCTCGACAATTCGTTGACAGCGAGCCAGCAGGGAGGGTTCGATTTCTATTTTGGTCCCCGGCGTTCGGACGGTTTGGTGGACAACCCCCAACTGGATGTTCTTCTGGGTATTCCGAACGTCGAAGAAGGCTTTACCTGCGATGGATGCCACGAACTCAACCCCGGGCTGGGTCGTTTCGGTACGAGTACCAACGGTACCTTCGAAAACGAAACACAGATTTTCAAGATTGCCCATCTCCGGAACATGTACGCGAAGGTCGGAATGTTCGGAGCCGCGGACAACGGATTCGAATCACCCGGGGGCGATCACAGCCATCAGGGTGACCAGATCCGGGGATTCGGGTTCCTTCACGATGGATCAGAGGACACCCTGGAGCGATTTTTTCGGGCCACGGTATTCAACGACCTCTTCAATAACGGCACTGGCTTCGACAATCCGGGGGCCCAAATTCCGCAAATGGTCGATTTCATGCTGGCCTTTGACTCCGACCTCCCGCCGATCGCCGGCCAGCAGGTGACCTTGTCGCTCACGAGCGGCGCGGATACGGATGCCCGGCTGGCTCTTCTCATCGACCGGGCCGGGACGCCCTTTACCTCGAAAATTCTGGGCGGAGTGGTGACGGAGTGCGACCTCATTGCCAAGGGCACCGTCGCCGGCGTTCCCATGGGTTGGCTCTACACCGGTGGCGTTCCGGGCAGTGCAACCTTCGACGCATCGGATGGAACTTCGACCACCGAAGCGGCGCTTCGCATCCTGGCGCAGTCGACCGATTTGACATTTACCTGTTTGCCGGCGGGTTCGGGCATCCGCATGGCACTCAATCGCGATCGGGATCTCTTTCTCGATGGGCCTGACAACTGTCCGGCTCTGGCCAACAACGACCAAATCGATACGGACATGGACGGCTTGGGCGATCCCTGTGACCCGACTCCGGTGCCCGAACCCGGTGCCGGGGCCCTGCTAATCGCCGGGATTGGGGGCTTGGTGGGCATGCGCCGCCGCCGCAGTCGCCTCTTGGCCTAACTGGCCTGGCTGGCCTGACGAAAACCGGCCCGGTCTGGGGCGAACCTCGCGGGGCTAGGCCAGCGAGGCGCGGCCCCAGTAGTTGAACGCCGCGATTCGTGGCGTGTTGGGCAGGTACAGGGTTTCGAGATTCTCGATGGCGAAGCCCGCCTCGGTGAGGCAGTGGGGGATCGGCCGATTCAGATTGCATCCCCCGGCGATTTTCTTCCAGATCGGGTTGATGCGGTTCTGCCATTTCCGAACCGAGTCATCCGGGGCTTCTCCGTGTTCGCAGAAGAGCAGCTTGCCGCCGGGCTTCAGCACCCTCCGCATCTGGGCCAGGGCAGTTCGGAAGTCGGGGATCGTGCACAGTGTGAAGGTCAGCAGCACGGTGTCCACGCTGTGGTCGTCCAACGGAATCGACTCCCCGGGGAGATCGAGCAGCTTGACCTCGAAGGGCGCTGCGGCGATTCGCTCGCCGGCGAGTTTTCGCATGCCCTCGGAGGGCTCCAGGCCCCAGACGAATTCGACCCGGCTTGGATCGTAGAAGGGGAGGTTGATTCCCGAGCCCATGCCCACTTCGAGAACCCGTCCCTGGGCTTCGGGAACGACTTTCTCGCGCTGTTTGAGGATCGGCGGTCCGGCGCAGGCCTTATTGATCATGATCGGCAGGATACGATTTTCGTAGAAGCCCATGGAGAGTTGGGTTCCTTTCCCTTTTTTTGCGGACGAGGACTTGAGTGAGCAGAGCTTCGCTCAGCGGCGCGCGGATCGCGAGTGCATGGCGAGGCCGGGGCCTTCAGAAAAATGGTCGAGGCGAGTTCTCGGAACCGCGGCTAGGCTTGGCTTCGGTATGTACGCAATGTCCGGAGAGCTTGAAACCATCCTGGGCCAGAGCTTTGCCCTGCGGACGACTTTTGCCCGGCGCGACGGCACTCCGCGCACCCTGGAGACCACGTACGGTTGGTCCGGGGCGGGGGAGGTGGTGCTCTCAGGCTTCCCGGGCAAGCGGGATTGGGTGGCCAGCCTGGCCCGGAGCCCGGACGTCGTGATTCATACCGTGGAAGGGGGAACGGGATTCGACATCCCCGGGCGTGCCCGAGTCCTTCGGGACCGGGAGGAGCGCCTGCCGCACCTTTTTGCGTTTGTGGATCGTTGGTCATTGCGGCCCGGCTTTCCTCGGCGGCGTTTTGGCTTCTTGCTCGGCGCGGTCCGGTTGAACCGAAGGCTCGGCTTGCCCTGGTGGGGTCCATTTTATCTGGCGCGCCGGATCTTCGACGCCATGCCCTGCGTGGTGGTCACGTTCTCGGGTCCGGCCCAGCACCGCATGGGGCCTCCACCACAAGTCACCCCCCCGCGCCTCGACCGCAACCAGGCTTATCATCCCGAGGCCAGGCAAGGCCCCGGCTGACGGCAAGTGATTGGCTTGGGGGCTTGGGCTTAGAGATTGGGGATTAGGGATTAGGGATTAGGGACAGTGGCGGGGACTCGGTATTCTTCGTCTGGTAGCATTCGGGATTCCGTTGTCCCCGGCCGTGAAAATTTCGAGAAGGAGTGACTCCGTGCTTTCCCGCTTTGACGACTACCCGATCCACCAGACGACGGATCCCATTCGCATTCCGGCCACCACGGATCGCCACGCCTACGATCGCTATTGGTTCAACGGCTACTCGGGCGACGGGGAATTCTATTTCGGGATCGGTGCCGCGCTCTATCCCAATCTGGGCATCATGGACTGCGGTTTCAGTCTCGTTCGAGACGGGGTGCAGTACGCCTTTCACGCTTCTCGCCGGGCGCCGCTCGAGCCTTCCGAAATCCAGGTGGGCCCGTTTAGGATCGACATTATCGAGCCCATGAAATCGCTCCGGGTCACTCTCGATGACAACGAAACCGGCATTGCGTGTCAGCTCGATTGGATTCCCCGAACCTCGAATTTTGCCGAGGGACACCAGCGCACAATCCGGGATAGCCCCATCCAAATGCACGCCACTCGCTTCAATCAATTCGGTTTCTGGCAGGGCGAGATTCGCTACGCGGGCCAGTCCTTGCAGATCAATTCCGACCGGGTGTACGGGACCAAGGATCGCTCCTGGGGGGTCCGGCCCGTGGGCGACCCAGCCCCCCCCGGCGCCCCTGGGACGCGTATTCCCCAGGTCTATTTTCTTTGGGCGCCCCTGCATTGGACGAACCGCTGCACCCACGCCGGCCTCTTCGAGAACGACTACGGCAAGGCGTGGCATTGGGATGGCATGGTGATGCCCACCTACGCCAGTCCCGATGATCTCCCGGGCATCGAAGATCCCAATGCCCAACCCGTGGCCGCTCTCGAGCATCGTCTCGAGTTCGTGCCCGGGACGCGCCGGGTCAGTCGGGCAGAATTCGTCCTCGACCACTCGGATGGAAGCCGGGAGGAAATCCAACTCGATCCCCTGCTCTGCTTTCGCATGAAGGGCATCGGCTACGGGCATCGCGAATGGGGGCATGGCCGCTGGAAGGGCGATCTCGCCATGGCGGGGGAGTCGTGGAAATGCGATGAGGTCGACGACAACGCCTTGGAAAACCAGCATATGCAGCACGTGGTGCGCGCCCGGAGCGGATCCGAAGAGGGCGTCGGTGTGTTGGAGCAGATTTTCATGGGCCCGAATAGCCGCCGAGGCCTGAAGGGTTTCCTCGACCCGGCGCAATAGGCTGGGCGCACTCAGTATCGAGGCAGTCCCCCAGTACCGCGTGTCGCCTAGGCGGGAACCAGAGCGATCCGGACCGCGCAGAACTTGAATCCGGGAATCTTCCCGTCCGGGTCGAGTTCGTCGAGGGTGAGCAGGTTGGCGGCGGCTTCCCGAAAATGGAAGGGGATGAAGACGGCTCCTCGACTGTCCCGCGAGCTAAGGCGGGCCTCCAAGCGGATGCTTCCCCGACGGCTGGTCACTTCGATGAAGTCGCCCTCGTGGATGCCCAGTTCGCCGGCATCTTCGGGGTGAAGGCTCGCGAAGGCTTCGGGCTGAATCTGGTCCAGGGCCTTTGACCGCCGGGTCATTGAGCCCGTATGCCAGTGTTCGAGCAATCGCCCGGTGTTGAGCACGAAGGGGTATGCATCATCGGGAAGTTCTCGGGCCGCCGACCACGCCGCCGGAACAAATTTGGCCCGGCCATTGGCGGTGGGGAAGCCTTCGCCGAAGAGCACCGCGGGTCCATCGCTGGCCTCGGGATCGGGATTGGGCCAGAGCTTGCCCGTGGGGCCGAGGTTGTCGTAATTGAGC
>DUCT01000099.1 GCA_012959665.1 Myxococcales bacterium | reverse complement strand
TCTGGACTTCCATCTATGGCTCCACCTCTACCTCCACGCCCACCTCCACGCCCACTTCCACTCCGACCCAAGATCCGGCAAAACCCGGGTGGGTGTCGCCCCTGGATCGGGGCGATGCCCTGATGGACGCCGGGCGAAGTGCCCAAGCCATCGAGGCCTACCGGGAGGCCCTGGCGGGGGAACTCGAGGCCGAAGCGCTTGGCCGCGCGCAGTTTCAACTCGGCGTGGCCCTATTTCGTCTTCGAGAATACACCGAGGCCCTCGCGACTTTCGCCGGGCTGGGGGCGGATCCCCAGGCGCGCTTTTGGTACGCGCGCTCCCTGGCACGCATGGGACGCATTAGCGAGGCCATCGAGGCCTTTGAAGCGCTGACTCCCCAGGTTGCGCCGCTCAAAACTTCGATCCGCGCCCGTTACCTCGCGGCGACGCTGCTCGAGGACGAAGGCGCGGGGGACCGGGCCAAGGCCCTTTACGCCGGGATCGCCTCGGACCCCAATTTTCCCGAGCAGGCCCAGCAGGCGCTCTGGCGCATTGGCTGGTTGGCCTGGCGTGCCGGAGATGTTCGCGAGGCTCGCGGGCATTTCCAGCGGATGGCCCAGGACGAGCCCGACCTCGTGGGCGCTTTAAAGCCGCGCTATTGGGCGGCCCGGGCCGCTGGCGCCATGGGCCTGACCCGGCAGGCGCGCCGAGAACTGCTGACTTTGGCCCAGGAATGGCCGCTCTCCTACTACGGTTGGCGGGCCCAGCAGCGGCTGGGCGAAGACGCACTGGTGGCCAGCCGCGAAGTGGTCTCGGTTCCGAAGACGTTGACCGAGGCCCTCGATCCGGCCCGCCTGGAAAGGGCCGCGCTGCTCCTGGAGGCCGGGTATCTGGAGAGCGTTGAGGTCGAACTGAAACCCCTGCTTGGGCGCCCGTGCGCGCTGGCCGACTGCGTCCGGCTCGGGTCGCTTCTGGTCGGCATTGGGGATTACCACCGGGCTCAGCGGCTGGTGGTGGGCACGTATCCGGAGCTGCTGGGGCGGGGGCTTCGTCCGGGCTACGAGGCGCTTTTCTGGCTTGCTTGGCCGCCCGCATACGCCGATTTCGTTCGTGGCAGTCTGCCCGCCTCGAACCGCGTCGACCCGGCCCTTGTCTGGGCCATCATGCGCGAGGAGAGCGGCTTCCGCCCGGCTGTGATGTCCTCCGCCGGAGCCATGGGGCTGCTTCAGCTGATGCCCGAAACCGCTCGCCGGACCGCGGTTCGGGTCGGCGCAGACGCGCTGGAAGACAGCGAGATGCTCTTCGTTCCCCGGACCAATATCGCCCTGGGCAGTGCGTATCTCGATTATCTGGCCGAGCGCTTTCCCCACCAGACCTCGGCGGTGATCGCGGGCTACAACGCCGGCCCGAATGCTGTAGCGGGTTGGCGCAAAGGCCCGGCGGGCAAGCTCGAGGACGACGTTTGGGTCGAGGAGATTCCGTACGCCCAGACTCGATCCTATGTTCGGCGAGTGCTGCGAAGTCTTCATGTGTATCGGGGCTTCTACTGAGGCTGGCGGCGGCTTGTGTCCTGGCGGTGCCTTTCTCTCTCCTGGCGGTGCCTTTCTCTTCCTGGCGGTGCCTTTCTCTCCTGGCGGTGCCTTTCTCTTCCTGGCGGTGCCTTTATTTCCTGGCGGTGCCTCTCTCTCTCCTGGCGGTGCCTTTAATGTCCCGGTTGTACGCGTGTTTGGGTGGGGGAGGGTGCCCGGGGGTTGGTGTATGCTGCGCCTCCCGGTTTGGCGTTCGCCACCCGGGGAACCGTCTGCGATGATGCGCACGGCACGGAGGAACCCGGATGGGACCGCTCGAAGGTGTCAAAATTATTGAGATTGCGGGCATTGGTCCCGGCCCCTTTGCGGGCATGATGTTGTCCGACATGGGAGCCGAAGTGGTGCGGATCGACCGCGCCGATCGCGTGCGCGGCGGCGATCCCGCGAACCCGCCCAAGGATATTCTGGCGCGCGGACGTCGCAGCGTGGCCGTGGACCTGAAGAATCCCCAGGGCGTCGAGGTCGTTCTCGCCATGGTGGAGAAGGCCGACGTGTTGATCGAGGGCTTCCGGCCCGGCGTGATGGAGCGCCTGGGGCTGGGTCCCGAGATTTGTCTGGCCCGGAATCCCGGCATCGTTTTTGGTCGCATGACGGGCTGGGGTCAAGAGGGCCCGCTCGCCCATGCGGCGGGGCACGATATCAACTACATCGCCCTGACCGGGGCGCTGCACGCCATCGGACGGCGCGACCAGGCGCCGGTGCCTCCTCTCAATCTGGTGGGAGATTTCGGGGGCGGTGGCATGCTGCTCGCCTACGGGGTGGTTTGCGCACTCCTGGAGAAGGCGCGCTCGGGCCAGGGCCAGGTGGTGGATGCCGCCATGGTGGACGGGGCATCCGCCCTCATGGGCATGATCTACGCCATGAAGGCGATGGGGGTCTGGCAGGATGAGCGGGGCACCAACATGCTCGATACCGGCTCCCATTTCTACGATGTCTACGAGACGCGGGACGCCAAGTACGTCTCCATCGGTTCCATCGAGCCCCAGTTCTACGCGCTCCTTCTTCAGCAACTCGGGCTCGAGGGTGAAGAGCTGCCGCCCCAGATGGATCGCGAGCAGTGGGCGGCTCTCAAGGTGCGTGTGGCCGAGATTTTCAAGACCCGCACCCGGGACGAGTGGTCGGCCATCATGGAGGGGACAGACGTCTGTTATGCACCTGTTCTCGACCTCGACGAAGCGCCGGAACACACGCACCTGAAGCAGCGAAAAACTTTCGTGGAGGCGGCTGGGGTGATTCAACCCGCTCCTGCCCCGCGTTTCAGCCGGACTGCCCCGGAACTGGTGCGCCCGCCTTCCTTTGAGGGCCAGCACACCGACGAGGTGTTGGCCGACTTTGGCTTTGATGCCGAGCGCGTGGCTGCCCTGCGTGATGCCAAGGCCGTGGTCTAAGGGCGTGGTCTAAGGCCGTGGCCTAAGGCCAGGATCTAAAGCCGTGGCCTAAAGACGGTCTACGCGCCCGGCAGCCCGGGCGGTCCGGGGCGTCCTCGATATTCGTGGACCGCCCACGGGCGATCCTTGGGTCCGAGCGTTACCCTGCGATCCGATCAACGGCTCGTCTCGCCCCGTAGCAAGCCGGGTAGCGAGCCGCAGAAAGAGCCGAATAGAGATCCCTTCCAGCCAGGAGAAAATTGTGAATCCGAAACTCACCGCTGTTTTTATCGCCGTTCTCGCGGTCATCATGTTTGGCCGCCAATTCTTTCATCAGGTGCCTGCGGGCCACGTGGGCGTCGCGACCTTCTTCGGCGAGGTGCAGGACTTCCCCTATCCCGAAGGTCCGCATTTTCCGGTGAACCCGCTTTTTGCGTGGCACGACATGGACGTTCGTGAGAAGTCCACGAAGCTGCCGGGGATTGAGGTGCCTACCCGGGACCAACTGCTGACGAAGATCGATCTCAGCGTCCAGTACCGCTTGAATGGGAAGATGGCGCCGCTGATCTTCCGGGAAACCGGCGATGAAACCCAGGTTATTGCGGTCCACATGCTCCCCAAGGTGCGATCCCTACTGCGAGAACTGGGCACCAACATCAATCGGGCCGAGGACTTCTTCCTGGAGGACACCCGGGACCGGCTTGCGATGGGCCTTCAGGAAGGCCTGTCCGAATACGTCGGGCCTCGAGGCATCATCATCGATCAGGTTCTGGTGCGCGGCATCAATTTGCCGACGGTTCTCGCCAAAGCCATCGAGCAGAAGAAGGAGCGCGAGCAAGCCGGAGAGCGCGAGAAGGCCGAACTCGAACGTTTCCGAACCGAGCAGCAGCAGCAGGTCGCAATGGCCAAAGCCAAGCGTGAAGCGGCCGAAGAGAACGCCAATACCGTGAGAATTCTTGCCGACGCCAAGGCCTACGAAATTGCCGCGATCAACCGGGCGGCCTCGAAGAACCCGGCTTATGTGCAACTGCAGGCGCTTGAAGCGCTCAAGAAGATCGCTGAGGACCCGTCGGCCAAGATCTACTTCTTGGATGGCCAGAGCCCCCAGCCCCTTCCCCTGCTTCACATGGGTGACCAACAATAGAGCACAGCACAGCAGGCCAGCCGGGGGCGAGGCGCTTCTTTGACACGAGCCTCTTCACCTCCCCCTCTCCCCTCCCCCTTCTCCCCTCCCCCTATGAAGCCGTTTCCGCTGCTTGGGGCTCAGGGGCTTGGGGCTAAGGGGATTGGGGCCCCTGGCCTTGCCGGGCGCGGGCGACGCGGGTCCAGCGACCCGTCATCAGCCATGCCCCGGTGAGCAGGGTGCCGATCGCCGTGCCGACGAACTGCGCGATGAACAGGCCCTCCGGCCCCATGCCCCGGCTTTCGGCGAGATACAGGCCGAGGGGAAGGGTGATCAGGAGGGAGTTCACAACGGTGATCACCATGGGGACCAGAACGTCTCCGGCACCTTGGAGCGCTCGGAAGAAAACGAAGGAAAATGCAAGGGGTATGAACGAGGCCGCCTGCCAGACCAGCATGCGGCCTCCGATGGAGATGACCTCGGGATCGTCGGTAAAGATGAGAAGCAGGGGCTCGCGGAAGAGGTAGAGGGCTCCGCCCAGGCTCCACATCAGGGCGATATGCACGCCGAGCCCCACTTGGATGGACCGCCAGGCTCGGGGGATATTGCCCGAACCGAGGGCTTGGCCCACGAGGGTGGAGACGGCGCCCGCCAGGGGAAAGCAGATCATGGGAGCCAGCATGCCCAAGCGTAGGCCGATGGAGTACGCCGTTTGAGCCGTGTCTCCGAAATTGCCCATGATGCGAATAAAGAAGACGGTGACGAGAAAGGTGCCGAGCATCTGCAGGGCCGGTGGCCAAGCGAGAACCAGTACCTGTTTCATGACTTGAGGGTCGGGCCGCAGATGGCGACGGCGGACGTGAACACGACTCGATCCGCCGAACAGGACCCGGCTGATCAGCAGGATTGAACCGACTTGGCCCACGCCGATCCCGAGTGCTACGCCGCTGATGCCCAGAGCGGGCATGCCAAAATTGCCATAGATAAGGCACCACTCGCCGAAGAGCGCCAGAAGGGTCTGGACCACGGCGATCAAAAATGGCGTTGCGGTATCCCCGGCTCCGTTGAGAATCGCGTTGAAAATATTCACGAAGACGAAGCCGAAATTGAGCAGCAGCACGAGTCGGACGTAGGGGATACCCACGGCCAGCACTTCCGGAGAGACGTTCATCATGCCCAGCAGTTGACCGGGAAAGGCGAGTCCGACGGCGGCGAGGAGGGTCGAGAGAATGAGTCCCATGACTACGGTCTGGCCGGCCACATGGTCCGCCCGATCCGATCGGCCCTCGCCAATACTTCGTGCGATCAATCCCTGGGTGCCAAAGCTGGCTCCCATTACCAGCATGAAGAAGAACTGGCGTAGGGATTGGTTGGTCACGACCACCGCGGTGACCGCTTGGTCCCCGAGCCCGCTGATCAACTTGAGGTCGACGAGCTGAAAGAGCACTCCGCCGAACAGGCTGGTCGCCACCAGGGGCAGAGCGAGCACGATCAGGGATACGAAAAGGCTGCCACGCGTGTGGTCCCGGTCGCGCCAGCGGGCGAAGAGGCTTGGCTGTGGAGCCTCGGAGGGACTCGGTTCGCTGTCTTGGGGCACGGGTAACCTTTGGTTGGGGCGCGGGTGGGGCCGAGCATAGCCGGGCTTTACCGCCAGGCGAAAACGGGTTGTTCGAAGTGGGCGACCCGAGTGGACTCACCGCGAAGCGCGACTTCGCGTAGTTGGTAGAGGATGGCGGCGGTGGGCGCGTGGATTTCCGCGTCGAGCATCGCGATGGGCACTGAGATGACGGGTCGATCACTTTCGGGAATTTCGCGGAGCCGGGGAACGTCCGGGTGCTCGAGAGCCTCCAGGGGGACGCGATAGACTTCGGCGACTTCGTCGGGGTTCGGGTGAAGCGTGGGGTTTGTGTTGGCCCAGACCACGACGGGGGTGATCACGAAGCCCGAGCGGGTGGGGTAGTCGTCGAGTTGTCCGATTACCGACTCCGGGGGCAGGGCGAGTCCCACCTCCTCCTCGGTCTCGCGAAGTGCCGCCTGGGCGGCGGTCTCCCCCGAGTCCATCCGGCCGCCCGGGAGCGCCCACTGGCCAGGATGATCGCGCATGCCCGAAGCTCTGCGTGTAATGATGAAGCAGGCCTCGTCGCACTCGTTGGCCACGACCACCAGCGCCACCGCCGCCGGGGTCAGCTGGGAATTGCGACTCGGCTGACGTTCGAAACGATCGAGATTGGCTACTGTTCGACCGCGGGTGCGGTCGTCCATGATGAACCGCGGGGTCGACATGGCCCGAGCATAACGCGTTGGGGGCCAGCATCGCTTCCACCGCAATTCATCAGGAGCGATTGTCATGGCCGCCCAGTCGGCACCCTTGATTCCCAAAGATGTGGTCCGCCGGCGTCTGCGCCTGGAGGATCGAGGCGTCGAGATCGCCCTCCAGGATTGGGGAGGAGACGGCCCCCTTGCCCTGCTTCATCACGCCAACGGCTTTTGCGCCGGGCTTTGGGCTCAGGTCGCCGAGCGGCTCCGGGACCGTTTTCGAGTGGTCGCCATGGACGCTCGCGGGCACGGGGATTCCTCCATGCCCGCCGAAGGGCCGGTGGCGGAGGCCTTCGACTGGACGACGATGGCGGGCGACCTGAGCGCCGTGGCCGCAGAACTTCTCACCCAGAGTGGGGATCGCCAGTTGGGACTGGGGCTCGGACATTCCTTCGGTGGCACATTGATGCTGGCCGCCGAGAGCGCTCGTCCCGGACTCTGCCGGAAGCTTGTCCTGGTGGATCCCGTGGTTCCTCCCACCGCCGAAATGTTGGCCCAGGCGGGTTGGGGCGATCGGCCTCCCCTGGCGGAGTTTGCCCGGCGCCGGCGCTTGCTCTGGCCGAGTCGCGACGAGGCCCGGGCACATCTAGGCGGGAAGTCCCTGTTTGCCTCGTGGACCCGGGAAGCACTGGATCTCTATCTCGGGGAGGGGTTGCGCGAGCGGGAGGATGGTCAGGTCGAGCTCAAGTGTTCCGGGGAGGTGGAGGCGCTGATCTTCGAGGCTTCGGCCTCTCTGAATCTCTTTGAGTGCGCGTCGTCTGTCGCTGCGCCGTCGCTGTTCCTCTGGGCACGGGATGGGAATTTTCCGCGTTCGGTCTACGAGGAACTCTCTAGGAAAATGACCGAATCGCGGATCCTGGACGCCGATGCCGGCCACCTGATTCCCATGGAGGCCCCGGACTGGGTGGCCGATCGTGTGCTCGAGTTCTGTTCGGCGCCCTGATTTCGGCTTTCTGACCCCGGGAGTCCCGGCACGGGTGCGATCTGCACGGGCCGTCGCCGGGAGGACGGGTATCATCGGTCTTCGCCCGGGTTCCCGGGTGCATGGGAAACGAGGAGAGTTCAGGTGAGCGAGCCCGGCGATCGGCCCGGTAAAGCCTTGGATCCGACCGAACTCGACGAGGTTCCGGAACCCAACTCGGCCTACTACCCGGGCTTTGGCGTCAACGCCGGGGTCGTGGAGGAAATCCACGGTCGCTATGCGGCCAACCCCGCCGCAGTGGATGCCGAGTGGCGGGTGCATTTCGAGTCCGAGGGCCCACCGCAAGAGGCCTCTCGGGTGCGATCGGATGTGCCCTCATCGACACCCTCATCGATACCCTCATCGACACCCCCATCGACACCCTCATCGACACCCCCATCGACACCCTCATCGATACCCTCAGAGGCGCGATCAGAGGTGCAATCCGCGCCGCCCTTAGAGGGCCCACTCTCGATGCCACCTGCGCCGGCTTCGACGGCGGCCTCGAAGATGTCCTCGGCAACCGTGGCATTCGCGTCGGCCTATTCAGCGCCACCGGGTCCCGCGTTCCCCGGCCCCGCAAGCTCCGCGCTGTCCTCGTCGATGGAATCGGTCCCGTCGCCGGCGATTCGGGAGCCCTCGGCGGCTCCGGATCCCTTTGCGGGTCTGCAACAGGCGGATCGCTACGCGCGAGTGCTCCGATTGATTCATTTCTATCGAGCCCGCGGGCATCGCATTGCCCAGAGCGATCCCCTCGGTGAGCGGTCCACTTATTTCCCCGAATTGGATCCTGGGCATTACGGCCTGGGCAAAGACGACATGCAAGATCTGTTCATTACCGGCGACTTGCCTGGGGGAAGCATCCAGACCCTGGCTGAAATTCTGGCGCGCTTGCGCGCCACGTACTGCGGGACTATCGGCGCCGAGTACACCCACGTTCAGGATCCAGGCCGGAAGGCTTGGCTCCAGGAAGTAATGGAGAAGACCCAAAACAAGCCCCAAATCGGTAACCAGGAACGCTGTCGGATCTTCGAACAACTCGTGGGTGCGGATCTCTTCGAGACTTTTATCCACACGAAGTTCATCGGCCAAAAGCGTTTTTCCCTCGAAGGGGCCGATTCGGCGATCCCGATGCTCCAGACAGCCATCGAGTTGGCGCCTCGCCTGGGGATCAATGAAATCGTTCTGGGCATGTCTCATCGCGGACGGCTCAATGTTCTCGCGAATGTTCTGGGCAAGGCCTATGAGTCGATCTTTAATGAGTTCCAGGACAATCCCCTGGTGGTCTCTCCATTTGGCTCGGGCGACGTCAAATACCATAAGGGCTACTCGACGGATCGATTCGTTGAGTCCGGGGAAAGGGTCCATCTCACGCTTACATCAAACCCCTCCCACCTGGAAGCGGTGAATCCGGTGGTTGTGGGCCGAGCACGAGCCAAGCAAATTCGGGCGGGGGACGCCGATGGTCAGACGATTCTTCCGGTCCTGCTCCACGGCGACGCAGCCTTTGCGGGCCAGGGAATCGTGGCGGAAACGCTGAACCTCTCCCAGCTTCCGGGTTACTCCACGGGGGGGACGCTTCACATCATCATCAACAACCAGATTGGATTTACCACCACCCCCGCCGAAGCGAGCTCGACTCTCTATTGCAGCGACGTGGCCAAGATGATTCAGATTCCGATCTTTCACGTGAATGGGGACGACCCGGAAGCGGCGGTTCATTGCGTCAAGCTGGCCATGGAATATCGCCAGCGCTTTCATGACGACGTGGTGGTCGACCTTGTCTGCTATCGGCGTCATGGTCACAACGAGGGAGACGAGCCCGCGTTTACCCAGCCACGGCTCTATTCAAAGATTCGCAGCCGTCGGCTTCTGCGTGAGATCTACGCCGAGCGCCTGATTGGGGACGGGGTGCTGTCTCCTGAGCGGGCGCGTGAAATCGAGGAGGCGCGTAAGGCGGCCCTTGACGAGGCCTATGAATCTATTCAGTCGCGCTCACCCGGACCGGACGAGCCCTACGAGCCCAACGGTCCATGGACCGGTTTTTCGAGGGTTCGCCCCGAGGCGGCGGCGGACACTTCGGTTTCCGTCGAACGCCTGTCGGAGATTGCTGAAGGCCTGGGAAGCCTTCCCGAATATTTTCACCTGCACCCCAAGCTGAAGGCGTTGGTCTACCGCCGGGGTCGCATGATCGAGGACCGGGCGCCCGTCGATTGGGCCATGGCGGAAGCGCTTGCATTCGGCAGTCTGCTCATGGAGGGCACGGCGGTCCGGCTCTCCGGCCAGGACTGTTCGCGCGGAACGTTCAGCCATCGCCATGCCGTCTTCGTCGACCAGGAGAGCGGCGAGGAGTACGCGCCCCTGGATCACCTCTCGAATTCCCAGGCCCATTTTGAAGTTCTTGATAGCCTCCTCTCCGAGGCCGCCGTTCTCGGCTTCGAATACGGTTACAGTCTCGCGGACCCCGGTACCCTGACATTGTGGGAGGCCCAGTTCGGAGATTTCGTCAACGGCGCCCAAGTGATCATCGACCAGTTCATCACGTCGGCCCATGTTAAGTGGGGCCGTATGAGCGGGTTGGTCATGCTTTTGCCCCACGGCTACGAGGGCCAGGGGCCCGAGCATTCGAGTGCGCGGGTTGAACGCTTTCTTCAGACTTGCGCCGAGGATTGCATGCAGGTGGTGAACTGCACGACCGCCGCTCAATATTTTCATGTGCTCCGGCGACAGATGCTGCGCAAGTATCGCGCGCCCATGGTCATCTTTTCGCCCAAGAGCCTTCTGCGCGCCCCGGTGGCCACCTCGCTTGTGGAAGAGTTGAGCGGCTCGGGCTTCCAGCCAGTGATTGACGATGCCCTCACCTCGGCAGACCCGGGTCGGGTTGAGCGCGTTCTTTTGAGTTTCGGCAAGGTCTACTACGACCTCCTGACCGAAAGGGAAATGCTCGAAGGCGACGGCTCCGAGCGGGTTGCCCTCGTCCGTATCGAGGAACTCTACCCCTGGCCCGAAGAACGCCTCAGGGAAATCTTCGCCTCCTACCCAAATGCTCAACGGGTCTTCTGGGTTCAGGAGGAGCCGCGGAATATGGGGGGCTGGACCTTTGTCCAGGATCGCCTCCCCGACTTGTTGCCCGAGGGTATTCGTCTTGAATACGCCGGCCGGGAGGCGTCGGCGAGCACCGCCACGGGCTCAATGCGTGTGCATCGGAGTGAGCAGGCGATGCTCGTGGCCGATGCCTTCGAGGAACTCGTCTAGCCGAGGGCGGGGCACCGCTTTCGATCCTTCTATGTCGGGCGCTATCGTTGGCCGACTGCGTCCGGAGAACTGCCGACCCGCGACGTTCCCCACTGTATGGAGATGAAGTCAATGGATTTGAACTACGGAAGCGAGATGGAGGGCTTTCGGGATGAGGTAAAGGCTTTCGTCCAAGGGAACTGGCCCCTTTCGGGGGAAGAGGCCGATCTGCCCATGGACAAGCAGGCAGCGACCTTTCGCGCACGAGCCATCGCGCACGGCTATTTGTACAGGAATATTCCCCAGCGATACGGCGGTTCGGAGCAGGAACCGGATGTCCTCAAGGCCCAGATTATTCGCGAGGAATTTGGCCGCAAGTGGGCGCCCCAGGAGGCTCGCGGAATTGGCACGATGATGCTTGTGCCGACCCTGCTCGAGCGGGGAGAGGAATGGCAGAAGGACAAGTTCGTCCGCACCACGATTACGGGCGAGGTCGCCTGGTGCCAGGGCTATAGCGAGCCGGGATCGGGCAGCGACTTGGCCTCGCTGAAAACCCGCGGCGAACTGCAGGGCGACGAGTGGGTGATCAATGGGCAGAAGATTTGGACAAGTGGCGCTCACTTGGCCGACTACATGTTCTGTTTGGTTCGAACCGAACCCGATGCGAGCAAGCACGCAGGGATCTCCTACCTCTTGATCGATATGAAGCAGCCGGGGATCGAGGTGCGTCCCCTGCGGATGATGACCGGCAGCGCGGATTTCAACGAAGTCTTCCTGAACGACGCTCGCACTCCAGCGGATTGGATCGTCGGCAAGCGCGGGGAGGGTTGGCTGGTCTCTCGGACCACGCTCAAGCACGAACGGAATTCGATTGGTGCGGCTCAGCAAACGCGTGCCGGGCTCAAGGGGCTAGTCGATCTGGCGAAGAAATCCAAAGTGGCCGGTCGTCCGGCCCTCGAGGATTCAACGATTCGTCAGCGTCTGGCGGAGATCGAAGGCTATGTCAAAGCCCACCAGTACTCGGGTTATCGGCAACTTACAAAAGATGCCAAGGGTGAAGAGGCGGGCTTGATCGCCCTGATGATGAAGCTCTTCTCCACCGAAATCGGTCACAAATCCTCGGCACTCTCCCTGGATCTCCTGGGCGAGGAAGGCCTGCTTTCGGCGGGCAATGCCGAACTCGGCGTTCAAGCGAAAGATAGCCAGGGCTGGATTGCTCGGTACATGTACACCCTGGGAATCGCTGTTGCGGGCGGCACTGCCAATATTCAGCGCAACGTGATTGCCGAGCGCGGGCTGGGTCTGCCCCGGGACGCCGCGGCGAACAGGAGTTCGAGCAAGTGAATTTTGATTTAACGGACGAGCAGTTGATGCTGCAGGACACCGTGGGCCAGGCGATGCTGAACGAGTGCCCGGTGACGCACCTGCGGACGATTTTCGATGGTGACTCGGGTCACGATGGCGCGCTTTGGGAAACCCTCTCCGGGCTCGGAATTGTGGGGCTTGCGATTCCGGAAGAATACGGAGGCGCCGGCTTGGAAATACTCGACCTGGCCGTGACGGCCGAGACTCTGGGTTATCACGCCGCCCCCGGTCCCTTCCTCGGACATGTTCTGGCCGCTTTGGCTATTGCGGAGGGGGGAAGCCCGGAGCAGAAGGAAAAGTGGCTCCCGGGTCTAGCCAGCGGCGAACGGATTGGCACGGTGGCTCTCGCCGAATCCGGGGGCCAGTGGCAGCCCGATCAATGGCAACTGCCCAGGGGCGATACGCTGACGGGCAAAAAAGAGTTCGTGCCTTTTGGGGAAATTGCCGACCTGATCGTGGTGGGGGCTACGGGTGGCCAATTGGCGGTGGTGGAGAAGGACGCGCCCGGAATCAGTTTGGCGGTGGTGGATGGCGTGGACCTGACACGTCGCTTCCAGGAAGTTGATTTTGCGTCGACGCCCTGCGAATGGCTCGGCCAGGGGGCACCCGCCGAGCGCGTGCGTGATGTGGGCCGTGTTCTTCTGGCCGCGGACGCCTTTGGGGGCTCCCAGCGATTGCTCGAAATGTGCGTGGAGTACGCCAAGACCCGCGAGCAATTTGGCGTCACCATCGGTCATTTCCAGGCGCTCAAACACCAACTGGCCAGCATGGCCCTGGACGTCGAACCCAATCGCGGTCTCTATTGGTTCGCGGCGTACGCCCAAGATCATGCCCGGGACGAGGCCGAGCGGATTGCCGCCATCGCACGGGCGCATGTCGCCGACCGGTTTATGCAGGTGGCTCGGGATGCCGTGGAAGCCCACGGTGGAATCGGGTTTACCTGGGAATGCGACGTTCAGATTTGGTTCAAGCGCGCGATGTTCGACCGTGCGTTCATGGGCACTCCGGCCGAGGACCGCGAGCGTTCTCTGCAACTTGCGGGGCTCTAGGCGAAAGCGCGCTCACTCGGAGGGCTGGACCCTCAACGATCGCATTCGGTTGATGGCGCCGCCCACTTCGTAGCGTCGAGGGCGGGCGAAATTCCCAGGGTGACGTTCGGTGCCCCGCTCGGTTCCGTGGCGGTCCAACACGTCGAGGCCCTCGTCGTCGAAGAGTGCATCGAGAGCTTCGAGGACTGCGGCGAGGGTGGGTACGGACTTCTCCGGGCCCCGACTCCGTTCCTCCACCCGTGCTCCCCCCATCAAGCCTTGGCTCGCCAACCGGATCGCTTGGGCAATGGCGCGGGTTTGACTTGGGTCGACGAGTTGGGCGAGGTGGCGAAGGTCCAGGGACTCCTCGCCATAGAGGATGAGTTCACGCCCCCGGGCCGAGATGCTCTCCTGCCGTCGCCCCCGGCTGGCCACGAAGCTGCTGGCCAGAGGCCTTCGGGGCGCGACGGGCTCCAGGGCCCCGGTAGTTTCCGGCAGGCGTCCGCTCTCGTTTTCATTGGCGATTCGATGAGCCTCCTGGGTGACGTCCTGGGCCTGGTAGTCGCGCATCATGATCACCGTGTCGGCGACACCGAAATAATCCCCGCAGCCGCCCATGACGAGCACCGTGGAGACACCCAGGCGCTCGTGGAGTTCGCGAATTCGATCGACGAAAGGCGTGATGGGTTCATGGTCTCGGTGCACGAGGCGCTGCATCCGGGCATCTCGGACCATGAAGTTGGTGGCCGAAGTGTCCTCGTCCAGCAGCAAGCCTCGGGCCCCCAACTCGAGGGCCTCGGCGATATTGGCTGCTTGGCTCGTGGAGCCGCTGGCGTCGGGGCTCGAGAAGGCGCGCGTCCGGTGGCGACCGTCCTGGGCATTGCCCGGAAGCCGATCGATGAACCCGTGAATGTCGACGCCGCTGACGCTCCGTCCATCCTCGGCCCGGATCTTGACCAAATCCGGCGCTGCCACCACGTACTCCCTCCCGTCTCCGGGGACGTGGGGGTAGACACAGGTTTCCAAGGCGCGCAGGAGCGTGGACTTGCCGTGATACCCCCCGCCCACAATCAGGGTGATACCCCGCCGAATCCCCATGCCGCGGAGGCTCCGCGTCCTGGCCTCTCCAATGGGGTTGGGGATTTCGATTTCGACGGCTTGGGATTCAGGCGACCGAAAGCGAATGGCCTGGGCATCCGCCATGGGAAGTTCGCTGGCCCCACTGGCTCGGGGCAGAAGCGAACCATCCGCGACGAAAGCCACGCAGTCGATTTTTTCGAGGTGCCGGCGAATGCTCTCCTGATTCTCCACGCACTCGACGAAGGCGCGCATGGCATCCAGAGAAAGGTTTTTTCCAAGAAGTCCCGTCTCGACGAGTCGCGGCAGTTGCTCTACCAGCAGGACGCTCGCCTCCCGGCCAAGGATCCGCCGCCCCGCTGCGGGCAGCCCCAATTCGATTCGTGCTTCGATCCAGTCGGGGTCGATTAGGACGGCTGTTCTCTCGAGAACTTCTTGACCGCCGGCATCGATGAAGATCTGGCCGCTTTTTCCGCTCCCACGACCGCCCGCACGACCGCCACCGTGACCGCTTCCACGACCGCCTCCACGACCGCCTCCACGACCGCCATCGTGACCGCCCGCACGATCCCGCTCGGCTGCGTCGTGGCTTCCCCGTGCGCGCCGGCTGCCGGCGAGTTCGGCAATAGCGGTCCGCACCGAGCGCGCGAGAAAATCCGCCGAGGCCATACGCCGGATGCCCGGCGCGGTGAGGTCGCCCGGCAGCTCGGCCTCGCGAGCGGGAACACGGATCCGCAACTTGGAGGGTGCCGCGAAGGGATCGCCCTGAATATGATCGACGAAGAGGGTGAAGCGATCGAAGTCAAAGCGGCCGCGAATCTCCGAGTAGCTCTTGTAGCCGCGTCCATCGATGCGGTTCAGGGTCTCTGTCAGGACATGGGCATCGGCCACGGGGGTCTCCATTGGAATGAGCTGAGGGAGGCATTCCATCGGAAGTTCGAGGAACTGGGGGAAGCTTGACGCGTAGGAGGGCTCCCGTCGAGACGGTATGCATCCGACGACTGGCATCTGGGGGCCCCAGGGATCAACTGGATTTCGGCGGGCCGGGCGTTCCCTGCTCCCGGGCCGCGAGGTCGCTGAGGATTTCGGAATGGCGCGCTCGGGTAAGTGGGTAACCGCGCACGGCGATCAAGCCGAGGCCAAGGAAGAGGGCGGGAGCAGCGGTGGTCAAGAGGCGGATGGTGTCCATGACCATTGGGGGTTGTCGTGCGGCGTCCCGGTCGTAGCCCGCCAGGGAAAGCGCGAAGCCCGCGATCATGTAGGCGGTCGCGCCGCCCGCTTTGCGCAAGAAGGTCAGGACGCCGTTGTACACGCCCTGGGAACGCTGGCCCGAACTCAATTCGTTCTCGTCGACGACTTCTCCAATCATCGCCCAGGGCATGAGGTCGACTGCGGCGTAGCCGATGCCCAGCAAACCCGAGATTGCGAACATCGTCCAACGCGGCCAGGCGGGTTCGCCCATGCCGATCACGCCGAGACAAAGGATGAACCAGACCGATCCAAGGGTGAAAATGTGATGTTTCTCTTGGCGCCTCGCGTAGCGGAGCCAGAAGGGAAGGGAAAGGATCACCACGCCCAGCATGGACAGGAGCGACCAGTGAACATCCCCGGGTCGACCCAGCCAGAGCGTGACAAAGAGAGGCACAGAGAGCCCCAGGAGATCCATGGCCACACGACCGCCGACATAGATAAAGCAGAGGCGGACATAGCTTGAATGGCCTGCGAGATTCTTCAGAGTACTCCAAAGCTGGATCTGGGCAGGACGCTCGGTCACCTTGTTCTCGAAGCTCACCGCATAAACGAAGGGCCACGGGAGCACCATCCAGATTCCGATGGCCAGTCCCGTTGTGGCGAAGGCTTCGGCCCCGCCCCCCAGCCACTCGGCGACGCCAAAGAACCCAGCGGCCACCATGGTGCCCATGATGGCCGCGGCAGATCGGTAGCTGTTGAGCGATGTGCGCTCGTCGTAACCGGTGGCCATTTCGGGAATCAACGCCATGTAGGGAACGGAGACGACGGTGGTGGAAAGGGCCAGGCCGATATAGATCACCAGGTAGTAAGCGAACATTTGGCTCTGTTCGCTAAAGGGGGTTGTCCACATCAGGCTGAAGAAGATGCCCAGGGGAACCATGCCGATCAGGAAGAAGGGGCGACGACGCCCAATTTCCCAGCGAGTGGCATCCGAAAGGCGGCCCATGAGGGGGTCGGTGACGGCGTCCACCAAGCGCGCGAGCCAGGCAATCAGGCCCGCTCGCCAGGGGTCCAGGCCGGCCACGGTAACCAGAAAGGTGAAGTAGACCAGGGAGAGGCAGGAGAGGGCGATGTTGACGCTGTGGTCCCCCATGCCAAAAACAGCTTTACGCAGGGGGGTTAGGGGCTGGCTTGGAGTCGCAGTGGACATGGTCTCCCTTCCAGTAGCCGACCACGGAAGCATTGGCCTCTAAGGTCGGCTCCCCACCGGCCAGCCCAGAGGCTTGGGCTCGGCCCCTATGACTAGCCCTTACGCTCAGCCCTTACACTCAGTCCTTACGATAGAGAGTCACGACGGCCGCGCCTCCCAGGCCGAGGTTGTGTTGCAGCGCCACCTTCGCGCCATCGACCTGGCGCTTGTCGGCTTTGCCGCGCAATTGCCAGTTGAGTTCGGCGCATTGGGCGAGCCCGGTCGCGCCCAGGGGGTGCCCCTTGGAGATCAAACCGCCCGACGGATTCACGACAACCTGGCCGCCGTAGGTCTGGGCGCCCGAATCGATGAACTCTCCGGCTTTTCCGTCCTCGCACAAACCGAGGCCCTCGTAGGTGATCAGTTCGTTGCACGAGAAGCAATCGTGCAGTTCCACCACGTCCACGTCCTCGGGGCCAAAGCCCGATTCCTCGTAGACTTTTTGGGCAGCCGAGCGCGTCATGTCCTGGCCGACCATCTTGATCATGCTGCCCTCGTAGGAGCTTTCGAAGTCCGTCGTCATCGCCATGCCGGCGATTTCAACGGCCTGGTCCTCGAGGCCATGCTTTTTAACAAATTCTTCGCTGGCGAGAATGGCCGCACCGGAACCGTCCGACGTTGGGCAGCATTGGAGTTTGGTCAGGGGGCCGTAGACCTGGGGAGCGGCCTTGATGTCCTCCAGGCTGTACTCGTCCTGGAACTGGGAGTAGGGGTTGTTGACCGAGTGGAGATGATTTTTGTAGCCGATCTTGGCGAAATGTTCGGGGGTGGTCCCGTATTTTTCGTTGTGCTCAAGACCGGCGTTGCCAAACATCTGGGCCGCGAAGGGCGAACCGTCTATCCCCCGATTGTCCACCATCACTTTAATATGCTTGTCCAGGGCAACGGTTCGGTCGGTGTACTTGATGCCCAGGGAGCCCTTCTCCATTTTTTCGAAGCCCAGGGCCATGACGCAATCCGCCAGGCCGCCTTCGACAAATTGCTTGGCCATGAAAAGAGCGGTGGAACCCGTCGAGCAGTTGTTGTTGACGTTGTAGATGGGGATTCCCGAGTGACCGAGCTCGTAGAAAGCCCTTTCTCCACTGGTGGAATCGCCGTAGCAATAGCCCACAGCGGCCTGCTCGATATCGGAGAACTGAATCCCGGCGTCCTCGATCGCCCGAGTGCCTGCCTCGCGTGCCATATCGGGGTAGTCCCAATCTCTTCCGCCGGGTTTTTCGAATTTCGTCATTCCGACACCGACGACATAGACTTTTCTGCTCATGGGAAGAAACTCCTTCTGGAAAGCTTGGGGGAAAGCGAGGCTCGAACAGTTCGTGATGGGTGTCCGGTTTTTGGGGAGGCCTTGGAGGCTCCCCGCTTGGGGCCGTGGGTTCTGCGCCAGTTTCGCCGAACCGAGCGGCGAGGGCGAACTCATTGTGAGGAAGCAAATCCTAGCAGGCTTGGGCGAGTGAATTTGTCCCCATTGTTTCTGGCTCTCGTCCGGATCCCGTCAAAACTCGGGCAGAGTTTCTGGCCGGCGCTGGGTTGAGGGCTAGCTTCTGGGTGTTCCCGCTCGGCCGGGAAAAGGGGGAAACGCTGATGGCGACATTGTTTACCAGGATCATAGAGGGCGATCTGCCCGGCCATTTCGTCTGGAGGGATGAAATGTGCGTGGGGTTCCTCTCCATCGCTCCGCTGAATCCCGGCCATACCCTGGTGGTCCCCAGGGTAGAGATCGAGCATTGGATCGATCTTGATTCGGAGCTTGTGGGCCATCTCTTCAAAGTCACCCAGTCCATAGGCAAGGCGCTCGCCCGGGAGTACAAGCCCGTGAAGGTCGGCACGATCGTGCTTGGGCTCGAAGTGCCCCATGTGCATATTCACGCCGTGCCGGTCTGGAACCCGACGGATCTGGATTTCCACAATGCGAAACCCAACACGTCTTCGGAGGCCCTCGCCCAGGAGGCTCAAAAAATCCGTACCGCGTTGACTGCTTTGGGCTACGCGCAAGCTGCCCAATAGACGTAGGCCTTCTCCTGCTCCATCCGTGTCTTTTTCCGTGTCCTTTCGACCTTCCCTCTCCGGGCGGGCGACTACTGGAGTTTTTATGAATCCTCGCCCAGTCGATTTACACATCGATGATCTGGCGAATCCTCTTTTCTCTCCCGAAGCCGAGCAGATGTTTCAGGCCGTCGCTCCCCTGGCGGAGAGCATCGGCTGGACTCTCGACGCCGCTCTGGAGCAGGCTTCGGTGGAAGCCGGCCTGACGGATTTCGGCGAGGACATTTACAGCGAACCCCTGATGGTTTTTCTTCGCGGGGCGAGGGAAGAGGCCGGCCTTTCGCCCATGGGTGAAGTTACGGTCTGGGGCCAGGTGATCCAATTTCTCAAAAATCGTCTGCTGATCGAAGAGGAGTTCAAGCGGCATCCCGAGATCGCCGGCGAAGTGATCGAGCGGCCGCTGATTATCGCGGGATTGCCTCGTACCGGAACGACGCATCTTCATAACTTGATCTCGTCCGACCCCGGACTCCACTTCCTGCCCTGGTGGGAGAGCCTCGAGCCTCTTCCTCCCCTAGCCGAATCCGAGGGTCGATTCGAAGTGGATCCGCGCTGGCATAGGGCCGCCGAGGGAATCGCGATGCGGGATCGCCTGATGCCGCATTTCAAGCGCATGCACGACATGTGGCCCGACCACGCCCACGAGGAAATCCATCTTCTCGCCATCGCGGGTTCGACCATGTTCTTTGAGACTCTGGCCCCGTCGGAGAGTTGGCGAGAATATTATTGCGGCACGGATCAGACGCCTTGGTACGCCTACATGCGCCGGGTCTTGCAAGTTGTCCAGTCCCGGCGGCCCGAATCCGGGCGCTGGATCCTCAAGTCTCCCCAGCACCTGGAACAGTTTGGCCCCCTGGCGCGGACCTTTCCCGATGGGACCTTCGTGGTCACTCACCGGGATCCGGTTTCCATCACCGCCTCCTTTGCCACGATGGCGACCTACAGCGCACGGCTGTCCCAAAGAGTCGTTGATCCGGTGAAGGTGGGCGGGTACTGGGCGAGGCGCATCGAGGACATGTTGCGCGCTTGCGTGGAGGACCGCGAGATCCTGGCCCCGGCATGCTCGATGGATGTTCGCTTCCACGAGTTTATGGCCGACGATCTGGCGACCGTGGAGGCGATCTACATGTTGGCCGGGAAGCCTTTTACCCGGGAGGCTCGCAAATCCATGGCGTCCTTCATGGAGTCCCATCCCCGAGGCAAGCACGGCCGGATCCTCTACGACCTTGGGGATTTCGCGATGGATCGCAGGGAGCGTCGCCAGGCCCTGGGATTTTACGTCGACCGGTTTGGCGTTGAGATCGAGGGCTCGGAATAGACGCTGGGGCCAATAATTGGCATCTGCCGGGTATCCGCTGCCCCCAGGACAGAACCGAAAATCCGCACAGATAGTTTCCCGGCGCGCCGAACGCAATGAGCCCGACGATCAGGCCGCCGGGCTCGTTCTTGCGATTGGCGCTGATGGAGTTCCTGGGATGAACTCCGATGACACGATCTTGACCTATGCGGCGCTCTCGGAGGGCGTGCCGGTCGATGCGCTAGTGGATCTGGAAGCCTTGGCCTTGACCGGAGCCGCCTTGACACTCGCGGAGTCCATGGCCTTGTCGAGGCTCTTCAGTCGCCGACTGATGCGGCTGAGCTTCTTGTCGAGCTTTTGAATCTCGCCTCGGGAAGCGATCTGAAAGGTACCGAGAACGCTTTCGATCCCGCTTTCGATCTGCTTCTCGACCTGCTTGGTTCGGCTTTGAAGCTGCTTGTTGAGATCCTGGCTCAGGGATTCGGCTCGCTTGACCGCCGGGTGCTTGCGCAGTTCCTTCTGGAAGCCCTTGATGCGCTTGTTGGCATCCTTGCTGAACTTCTGACTCTGGTCCTCGAACCGCTTCTGGGCCTTCTGGACTTCGTCCTCGACGGACTTGAATGCGGACTGGATGCGCTCGAAGCCGTCTTCGAGCAGACTGGATTGCTGGGTCATGGGAATCCTCTTTTCGGGCTCGCCGGTTCTCCCAGGAGTGGGACGGTGAGGTTTTTTTGGGTTGGGCTTGGCAACTTCGGGAATAAAGTGCCTCGAAGGATCGTGGAGAAGCCAACCCGAGTCGGTTGCGAATTCGCCTTGATCCCTCGACGCAACGCATCATAGACGCATTGCGTCATCGCGTCAAGATCTTAATAAAACTCAAATAAACTGAGCCTATTCAGCAAGATGAGAATTCCCCTAGGGGATATTGAAGTCTAACGCATCGCGGCGTATCACAGCCTATTGCGTGGTGCGGCGGGGTGCTGGCTCCGTCGGGAAGGCCAAACCACCGGGTGGGGCCTTGGTTCTGAGCGGGACTACCAGCGCAGGACCGCGCTGCCCCAGGTGAATCCCGAACCGAAAGCGGTGAGCGTGACGATCTGGCCAGGCGAGAGTTTTCCGTTGCGCTCGGCCTCGGCGAGAAGCATGGGGATCGAGGCCGCCGAGCAGTTCCCGAACCGTTCGATATTGCTAAACGTGCGCTCGGCAGAAATTTCCAGTTTCTGGGCGACAAATTCGTTGATCCGAAGATTTGCCTGGTGGAAGAGGAAGAGGTCGACGTCGTCGATCTTGATGCTCGCCGTCGCCAGAGATTCCTTCAGAACCTCGGGCATTCGGGTCACGGCGTGCTTGAAGACATGGCGCCCGTCCATGTAAGGGAAATGGCGTTTTTCGTCGACCATTTCCCGGGTGAGGCGGCAAGGCATATTGCCCGAGGAGGGTGCCTCGATCCAGAGTCGACGGGCGTGCTTGCCCTCGGCGTGCAGGGTGACGTCGAGAATGCCGGCAGAATCGGATTCCTCTTCCGTTGCCTCCAGAATGACTGCGCCCGCGCCGTCACCGAAGATCACGGCCACGTCTCGGCCCTCGGTGGTTTGGTCGATCCCAGTGGACTGCACTTCGCAGCCCACCACCATGACTCGTTTCGACTTGCCGGACTGGATCAGTCCATCGGCAAAATTCAGCGCGTAGACGAATCCGCTGCATTGGGCGCGAAGATCGATACAGGGCACGTGGCCCGCGTCCATCTGCTCGTGGAGGAAAAAGGAAGTGCCCGGAAATTCGTGCTGGGAAGACAGCGTGGCCAGTAGGATGAAGTCCAGGTCGTCGACCGCGAGCCCCGCGGCATCGAGGGCCTGCTCGCACGCGGCCTGGGCGAGATCGGCCGGCATCTGGCCCGGTTCGATATAGCGGCGTTCCTTGATGCCCGTGCGCTGCTGAATCCACTCATCCGAAGTATCCATCAGAATCGCCAAATCCTGGTTGGTTACCACTCGCTCGGGAACATACATCCCTGTCCCGACGACTTTCGCTCGGATCGATCGATTCACCAATTTTGCCCCCCCCAGTCAGAACCAGATAGCACGCTCAGTTGCTGTCGAGCACGTAGTCGTTGGTCAGTGAATGGCCGACCTCGGCTTCGGCTTGATCGCCCCAGAGTACATGCTCTGCGGCGTGCAACAATTCGATCAAACCCTGACTCTGAAGTGCGGAAACCGCCACCCCCCCATAGCGCTTGGCCAGGTTGGCGCCTGCCCCCTCAGGGAGCCGGTCGATCTGGTTGAAGACGAGGAGTTCGGGCTTGTCGGTCAGTTCGATCCCGTTGAGCACGGTTCGCACCGCGCTCATGCGCCGCTCCATGTCCCCAGCGGTGGCATCGATCACGTGGATCAGCAGGCTGGCGTCCCGCATCTCCTCCAGGGTGGCCCGGAAGGCGTTCATCAGGTCGGCGGGCAGGTCTCGGATGAACCCCACGGTATCGGTGATGATGACCTCACGATCCCGAGGGAATTTCAGCCGGCGGGAGACGGGATCGAGGGTGGCGAAGAGTTTGTCCTCGACGAAGACCTCGGACTGGGTGAGGGCCCGCAAGAGCGTGCTCTTTCCGGCGTTGGTGTAGCCCACGATTGAGAGTACGGGCACCGCCCGCCGCCCGCGTCGTTGTCGGCGCCCTTGGCGTTGGGAGGCCAGGCGCTTGATGTCTCGCTCGAGCCGGACAATTCGTTCTCGGACCCGGCGTCGATCGTTCTCGAGCCGGCTCTCCCCCGGCCCGCGCCCCCCGATGCCGCCCGCCAGGCGCGAGAGGGAAAGGTCGGCGCGCTGGGCCAGCCGGGGCAGGCGATAGCGGAGTTGGGCCAACTCCACCTGAAGCTTGCCGTCGGCGGTGGTGGCCCGCTGAGCGAAAATGTCGAGGATCAGCTGGGTGCGATCGATAACCCGCAGTTCCATGCGGTCGGCCAAGTTCCGTGCCTGGCCGGGTTCTAGGTCCTGGTCAAAAATCACCAGGTCAATGTCTTGTTGAAAGCAGCGGATCACGAGGTCCGAGAGCTTGCCCGCGCCGATCACGGTCTTGGGGTCGGGCTTGTTGCGGTTCTGGGTGATGGTGCCCGCGACCTCGACACCCGCGGTTCGGGCGAGTTCCTTCAACTCGTCGATATGAATCTCGAGGGTTTCTCGGTCCCGGCCCGCGCTGACCGAGACCAGCAGCGCTCGCTCGCGGCCCGCAATCGCGTGGGTGCCGGTGGCCCGGGTCAGTTCGTTTTCGAGGTCGCGGATATAGACCGCGAAATCGATGTCGAGTTCAGCCGGATGGCAGGGAGGCAGTCGTTCCGTGGCCCGGTCGTCGTCGTTGGCCGGCGCCAGAAAAGCGGTGTGGGCCAAGCTGGGAAGGCCGTCCTCAAGCACACCGATACTCACCATGGCGTCGAGGCGCAGCACGGCCAGGTCGGTGAGGTCGTCCACGGACAACCCCTCCTCGGCGAGGTGGGTATGAATGCAGCGAAGGCCGCGGAGCCGGCCGCGGCCGGCGCGCAAGCGTCCCCAATCGGGCAATTCGATGGCCCGGGCGTCCCCCACCATCACGTGTTGGACATCTCCCCGGCGATCTACGAGGACGCCCACCTGCCGACGGATGTCGTGGCTGATCTCGCTCAACTGCCGGGCGAATTCGTTGCTGACCAGCCGATCGGCGGGAAGCCGCCGCTGGAAGAGGCGGTCGAGTTGCTTGACCTGGCTGGCCTTGAGGCCGCGGGTATTGCCGAATACCTGGATGGGGGACTCCGAACCGAACGGGTAGCCTGGGGCCGGGGCTTCCGGCGACCGTTTCGTTGAGAACGGCGAGGCCAAGCCTAGAATCGGGACCGCCTGTCGGCAATGCGCCTCACCCCACCTTTTCTGACTCCCCCTCGGGGCGACAGGTTGGGGAAGGATTGAGGGGGAGATCCTGTTCGGGCGGGGTCCGTTACGGGTTAACCTTGGCCGGGCTTGGGCTTGGGCTTGGGCTGCAGGGTTCCGATAACAATCCAAGAATTGGATGGTGGGCAAGCGCCCACCTTAAGAAAGGCCGTTCGATGGGTGGTGCTGAGACGATTCGCCGGATCGCAGTCGTGGTTCTGGCCGCGGGTCAGGGGACGCGGATGCGTTCCCGGCGCGCCAAAGTACTCCACGAAATTTGCGGGATGCCCATGCTCAGTCATATCCAGGCGGTGGCCGGAGAAATCGAACCCGAGCGACTGATCGTGGTGGTGGGGCGAGGGGCCGAAGCGGTCAGCCAAATCCTGGGCGAGAGCGCCGAGTTGGTGGTGCAGGCCGAGCAGAAGGGGACGGGCCACGCGGTCATGATGGCCGAGGAGAGCCTGGCTGATTTTGATGGGGATGTGCTGGTCCTCAATGGCGACACGCCGTTGCTGCGCGCCGACACCCTGCTGCGCATGCGCGCCCTGAAGGCCGAGACCGGGGCCGCTCTGACGATGCTGACAGCAGTGGGCGATATCCCGGGCCGTGTGGTGCGGGACTCCGAGGGCAGGGTGGCGCGGATTGTCGAGGCCCAGGATGCGAGCCCCGAGGAGCTTGCCCTGGAGGAGCGCAATGCCGGAGTCTACCTGGTCTCTTCCGCCCTTCTCTGGGCCGGGCTCGGAAATATCGAGGCGGGCAATAACCAGGGCGAACTCTATCTGACCGACATTGTCGGCTACGCGGTGGAGACCGGACATCGCGTAGAAGCGCTTCGGATCGAAGATTCGGACGAATGCCTCGGGATCAACGATCGGAGTCAACTTGCCCAGGCCAGTCGCGTCATGCGCCAACGAATCAACGAGGGATGGATGGCCAGCGGCGTGACCCTACTCGACCCCGAAACCACCTACATCGATGCGACGGTGCAGATCGGTGTAGATACGGTGATTGAACCGGGTTGCTGCATTACCGGCACTACGGTGATCGGTCAGGGCGTTTCCATCAAGGCCAACTGTTATATCGAGGACAGTCGCTTGGACGACGATGTCATCTTTGGTCCCTACTCGCATTTGCGTCCCCACTCGCATCTCATGGACGGCGTCAAGATCGGCAACTTCGTCGAAGTGAAGAACTCGACTCTGGGGCCCGGCAGCAAGTCTGCGCACCTTACTTATATCGGAGACGCGGACGTGGGTTCCAACGTGAACTTCGGCTGTGGTGCGGTGGTGGTCAATTATGATGGCTACGCGAAGAGCCGCAGCAAGGTGGCCGATGGTGCTTTTGTCGGGTGCAACGTGAATCTGATCTCGCCGGTGGAGATCCAGGCGCGGGCCTTCCTGGCGGCGGGCTCGACCATCTCCCAGAACGTGCCGGCGGATGCTCTGGGCGTGGCCAGAGCCCGGCAGCGCAATATAGAGGGCTGGGTGGCGCGCAAGGAGGGCCGCGGTCCTTCCTCGGTTTCGGGGGAAGAGTCTGGGGCAGGGACACCTGCAGCGACTCGGGATGCGGAGAAGAAGGACGGTTCCCAGGGCGAGTAGGAAAATGGATCCGATCGCCCGGGAGAGCGCCCGAAGGCAGAGGCGCCGGGACGGGAAATTTAGGGGAATAGGATAATGTGCGGAATTGTCGGTTATATCGGCCAGGAACGTCGCGCGGTAGATGTGCTGGTGGACGGCTTGCGCCGTTTGGAATACCGCGGCTACGACTCGGCCGGGGTGGCGACTCTCGAAGGCCCGGCCATCGAGGTACGCCGGGCCAAGGGCAAGCTGATCAATCTCGAAACCGTCCTCCGTGAAAATCCGCTTGAGGGACATATCGGCCTGGGGCATACCCGCTGGGCCACCCACGGCAAACCCTCCGAACGAAATGCTCATCCCCATCGTGCCGGCTCGGTGGTGATCGTTCACAACGGAATCATCGAGAACTACCGGGCGCTGCGTACGGAACTCGAAGCATCGGGTGCGGAAATTCTCTCGGACACGGATACCGAGCTGATTGCCCACCTGATCGATGGCCGAATTCGTGAGGGCAAAGACCTGATGACGGCGGTTCGCGAGTCGTGCGCCCAGCTGGTGGGCTCCTATGCCCTGGGCGCCATGTCGGATACGGATCCCGCCCACATTGTGGCGGCCAAGAATGGCGGAAGTCCGATCATCGTGGGCCAGGCCGAGAAGCAGGCATTTTTGGGCAGCGATATTCCCGCGATTCTGCCCTACACCCGGGAAATTATCACGCTGTGGGACGGGGACTTCGCCTTGCTTTCGGCCAACGGTCTGGAGATCGTCGACATCGAGGGGAACTCGGTGGAGCGCGACTTCATGACGATTCAATGGGACCCGGTTTCCGCCGAACGCGGCGGCTATGACCACTTTATGCAAAAGGAGATCTTCGAACAGCCTCGGGCGATTACCGACACCATCGGGACACGGGTGAACGAAGCGGAATTGACCGTGGATCTCGACGGGATCGAATTTGACCGCGACCAAGTCGATGGTATTCGCACAATCAGTCTCGTGGCTTGCGGGACGGCGTCCTATGCCTGCCACGTAGGCAAGTACATGATCGAGCAGATCGCGGGTATTCCCTGCGAGGTCGATCTTGCCAGCGAGTTTCGTTATCGCAGCCCGATCCTTGGTTCCGACTGCATGGTGGTGCCCGTCTCCCAGTCTGGCGAGACCGCCGATACCCTGGCTGCCCTGCGTGAGGGCAGAGCCCAGGGAGCCCGGATTCTGAGCATTTGTAACGTGCGTGAATCGACCATCGCCCGGGAGAGCGATGATGTGCTCTATACCCATGCCGGTCCCGAGATTGGCGTGGCCTCCACCAAGGCGTTTGTCACCCAGGTGGTCGCCCTGTACCTGCTGGCGCTCAAACTGGCGACTGTTCGGGGTCGCCTTACCGGGGAACCCCTGGCCGAGCGGCTACACGACCTGATGCGCCTGCCCCGCCTGGTCGAAGAAACCCTGGGTCTCGACAGTGAACTCGCCGCCATCGCCCGGCGTTATTTCAAGGCCGAGGATTTCCTCTTCCTGGGCCGGGGGATCATGTTTCCCATCGCCATGGAGGGTGCGCTGAAGCTCAAGGAGATTTCGTACATCCACGCCGAGGGCTACGCGGCGGGCGAGATGAAACATGGGCCGATTGCGCTGATCGACGAAAACATGCCGGTGGTGGTGATTGCCAACCAAGGACCGCTCTACGACAAACTCGTCTCCAACCTAGAACAAGTCCGCGCCCGGGATGGGCGGGTGATCGCCGTGGCAACCGAAGGAAATACCGAACTCTCGGAGAAGGCCAACGAAGTCGTTTACATTCCGGACCTTGGCGAATTCCTGACGTCGATTTTGGCCGCGATCCCGCTGCAATTGTTGGCGTACCACGTGGCAACATTGCGCGGGACCGACGTGGACCAGCCCCGCAACCTCGCCAAGAGTGTGACCGTGGAGTAGTGAAAGAAGGAGTAGTGAAAGAGTTTGGAGATTTCTTTCGCGGCATGACGAGAAAAGTTTTTTGCCCGTGCTGCTTTTCTCCCGGGCAAAAGGCTCACCCGACCCTCTGGGATCAGCGCGGGGGGTTGCGGGGGGGAGCCACGGCTCCGGGGCCCGGGCGCCAGCC
>DUCT01000098.1 GCA_012959665.1 Myxococcales bacterium | reverse complement strand
ACCGACACCCACACCGACACCCACACCGACACCCACATCACCGAACCAGGAGACCTCTGGACGAGCCGCCTGCCAGCGCGCTTCAAGGACTCGGCGCCCCAGATCGTTCGCGATCCCGAGACCCAGATCGAGACCCCAGCGTTCTGGGTCAATAAGGCACAGTTATGAGGAGATTGGTGGCATTTTTACCCAGGGCAGGGCGCTTCGGTTTCCCTTGACGGACTCCTCGCGGATGGCAACCCTCCCCGCATGAGTCAATCACTGGAAACCCGCCTGGCATTCCTTGATCTTGGCCCCGCCGATAGAGAGAGGCTCGACGCCCTCCGACCCCTGCTCGAAGAGAAGGCCGATGAGATGGTCGAAGCCTTCTATGCGCACCTGTTGCGCTTCTCCGAAACCCGGGCTTTGCTGACCGATTCCAGCGTTCGAGACCGGCTGCTCCTATCCCAGCGTGCCTATCTGCTGAGTCTCTGCGACGCCGAACTCGACGACGACTATGTGCACGACCGCAGGGAGATCGGCCGAGCCCATGTTCGAGTTGGTCTCGAGCCCCGTTGGTATTTTGGGGCTTATTCGCTCTACTACTCAATCCTGGCTCCGGCGATTTCCGATTTTTTCAAGGGGGCCAGGGAGGACGCGGAGCCCGCGCTCATTTCCCTCCAGAAGATGCTCATGCTGGACGCCCAACTCGCCATGGAGGCCTACGTGGAGGGGCGGGAGCAGAGTCTCGGTGCACTCGCCGAGACGCTCGCGCAGTCGGGAAGGGGCCTGGCCCGCCAGGTCGACGAGCAGCGGGTGGAGTTGCAGAGAACCACCGAGCGCGCCCGGGCGGCGGAGCGCCTCGCCTCTGTGGGTGCCATCGCTGCCGGATTGGCCCACGAAATTGGCACACCCATGGGCATCATCCGGGGGCACGCCGAGTTGCTCGAGAACTTCGTAGATGGGGAAGACGGTCAATCACGCCTGGGCATAATCGTCGACCAGATCGACCGTATCTCGAATATCATGCAGGGATTGCTGAATCTTGCCCGGCCTGCCGAAGTCAATCGCGAAGCCGTCGATCTGAGCACCTTGCTGGATGTGGTGCTCTCCTTCATTGGCAACAAGGCGGAGCGCCAGGGAATCGAAGTGGTCCGATCTTACGATGAGATCCCAGGCCTGAGGGGCGATAACGACCGCCTTCAGCAGCTGTTCTTGAACCTGATCCTCAATGCCTTCGATGCGATGGAGGAGGGTGGACACCTTGAGGTCGGAATTGCCCGTTCCGGCCCGCGTCACGTGTCGGTTCGCATATCGGATGATGGCATCGGAATTTCACCGGCTGACCTGCGGCTGATCTTCGACCCCTTCTTCACGAGCAAGCGAGCTGGCCAGGGAAGTGGGTTGGGCCTGGTGGTCGCACAGGAGATCGCTCGTGATCATGGAGCCGAAATCGAGGCGTCCAGCGGGTTGGGGTCGGGTACGGAATTCTTGGTGATTTTGCCTCTATAGCGCTCGCCAAACTGGGGCATTTTGGCATATTGTTGACCCATTTTGTGCTAACTCGCCTCATTTCCGTGCGATCGAGGGGCTGAAACCCGCATAGCGCTTGCCACGCGCTTGGCACTCTTCATGCAACGACAGGCTGTCATGGAAAACCAAGAACCCTCGATTTTGATTGTCGATGACGATCCCGCGATGGGACAAATGCTGGCCTCGATGCTTGGGGACTCGGGCTACCAACAGACAGTGGCCACGAGCGCTCAAGAGGCCCTGGAAGCCGCGCGGCACGAGGATTTCGACGCCGTTCTCAGCGATATCAAGATGCCCGGCGGCAGCGGAGTCGAATTGGTCGGACAATTGCGCGAGATTCGGGCGGGGACCCCCGTGGTGCTCATGACCGCTTTCGGAAGCATTGACTCGGCGGTGGACGCCATGCGGGCTGGGGCCTTCGACTACGTCACCAAGCCTTTCCGCCGGGGCGAAATCACCGTGGTCATGGATCGTGCCCTTGAGCACCGAGCCCTCGAGCTTGAGAACCGCCGCCTCCGCGCCGCCGTCGACAAAACGACGGCCGTGGGTGACCTCAAGGGCGAGAGCGCCGCGATGCGCGAAATATTCTCGCTGGTTCGCAAGGTGGCCAACAGCAGCAGCAGCGTTCTGATCACCGGAGAAAGTGGAACCGGCAAGGAAGTCGTGGCCCGTACCCTCCATTTTTCGGGGAACCGCAAGGATGCGGCCTTCGTACCCGTGAACTGTACGGCGATCCCTGAAGGGCTACTCGAGAGCGAACTCTTCGGCCACGTGCGCGGCGCATTTACGGGCGCCTCCGCCTCCAAGAAAGGGCTTTTCGAGAAGGCGAATAGCGGAACCCTCTTTCTTGATGAAATCGGAGATATGCCCCTGAGCCTGCAGAGCAAGCTTCTGCGGGTTCTCCAGGACGGAGAAATTCGACCGGTGGGGGGAACAACGACCACCAAGGTCGATGTGCGGATTGTATCGGCCACCCACCAGGATCTGCGCGAGCAGATCAAGGTCGGAAAATTCCGCCAGGACCTCTTCTATCGGCTGGACGTCATTCCCGTCCACATTCCGCCGCTTCGCTCGCGTCCAGAGGACATCATGCGGCTCGCCCAGCTCTTCCTGGAGCGGCATGCACCCGGAGAGCGCCGAACGCTTTCCGATGGGGCGATGAGGGCCCTGGGTCGCTGCAGCTGGGAGGGCAATGCCCGGGAACTCGAGAACGTCATCGAGAGGTCCCTGGCCGTCAGCGATAAGAGCGAACTCGAGCCCGATGACCTGCTCCTGCCTTCGGGTGAAGTCGACACTTCGAGAGACGAATCCGCCAAAGATCCTCTCGACTTCGCGCTTAGCGCCCAACTGACGCTGCGCGAACTCGAAGCGCTCTACACCAAGCGCGTGCTCCTGCAGACGAAGGGGAACAAACTGCAGGCGGCCAAGTTGCTTGGAATCAACCGGCGGACTCTCTACCGCCGGGGCGAGGCCTGATCCATCAGCGGCGAGAGGGAGCGCTCATGATCTGGGCGAGGAGATCTTCCTCGGTTTTTTCGTGTTCCGCAATTTCCTGGGCGAAGACGTCGACGAGCCGACGACTCTCTTCGATTTCCCCAGCCGCTATAATCTGGCTGATCTGAATCAGCTCCTTGCGGAAACGCGTGTGACCCTCTTGCAGGCTCTGAATCAGGCTGGCGAACTCCGGTCGAAATTTCTGGACCGTCGGGAAATGGACCTGGTCCTCGACCTCAAAATGCGATTCGAGCGCATCCCGGAGCCTGACGAAGCTCGCGTACGCTGCATGGCGTGAACTCGGATGCAGATCGCGCAGCAGGGTGGTGTAGAGGCGATTCAGACGATCGTGCTCGTTGGAGAGTTGAACCGCTGCGCTGAGAGGGCGCCCGCCATTCCTTGCTCTGTCGTGCGAACTCATGGAGTCCATTTGCCCCCGGAATCAGCCGCTGATCTCGGCATGCCATCGAACCCCATGGATCTGCAATGCGCGTGCCGCGGGTTAGGGCGGGTAGGCGGGACCTTGGCCAGTTCGCCGTGACAAAGTGCCCCAGCCGAGTGAATAAATGGACAGGCTGTCGCAAATCCACGGCCCCGTTCGGCCGGATGCGGCGTCAAGGAGGATCACGCCGCGCCTGGGCGATGGCATGATGCCTGCAATCCCTTCGTCGGAAGGAGGGAAGAAATGGAACCCAACGACGACGAAGGCGGGATCCTCGCCCGCCGAATTTTCTTGCTTTCGATGGCCGGGGTATGCGGGGTGATTCTCGCGATGACCATTTCCTGGACTTCGCTCTAGGCCACGAATAGAAATCGGGGCTGGGGGATAGGACATACAAGCTGCCTTCTGGCACAACGTCCGAGGATGGGCGTTATGTTAAATCCCTAGGGGATCCGTGACGGGCGTCCGGGTATGGGATGCGTTCCCCTCATATTCTGGGGCCCTTCGATTCCGCCCGGAAGGCGAATCCAGTCTCCGGTTGGGCACATCGATCTGATGCCGACGATCCTGGAAATTCCTGGGGGTATCCAGCGTCCAGTCGGGCGAAGGACGAAGTCGGGTTGAACTCATGTCCCCAGGAAACGATCGTAAAGGGCTTCGCCGCACGCCTGCTCTTTAGCGAGCCCCTTGCAGATTGGGTACTTGGGCCCGGACGACAGGCACTGCCGTCCCCCCCCGCCTACAGCGTGCGCCAAGGCTCCATGAAGCTCGCCCGGTATCGTACCCGCGCCGGATACAGGTACGAGCTATACGACTCGGCAACCGATCCGGCCAAAACATCGGATCTGTACCCGCGGAAGGCCGACGACGGGAGTGATCTCCTCAGGCTTCTGGATGGCTATGAAAGCCGCGCTCGCGAGCTATGCGTCAGGATTGAGGCAGCCTCCATCGACCGGAGCGCCCAGCCTGCAACAGAAGAGCTCCGGGGATAGGACATTCAAGCTGGGTTCTGGCACAACGTCCGAGTGTATCCCGTCAGCCGCTTCCGGACTTCTGATAGGCGTTGAAATCGTGCAGGAGTACACCCCGGCTTCCTGCTTTCGACTGTGGGAAATTCGACCGATTCGA
>DUCT01000097.1 GCA_012959665.1 Myxococcales bacterium | reverse complement strand
ATCGCTCGATAATCTGCGATTTGCCGGGCTCGAACTGTCCAAAGAGGCTTCTGGAGTTCTGGGGCAATATCCAAAGGGCGGCAGAAGATCACTACGATCGCAGCGCGAATTGTGAATTTACGACGTTCGTTGCCTACGAGTACAGCGACGCTCCGAACTTTCGGAATCTTCACCGCAACGTCATCTTCCGTAACGAGAGAGTGACTGAGTACCCCATCAGTGCCTACGATACCGGCAGCCGAAACGTGCCCGAACTCTGGCGTCAACTTCGAGCCGAATGCGTCGACGGGGATGAGGGCTGCGATGTACTCGCCATCCCCCACAATTCAAACCTTTCGGGGGGATGGATGTTTCCCGATCCGGCCTCGATGGAGGAGGCCGAGGCCCGGATTTTTTTTGAGCCCTTGGTGGAGTTGACTCAACACAAGGCGAGCAGTGAGTGCCGTTTTGATCGCCTGGCCGGCCGCGGTCTGGATACGGCCGACGAACTCTGCACCTTTGAGCAAAACAAGACCGACAACCTTTCAGCCCTGGGCGTGGTCTTCGGAAAGATGCGTGCGCCCGAAGGAGCGCCGGTTCCCCTCGAGCAATTCGCGCGTCGAAACATGGTCCGCAATGTGCTCAAAGATGGGCTTCTTCTCGACCAGACCTCGGGCCTGAATCCTTTCAAGCTTGGTTTTATCGGCAGCACCGATACCCACAGCGCCTCGCCCGGAGGCGCCGACGAGGACGGGTACCTGGGGCATCTGGGCCGACGGGATGCGGGTTACCGAAACGTGCAGGATCATTTTTCAGACAATCCGGGTGGGCTCGCGGTGGTCTGGGCCGAAGAGAATTCGCGGGATGCAATTTTTGAGGCCATGCGCCGTCGGGAGACCTACGCCACCAGCGGGACCCGCCCGGTCGTTCGCTTCTTCGGCGGCTTTGACCTCGATTTGGAGGCCTGCTCTCAGGAAGATTTTGTCGGGCATGGGTACGCGAAGGGTGTGCCTATGGGGGGGGATCTCGTGGGCCCGCCCGATGCGGCCGCACCTCGATTCTTGGTGGCTGCCCTGAAAGATGCCGGGTCACCCGGCCACGGGGGCCTCGACCTCCAGCGCATCCAGATCATCAAGGGTTGGGTCGGAGAGGATGGCGCGACCCACGAGAGGGTGATCGATGTAGTGGGTCGGGCAGATGAGACTGCCGGAGTCGACCCCGATACCTGCGCGCCCACGGGTACTGGGCACACTCAACTTTGCGCGGTTTGGCAAGATCCAGACTTCGATTCCGAGCGCCCTGCCTTCTATTACGCCCGGGTGCTCGAGAACCCGAGCTGCCGGTGGAGTACCTTCCAATGCCAGGCGGCGGGAGTGAACCCGTTCGCAAGCGCATGTGCCGAGCAGGCGGCGGTGGCCACCCAAGCCGCCCAGGATGAGGGCGCCCTGGGCGATGTCTATGGCCGCTGTTGCCTGGACGAAGCCGAAGAGCCCTTCTACTCGCCGACCATCCAGGAACGCGCCTGGACCTCCCCGATCTGGTACCGGCCTCCACCGACCCTGAGCCAGTAATCAAGAAGCTTCATTTAAGAACCTCCATTTAGAAGATCCGTTTCAGAAGCGCCATTTAGAAGCGCCATTCAGAAGCGCCATTTAGAAGCGCCATTCAAGAACCGCCATTTCAGAAGCCCCATTCAGAAGCCCCATTCAGAAGCCCGTATTGCCTCGGGGGGATCGTTCGGATGGCTCGTTCGGATGGCTCGTCCGGGGTGGCGTGGTAGGGTTTGGTTCCGCCTTTCGCGCGGGCCAGTGCAACACCGAAGAATTCTAGTTTTCAAAGCGAGAGTCATGAAGCATTTGCCGAGTGACGATGAGAAGGAGCCTGGTCATGGAATACGACGGAATCGCAGATAAGGTCGCCATCGTCACCGGGGCGGGCGGCGGAATTGGTGAGGCCTATGCAAGAGGACTCGCTTCCCATGGGGCCAAGGTGGTGATCGCTGAGATCCACAAGGAAAATGGTGAAAGCATTGCCGAATCGATTCGTGCGGGAGGGGGCGAGGCTTCCTTCGTGGAAGTTGATGTGGGCTGCCCCGAATCAACGGCCACAATGGCGGAGCAAGTCACCGACATCTATGGGGGAATCGATCTGCTGGTGAACAACGCCGCCATCTTTGGCGACATGAAACTCGATTCCCTGCTGAATGTCGATTGGGATTACTACCAACGTTTCATGAACGTCAATATGAATGGTGCGCTGCTTTGCACCCGTGCTTGCTTTCGGTCCATGAAGGAGCGCGGGGGCGGGGCGGTGGTCAACCAGTCATCCACGGCCGCGTGGATGGGAGTAGGCTTCTACGGCCTGGCCAAGCTAGGCGTCAACGGCGTTACCCATTGTCTCTCCAAGGAACTCGGTCCCCAGGGCATTCGTGTCAACGCGATTGCACCCGGGCCGACCCAAACCGAGGCCCTGGCGAAGACTGCGGGCGACTATGTCCAGCACATGATCCCACAACTCGCGCTGCAGCGTCTTGGCGAACCCGCAGATCTGGTGCAGACCTGCCTCTTTCTACTCTCGGATGGAGCTGCCTGGCTGACGGGGCAGATCATCAACGTCGATGGGGGCCAGATTACCCGCCCCTGATTACCCGCCCCGAGTGCCGATTCTCGGGAAGCCAGTCGAGACAATCAGCGTTTTTTCACACCGGGCAGAATGCAGAGCATCTCGAAAAGCAGGTTCGCAGCGAGGAGTGCGGTATTGCCCGAGGCATCGTAGACCGGGGCCACTTCGACAAGGTCGGCACCGACAACGTCGAGGCCCTGGCAGCCTCGAATGATTTCGAGGGCCTGAATCGAGGTCAATCCGCCGATCTCAGGCGTCCCCGTTCCTCCCGCATAGGCGGGATCGAGCCCGTCGATATCGAAGCTGATGTAGACCGGTCCCGAGCCCAGCTGCTCGCGTACCTCGTCCATGAGCGGCGAGAGCGAGCGGTGCCAGCACTCGTCAGCCGGCACCAATCGGAAGCCCTGCTCGCGCGCCCACTCAAAATCGTTGGGATCGTATCCGGTTCCTCTCAGGCCGATTTGAACCACGCGCTCGGGGGCGAGGAGTCCCTCCTCCACTGCCCGCCGAAAGGGTGTTCCGTGGGTTACGGGTTCGCCGAACATGGCATCGCTGGTGTCGGTATGGGCATCCACGTGAACCACTCCAACGGGACCATGCTTCTGGTAAATCGCTCGAAGAATGGGAAGTGCGATGGTGTGATCGCCACCGAGAGTCAGCGGTACGCAGTCGTGAATCAGCAGATCCGTGTAGGCTTCCTCGATGATGCGGACAGAGTCCGCGAGGTTGAAAGTGTTGATAGGAACGTCGCCAATATCGGCCACGTTGAGCGAATCGAAGGGTGCACTGCGGGTCGCCATGTTGTAGGGGCGCAGGAGAACCGACTCATTCCGAATTTCCCTGGGGCCATAACGGGCGCCGGGCCGGTTGGAAGTGCCGATATCCAACGGCACTCCCAGGAAGCACGCGTCCAGCCCAGCAGCGCTCTCCCGGGCGGGTAGCCGCATCATGGTGGCGGGGCCCGCGAACCGCGGCATCTGATTGCCGCCCAGGGGCTGTGGACGTTCGGGTGAATCCGACATAAGGCCTCAAAATTTGAATCAAGTGGGGGGTAGCTCAATCGACGCGGCAGTGTGCGAAAAACTAGCGGACGATTCCTTCCGATGTCGGCTCAACTCGTCGATGGAAAAGTTGAACGGGTTTGTCCCAGTAGGGCGCTGAATATGACTCGGCAGTTGCTGGCGAGTGCGCTCCCTTCTGCATCGAATCAAGAATTTCTACATCCTGCTGGTTGATATGATTCATTAGCTTGGAAAAGCGTTCGATTTCGATCTGGCCCTCGCCAGGAACTTCGTCAACGACGTAAAGGCCCAGAAACTCCAAAGAAGTTTCGACGGCCTCCGGTTGTACACTGATGACTTGGAACCAACTCGAGGTGATGGCGAGGAGTGTGTTGGGGAAGAGGCAGAAGAAAAACTGGGCATCCTCTAAATCTTCGCCTACCTCGAGATGGGGAAGCCAGAGGGATTTGGGCTTGTCGGCTTCGCCGGTGGGCAAGGTGAAGCCGAAAATGTCTTCACTCAGGTCTAGGGTCTTGAAATTGACCGCCGAACTCGGACCGCCCGTCTGGCTGTGAAGAAAGGGGACGTGGTAGTTGTCCAAGAAATTTTCACAGACGAGCTTCCAGTTTGCATTGATCTCGTAGCCGTTGACCGAGGTGAGCCGCAGTCTCGTTGAGTCGAAGGGCTGGAAGACGTCGGCCACCGGGGCGATCCACTCTTCGAAGGGGGGTGCGGTTCCCGACAGATCAACGAAAATCACGTCGAACCATTCGTGGTGGCGAACCGGGACAAGTCCGAGCTTGCTTGAAACTTCCTTGGGAATGCGAGCTCCGGGTTTCCCGGAGAAGTAGGGAGCACCCAGAAAAGCTCCAGAGAGGGAGTAGCTCCATGCATGATAGGGGCAGGTCAACTGGGCCAAATCGGCGCATGAGTCGCGAACGAGTTGGAGGCTCCTGTGCCGGCAGATGTTGTGAAAGACATG
>DUCT01000096.1:1201-27576 GCA_012959665.1 Myxococcales bacterium | reverse complement strand
TGGGCCGTTGAGCTGACTAGCAAGAAAACGAACGCCGATGCGAGAATCGGGGCGGTGCGAATGGTCATGAATTCCTCCGGCCGGGACTGTACCCAAAGCCCTCTTGCACCGCTGGAAGGCGGGGGAGGAGATTTCGGAAACGTTTTCATCGGGAATTGGCCGGGCCGTGGATGAATGGACCCAATTTGTTTTCCCGGCCCCGCGCAGGCATCCCGGGGGAGGCCGCTCTATTCTTTCTCAATGTATTCGGCGGTAATCGTGCTGGCAGCCGGGCGAGGGGAGCGACTTGGGGGGAAGACCCCCAAGGCTTTCGTTGACCTCGGGGGAAAAGTGCTTCTTGTTCGTGCGCTGGACTGTCTGCTCGGCTTTCCAGGCTTCAAATGGGTTCAGCCGGTGATTTCCCGAGAGGATCTGGACCGCTATGCGGCGCTCGAACTGCCCGGCGACCCGCGTCTGGCCAAGCCCGTCATTGGAGGCGCCGAGCGCCAGGATTCAGTGGCTGCTGGATTGGCGGCTCTCCCGGCGGAAATCGACCTTGTGGCGATTCATGATGCCGCACGGTGTCGGGTGGAGGTCGCCGACGTGGCCCGAGTGGTCGCCGCCGCCGAGCGGCACGGGGCCGCATTGTTGGCGGCTCCGGTGCCCGATACGGTCAAGCACGTAAAAGATGCTGTGGTGATTTCTACACCCGATCGACGGGCCTGCTGGGGGGCACAGACCCCTCAGGTCTTTCACCGGGCGCTCTACGCCGAGGCGCTGGAGAAAGCCCGGGCCGATGGTTTCCAGGGAACGGACGACGCCCAGTTGGTCGAGCGTATGGGCGCTCCTGTCCACGTGGTGCCCGGGGACCCGGGCAACTTTAAAATCACCGGTCCCGAGGATCTGGCTCGCGCGGAGCATTTGCTCGCCCGGGAGGGCACCGCGCCATGAGGGTGGGGCAAGGCTACGACAGCCACCGTCTGGTGCCCGGTCGTCCCCTGATGCTGGCCGGTGAGCGGATCCCCAACGACCGCGGACTCGAGGGTCACTCCGACGGCGACGTGGTGCTCCACGCCGTGGCGGACGCGATTCTTGGCGCGCTCGGGGAGGGCGACTTGGGCCGCCATTTCCCTTCCAGCGACGCGGCCTTGGAGGGAGCGGCGAGCCGCGACCTGCTGGCCCGAGTGACCACGATGATGCGCGAGGCGGGCTGGCGAATCGGAAATCTCGATTGCACGCTGATCGCCCAGGCACCGCGACTGGCGCCCCATCAATCCGCGATGGAAGCGAGCCTGGCTTCCCTGCTGGGGGCGCCCGGAGAGCGTGTGAATCTAAAAATCAAGAGCAACGATGGCTTGGGCTCCCTCGGGCGAGGGGAGGGTATGGCGGCGTTGGCCGTGGTCCTGATCGAGGCCGAAGAGCGATGAGCAGGGTGGGGTTTGCCGACGGAGCCGGCAGGGGGAAAGAGCAGGCGTGAGCGCGATCCATTTCTACAATACGCGGACCCGGAAGAAGGAAATTTTTCGGCCCTTGAAGAACGGCCAGGCGGGTATCTACACCTGCGGCCCGACAGTGTATGGCCCCATGCATATCGGCAACGTTCGTTCCCAGCTCTTTGCCGACTTGCTCCGTCGCTTTCTCGAGAGCGAGGGATTTGCGGTGACCCATGTGATCAATATCACCGACGTCGGTCACCTGGTCTCGGACGCGGACGAGGGCGAGGACAAGATGGAACTCGCCGCCCAGCGAGCGGGCGAAACCGCCGAGGAAATTGCAGACCGCTATACCGAGCTCTGGCGCAGGGATCGCCAGGCGGTGAATTGCGTCGAACCCGAACACAATCCCAAGGCCACGGAACATATCGACGAACAGATCAAACTTGGGGTCAAGCTGGAAGAGGGGGGCTACCTCTACCGGATCGAGGACGGGATCTATTTCGATATTGCTCGGTTTCCCCGCTACACCGAATTGGCGGGTCTCGATCTGGAGGGGCAGGCTGGAGCTCAACGCATCGACCAGGTCGAGGGCAAACGGCACCCTGCGGATTTCGCGATTTGGAAATTTGCCGATCCCGATGTGCGCCGCCTCCAGGAATGGGAGTCACCGTGGGGGCGGGGGTTCCCGGGCTGGCACCTCGAGTGCTCGGCCATGAGCAGTCGTTATCTCGGCGAGCACTTTGATATTCATACCGGTGGAATCGATCTCGCCACGGTCCACCACACCAATGAAGTGGCCCAGAGCGAGTGCGGATTTGGCGTCCATCCCTGGGTGGAGTACTGGCTCCACAACGAATTCCTCGATTTCGGCGGGGAAAAGATGTCCAAATCCAAGGGCAACGTGAAGACCCTGTTGGACCTCGCCGAGCGAGGGTACGACCCACTGGCCTTCCGTTATTTCTTTCTCCAGGCCCATTACCGCCAGCAACAGACCTTCAACGACGAATCTATGGAGGCGGCGGCGCGCGGGCATAGTCGGCTGGTGGCCCTGGCTGCGGATCTCCGCGGGGTGAAAGACAGAGGAGACCCCGACAAACAGGCAGCCCATCGCACGCAATTTCGCGAAGCCATGGCCGACGATCTCAACGCCCCCAAGGCGCTGGCCGTGCTCTGGGACGTTGTGCGCAGCGGTAAGCTCTCGTCGGCGGATCAGAGGGATCTGTTACTCGAGTTTGACGCGGTGCTGGGGCTCGATCTTGCCCATGCTGAACGCGCCCAGGAAGGGTACGAAAGCGATCCCCGCATCGATGGCCTGCTGAAGCAGCGGGAGGCGGCCCGGGTCAGCCGGGATTTCGCCAGCGCGGATCGAATCCGAGACGAACTGGCGGCCGAGGGTGTTGAGTTGATCGACACGCCGGAGGGGCCGCGCTGGAGGCGGTCTTGAGCGAGAAGCCGTTCAAACTCGTCTCGCAGTACGAACCCTCGGGCGATCAACCCCAGGCCATTCGCGAACTCCACGAGGGAATCGTTCGGAGCGATGCTCACCAGACCCTGCTTGGGGTCACGGGGAGCGGCAAGACATTTACCATCGCGTGCCTGGTGGAGAAGATCAATCGGCCCACCCTGGTGATGTCACCCAATAAGACCCTGGCGGCTCAGCTCTACGGCGAGTTCAAGGAACTCTTTCCCGAGAACGCCGTCGAGTACTTTGTTTCCTATTACGACTACTACCAGCCCGAGGCCTATATCCCCTCGAGCGATACCTACATCGAAAAGGATTCCCAGGTCAACGACGAGATCGACAAGCTGCGTCATTCGGCCACACATTCAATTCTGACCCGGCGCGATGTGCTGGTGGTCGCCAGCGTCTCATGCATTTACGGTCTGGGCGCGCCCGAGAACTACGGGTCCATGCACCTCTATCTGGAGTCGGGGATGCCCCTGGTGCGGGAGGATCTCCTGCGTCAGCTCGTGGACATGCTCTACACCCGAAACGACCACGATTTCCATCGAGGCACTTTCCGGGTGCGCGGCGACGTGGTGGAGATCTTCCCCCAATACGAAAGCGATCGCGCAATTCGGGTGGAGTTCTTCGGCGACGAAATCGATGCTATTGCGGCGATTGATCCACTCAGGGGCAAAGTGATGGCGCGTCCCCGTCGGGCCATGATCTACCCGGCCAGCCATTATGTGGCCACTGCCGAACGTCTCGAGCAGGCGGTGGAAGGAATACGGGAAGAATTGGACCAGCGCCTGATCGAGTTCAAGAAAGCGGGCAAACTGCTTGAGGCCCAGCGTCTGGAAACCCGCACGATGTACGATATCGAGATGCTCGAGGAGTTGGGCTTCTGTCACGGGGTCGAGAACTACTCACGTTGGCTCGACGGCCGATCCGCCGGGCAGACGCCGTTTACCCTCTATGACTATCTTCCCGACGACACTCTTCTCGTGATGGACGAGAGCCATATCGGAGTATCCCAAATTGGCGGCATGTCCAGGGGGGATCGGGCGCGCAAGGAGACATTGGTGGAGTTCGGTTGGCGGCTTCCTTCGGCCCTGGACAACCGCCCCCTGACCTTCGAAGAGTGGGAGAAACGCACGCTTCAGCGCGTCTACGTCTCGGCGACCCCGGCGGCCTACGAACTCGAGCACTCGGGCGGTGTCGTGGTCGAGCAGGTGATCCGGCCCACCGGACTGGTCGATCCCCAGGTGGAGATTCGCCCGGCAAGCGGGCAGGTGGACGACCTGCTCGATGAGGTGCGTCGCGTCGTAGCGACGGGAAGCCGTGTCCTCGTGACGACCCTGACCAAGCGCATGGCCGAGGAGTTGTCCGAGTACTACGCCGATCTGGGCGTCGCTATTCGCTATCTCCACAGCGATATCAAGGTGATGGAGCGAATGGAGTTGATTCGGGAATTGCGCGAGGGCAGCTTCGATGTGCTGGTGGGGATCAATCTCCTCCGGGAGGGGTTGGACATCCCCGAGGTGTCCTTGGTCGCGATCCTGGACGCCGACAAGGAAGGCTTTCTTCGCTCGGGTCGCTCGTTGATCCAGACCATCGGGCGGGCAGCGAGAAACGTGGAGGGTCGGGTAATCCTCTATGCCGACAAGGAGACGGATTCGATTCGCTCGACCCTGGAAGAGACGTCCCGGAGGAGGGCGATCCAGGAAGCGTATAACGCCGAGCACGGGATCACGCCCGTGACCATTTCGAAGAGCATCGCCAGTTCGCAGGATTCGATCTGGAATGCGGACTATGTCACGGTGGAGAAGAGCGGCGAGGAAGGGTTTGACGGCGTACCCGCCCACGAACTTCCGGGCTTGCTGGAATCCTTGCGCAGCGAGATGAAGGCCGCCGCCAAGGAATTGGATTTCGAACGCGCCGCAGACCTGCGCGATCGCATCAAGGTTTTGGAGGCGGCCCGCCTCCGGTTGACATGACCGGTTCCGCCGCCGACCGGCAGGCCCTGGAGGCCAAGGTGAAATCGCTTCCCACGGGCCCGGGTGTCTATCAATTCAAGAGCGATGGGGGCGCTGTGCTCTACGTGGGCAAGGCGCAGAACCTGCGTTCGCGTGTGAGGCAATATTTTGGGGGCGGGGATGGCCGCCACCAGATACCCGTGCTGATGGATCGGGTCGCCGACGTGGACGTTCTGGCTACGGCGAACGTGAAGGAAGCCCTTCTCCTGGAGAACGAGCTCATCAAGCGGCACAAGCCGGTCTTCAACGTCAAGCTGCGCGACGACAAGCAGTACTTGGCCCTGCGCATCGACCCGAGGGACGAGTGGCCGCGAATCAGTTCGGTGCGTCGGTTCCGGAAGGACGGGGCGGACTATTTTGGCCCGTATACATCGAGCGTGGCCCTGAAGGAGTCTCTCTCAAACCTTCGCCGACTCTTTCCCTTGCGCTCGTGCAGCGATGGCACGTTCAAGGACTACGCCCGGCGTGGGCGTCCGTGTATCGAATACGAAATGGGGCGTTGTCTCGGTCCCTGCTGCGGCCTTGCGGATCCCGAGGTCTATGCGGATCAGGTACGCGGGACGACTCTTTTCCTAAGAGGGCGCTCGGACGAACTCGTCCAGCGTTTGCGAGGCCAGATGCAGGCCGCGTCCGAGGCCGAGCGATTCGAGGAGGCGGCTCGCCTGCGAAACCGAATTGAAGCTGTGGCCCACACCTTAATGGAGCAGCAGATCGTTTCGGATCAGAAACTTGAGCGCGATGTATTCGGTCTCGCGCGCCTGGGGGGCGAGGTTGAGATCCAGGTGCTCCACGTTCGCGAAGGGCGGGTGATCGCGGCGGACGATTACTCATTTTCCAAAGTGCAAATCGATGACGGCGAGGTGATGTCGTCGTTTCTGGGTCAGTACTACGGCAAGAAGGATGGCCGGTCGGCACCCCGTGAGATCGTCGGGTCCGTGGTCTTCGACGATGGGGGGGGACTAGAGGAGTTGCTGCGCGAACGCGCTTCCCATCGCGTAGCGATCAAGACACCCCAGCGCGGTGCCGCAAAACGGATGGTGGAGATTGCCACGCGTAACGCGCAGATTGGCTTGGACCAGCGGCTCGCTGCCCGGGAAAGCGTCGAGGCCGCCATGGAAGAAATACGCAGCGAGTGCGCTCTGGCTCGGATGCCGAATCGGATCGAATGCTACGACGTGTCGAATCTCCAGGGGACTCTCGCGGTGGCCAGCCGGGTGGTCTTCGAGGAGGGCGTTCCGGTCAAGAGTGCCTATCGCAGATATCGGATCAAGCAGGCTGCTGCGGGAGACGACTACGCGTGCCTGGGCGAGGTCCTGGGCCGCCGGCTCGCGCGGGTCGAAACCGAAGCGCTTCCCGATCTGTTGATGGTCGATGGGGGACGCGGGCAACTGGGTGTGGTCACCGCTGCCCTTGAGGACGCCGGGTTGACCGTGGATACCCTGGGGATCTCGAAGGAGCGCGATACCGAGTCGCCGTCACCCCGGGTGAAACGTTCGGGCGGGCTCAAGGCCGAGCGCCTCTTCAAGCCCGGGCGGGCCAATGCGATCCTGCTGGCCAAGAGTTCCCGTGGGCTGTTGCTGCTTCAGCGCGTGCGCGACGAGTCCCATCGTTTTGCCATCGAATATCAGCGCGATTTGCGTTCCAAGTTCGGTCTGAGGTCGATTCTTGAAGAGCTGCCGGGCATCGGCGCGATCAAGCGCCGTGCGCTGCTGAAGCAACTCGGTTCCCTCAGGGCGGTTCGAGAGGCCAGCAAAGCGCAACTGGCCGCGGTGTCGGGGGTCTCCGGCCGGGACGCGGAGACGATTCATGACTTCTTCGCTCGAATGGCCAAGGTCGACGAAGGACCGGCTCTCCCGGAATCCGGCAGTGGTGAGGGAGGTCCCGGCGGGGAGGATCCGCGAGGGTAGCGGGCTTCCCAATTCCGCCCCTGTGCGACACCAGGGGGGCGACCTAGCTCGTCGCCATTTTTTTAGAATATAAAAAAACTATTAAAAACAGATACTTAAAGATTCCCCCCCCGCGACCGAATCTGGCACCAGAATTGCGATGACAACGGAATCTAAGCGTGCACCCATTTTGGGTGGGCGGGGCCTGAGGGGGACCCGAGATGAGCGGAATGAAGTGGCGCAGGGTGCGAACTGCGGTAGAGGGCGTGGGAACCGAGGACTCAGGCGACTTCGATGTGCGTGGTGAGATCGAGTCGGCGCTGGCACGCCGAGGAGTCTCGCTGGAGAAGTGCGAGTCCCTGGCTCGGGCCATTGAGCCGAAGCTCCGAGGGCTCGACGATGGGGAAGCGGACCGGGTGCTCGATGGAGTGGCCTTTGCCCTAGTGGATTATTTTCAGGCGAAACCCGATCCTGGGCACGCGACAGGCTCCGAGCGGGTACAGGCGAGGCTCTTCCGAGACTTCGCTCGCGAGATCCAGAAACTCGACGAAACCGTGAAAGTTCTGAGTGCTTTCTTGCAGCGGCTGAGTGCGTCCGAAGGCCGGAGCAAGGTTCGCCGCTTGCAGTAGTCCCGTGCGGCGCGAGCTCCATGGGCTTGAAGTTTGAAACCCCCCGGCCTCGGGGGTCGGGTACACTTTGGGTTCCGGGTCCCCGGGACTGTTGGGTTGCCATTTGGACTTCCGCTTCTGGTGCTGGCGCACGGGCTCGGCATTCTAGTCGCCGATCTGGGCTGGCCGCTGATTTCAGGTTGGCCCTCCTATGGGCTCGCTTTGGTGAGCGCGCTCGGGGCGGCCGTCTTGGGAGGCAGGCTCGGCGGTGTCAAGGTGCTCGCGTTGGTGCTGGCTTTTGGGGCCGGGGCGGCGAGCCTGTTCGCTCGGTTGGATTCTGCCGCGCGCTTCGCGCCTCGGGAGAGTCGGGAACTCACCCTTGAGGCGCGTGTCTGCGGCTTGGGACGAACCACGGCGACCTACGCCGTCGAGCTTTGCGGGTCGGTGGAAGTGCCCTCACCCGGACAGGGCGGGGTCCCGGTGGTCGCTCGGCCCCTACCGCACCGGCTGCTCGGCCAGTTTCGCTCCTCGGCGCCCGTGGCCGACGCATTGGGCGGCCTTCGCCGAGGAGATCGCCTGCGTGCCCGAGTGCGCATGGGTCCACTTGGCGGTCTGCGTAACCCGGGCCGTCCGGATCCCGTCCGGCGTTGGCGTCGCCGAGGCGTGGGCGGGCGAGTGCGCTTTCTGGATCCTGGCCTGGTGGTGGTTCTGCGGTCGGGCCGCGTCCCTGGCCAAGGAGTCGCTCGGTGGGAGGAACTCCAGGCCGGGGTGGGGGCCGCACGCCTGGGTATCTCCCAGGGCTTGGGGGACGGGGAGTCGGGGGCGCTGTTGGCGGCCCTGGCCGTGGGGGACCGCAGTGGGCTGAGTCTGGGCACCCGGGATGAATTCGCCCGACTGGGGATTGCCCACGTCCTGGCGATCTCGGGTCTGCACCTCGCTCTTGCGGCGGGCTCTCTCTTCGCCCTCTCGCGTTTCGCGTTCGGTTGGATCGCGGGTCCAGCCCGAGACGTGCGGATCGCAGCCCTGGTGCTCGCAGGGGTCGGGGCCACGGGCTACGCACTCTTGGCGGGTTTCGGAACCCCGGTTCAGCGGGCCCTGGTATTTGTCTGGGCGAATCTCGGAGCACTCGCCCTGGGTCGCAGAATTCCGGTGGGCCATCTGCTCGCTCTGGCTTGGTTGGTGATCGGTGTGCCCGCTCCCCACGAACTTTTCGCACTGGGCACCCAACTTTCTTTTTCGGCGACCGCGGCGCTGCTTCTGGCCCAGCGGAGCCTCGCGCCCCCGCTGGTCGGGGAATCCAGCGTTCTGGGTTCGGGGCTGCGTCGGGCTCGCGGGCTGGTGCATCTGTCGGCGTTGGCTCTGCTGGCCACCGCCCCTTGGCTGGCCGGGCGGGGTCTGTCGACGGGGGGGGCCGGGCTCGTGCTCAACCTGATTGCGATCCCCTGGACGAGTTTCCTGCTCTTGCCTGGGGCTCTGCTGGCGGCAGTGGGGGTCGGGCTGGACCCTGTCACCGGAGGGTGGATTCTCAAAGCGGCGCACTTTATATCGAGCCTCACCCTGGGCGCGGTCCACGAATTGGTCCAGGTCATGCCGGGGGAACCCCGCCTCCCCGGGCGTCCGGCGGCCTTGGCGCTGGTGGTGGCCGCGGGCTTGGCGGGGCTGGCGAGCCGTCAGACCGAGACGCACAAGGTCGTGGTTCTCGCCCTTGTGTCCCTACTCTGGCTCGCGGAGCCGCTGCCTGGAGAGCAGGGCCCGCCGCCGCCGCGGTTCGTCATGTTCGACGTGGGGCAGGGCGATGCTCTGCTGGTCCAGGGGGAGCACTCGGCGGTGCTGGTCGATGCGGGTCGAGCGATTCCCGGAGAGTTCGATCTGGGCCGGAGCGTGGTGGTCCCGGCCTTGGTGGCACTGGGGGTTGAGGCATTGGATGCGGTGGTGGCGACCCACAGCGACATCGACCACCGGGGGGGGGTCCCGGCGGTCCTTGAGGCGATGCCTGTCGCCGAACTGTGGCTGCCCTGGCAGGGTCGGTCCGACCCCGGGTTTGGTCCGAGCCTTGAAGTGGCCCGGCGCAAGGGGGTCCGGATTGTGGAGACCGGGGCGTCCGGTCCGGATCGAAGTTTCGGCGCGCTGAAGGTCACGCCTCTCTGGCCCCCGCGCGCGCGCCGGGAAGCTTCGGCCAATGCACGGTCGCTGGTCCTTCGCTTTGAGCTTGGGGGAGCGCGCTTGCTCCTGACCGGGGATATCGGAATCGAAATTGAGAACGAATTGCAACGGTCGGGAGTAGACCTCCAGGCGGATCTGCTCAAAGTGGCCCACCACGGTAGCGATGGATCGTCCAGTCCCGATTTCCTGAGAGCGGTGCGACCGTCTTGGCTGATGCTTTCGGCGCCCTGCGGCGGGGGCGCTCGATTGCCCCACGCACGGGCCCTGGAGCGACTGTTTGCTTCCGGGGCCCGGTTGGGATGGACCGGGCGGGACGGGGCCCTAGCGGTGGCCTTGAACGCCCAAGGTGGGCCCCGGGTCGTGGCTCTGACGCCTCCGGGCGGGGCCGAGAGGACTTGCGCCGATTTTTAGGGCCGGGTGGCTTCAGCGTGGCGGGAGCCCGGCCGGAATCCCTAAGATGGGCGCCAATCATGGCGGAGACGAACGGAGAGCGCCCCAAGGAGGGCTCGGCAGGCGGCGACATCCGGGAACCCGGCGGGGGGGGCCGTGCTTCGGTTTTTCAGGCCATCAAGGCCTTTTGGAACAATCCCGCCTATCGATTTATCGCGCTCTTTCTTCCGTACCTGGGCGCGGTGTCCCTGGCGTACCCCCTGGCGGTCAAGCACTTCAATTGGATTATTCAAGCCTTTATTCGGGCCACGGCCACCATCGAATACCTGATCTTCCACTTCATCTCCGGGGATGCCCGGCTGGACGGGAAAATGGTCTGGTACGGCCAGTTCGTGGTGAAGATCATCGATGAGTGCACCGGTCTCTACGAGATGCTGATTTTTTCGGCCGCCGTCTTGGCCTTTCCCACGAGCTGGGCGAAGCGGGGGCTCGGGCTGCTCATGGGATGCCCGCTGATCTATCTTTTCAACGTGGTCAGGATCGCCGGCCTGATTGTTGTCGGGCGGCACTGGTCGACGGCGTTTGATTTTATGCATCTTTATTTTTGGCAGGCAACCATGATCGCGATGATTACGTCGGTTTGGCTGCTCTGGATCGTCAAGGTGGTGCAGCGTGAAGATCAGACCGCTTCTGATTCTCGTTGAGTTCGGGCTTATTACCGCGCCCTTGACCTGGTGGTGGACCCAGGGAGGGCTCGAGAGCTACTACGAACTCTTCAAGCGTTTGGCATTTCCGCTGCTACAGGAGTTGGGGGTGGGGCATATTTCGCCGGGGCTGGTGCGCGATCGCTTGGCGGGGTTCATTCCTTTCCTGGCCCTGATGCTGGTCACTCCGCAGATGCCTTTGAAGCGGCGCCTGGGTGGGCTGGGCCTGGGATTTGTCGTGATTTTCTTCGGCCATGTGGCTTTGAGCTATTGGGCGTGGGCGAGCTTCGGCCGGGATGGGGCCAGCGCCGATTCCATGGCGCGATATTTTCCGGCGCTGGTCATCAATGACGCCGTTCCGTTCATCCTGTGGGCAATTTTTGCGAACCGCTTTCTCTTGGATCAATTGCTGAAGGTCATTCCGTCGAGTCGATTGGCGCCGATGGTTGTGTCCAGCGAGGAGGATACGGAGCCGCACGATCCGATTCCTGAATCCCTCGATCCTGCCCACCCGGGCGATGCCAAGAATCGCGAAGCGGGGGAAAGGGGCGATGGGGATGACTGAGGGATTCCGAGGATTCTCGGGTCGGGGAGTCCCCGTTGGTCTGGGGTGGGCACTCCGAGGGCGGCCTTGATTCATCCCTACGGCAACTGGCCTTCGCCGATTCGGGCCGAGCAACTCGCTCTAGCCGCTCTGCGAATTTCCCAGCCACGGGTCGAGCACGACTCGGTGTACTGGCTGGAGGGACGCCCGGCAGAGGGCGGCCGGCAACAGGTGATGTGCGCGCGGAATGCCTTCGAGAGTCCGGGCTCGCCTCCCGTGGAGTGCACTCCCGAAGCGGTCAACGTTCGAACCCGGGTGCATGAGTATGGAGGCGGCGACTACCGGGTCGCCGGGGAACGCGTTTTTTACGTTGACTTCACCGATCAGCGGATCTACGCGATGGAAGCGGGATCTTCGGCGCCGCTCTCGCCGCCAGGGCCTCGCTACGCGGACTTCGCCGCGACCCCCGAGCGGGACTGGCTGTTGGCAGTGGAGGAAGGCCACCGACAAGGCCAAGAACCCGAGAATCGGTTGGTGGCTTTTGCCCTGCCCAAGGCGGGCCTTCCCCATACGCCCCGGTCCCCTCGCGTGATTGCCCAAGGACACGATTTTTATAGCTCCCCAGTGGTCTCCGCCGATGGTCGCCAAGTTGCCTTTCTTGCCTGGCGCCATCCCAACATGCCTTGGGATGGCACGACGCTCCTCCTCCAGCCCTGGGGTCCGGACGGGCCGACGGGACCTGCCCGGGCCGTGGCCGGGGGTGAGGCCGAGTCCGTTTTTCAGCCGGAATTCTCACCCGCTGGGACGCTGACGTTCGTGTCCGATCGCAGCGGATGGTGGAATCTCTATCAGCTCAGGGACAGCGGCGCGGTTCCTGTTTGCCCGAGGGCCGAAGAGTTCGGCGGCCCGCAGTGGGTCTTTGGTTTGTCCCGGTACGCGTTTGTCTCGGAGCGGACGATCCTGTGCGCTCACGGTGTGGGAGGCCAAAGTCGGCTGGGACGACTCGACCTTCAGACAGGGGCATTGGAGGATCTTCAACTCCCGTACACAAGCTTTGACGGGCTTCGGGTCGAGGGGCAGCGGGCGTGCTTTGTGGGTGCCGGCCCGGTCCGACCGTCGGCGGTGGTGGCGCTGGATTTGGAAACGAATCGTTGCCGGGAGCTTCGCTTGGGCTCGACGCTGGAATTCGACCCCTCCTGCTTGGTTGTCCCCCAGGCATTCGAATTCGAATCGGTCGATGGCCGGCGATCCCACGCATGGGTCTATGCACCGGCCGTCGGCGCAGTCGAAGCACCTGGGGACGAACGCCCTCCGCTGTTGGTCAAGAGTCATGGCGGACCCACGGCCTCGGCATCCTCGGCATTGGATCTTCGCCTCCAGTATTGGGCGAGCCGGGGGATCGCAGTGGTGGATGTCGACTACGGGGGCTCGACGGGGTACGGGCGCAACTATCGGGAACTTCTACGCGGGCAATGGGGCATCATCGACGTTGAAGATTGCGTGCACGCGGCCCGGGCATTGTCCGCCGATGGCTCCGTGGATACCGAAAGATTGGCGATCAGCGGGGGGAGTGCAGGAGGGTATACGACCCTCTGTGCGTTGACTTTCCATGACACCTTTAGGGCTGGGGCGAGCCACTACGGAATTGGCGATCTCGAAGCACTGGCTCGGGATACGCATAAGTTCGAAGCGCGTTACACCGATGGGCTCGTGGGTCCGTATCCCGAGGCGAAAGAAATCTATCGGGCTCGCTCGCCGATTCATTTTACCGAACGATTGAATTGTCCCGTCGCCTTCTTTCAGGGGCTCGAAGACGAAATCGTGCCTCCGGGCCAAGCTGAGGCCATGGTGGCCGCCCTGGCCCGTCAGGGGATTGCCCACGCCTACGTGCCCTTTGAGGGCGAGCAGCACGGGTTTCGCCAGGCGGAGAATATTCGCCAGGCCCTTGAAGGCGAACTCTACTTCTACGGGAAGATTTTTGGTTTCGAAACGGACGCCGACGCCGGCCGTGTCCGCATCGTGGGCTGAGCGGCCCCTGGAAATGACCCAGGAACAGCGACTTCTGACCCGGCCCTTCGTGCTCTGTTCGGTCAGCAACTTTCTTCAGGGAATAGCCTTCTGTCTCTTCCTGCACGTTCCTGGTTTCTATGCCGAACTGGGGGCGAGTCCGGTGATGATCGGCTGGATGTTTGCCGCCATGAGTGCGGTCGCCATCGGGATCCGTCCGGCCCTCGGCACCGTAATGGACCGCTACGGCCGGCGTGGCCCAATCCTCTTCGGGAACCTCCTGAATGTTGTTGTCATCGCCCTCTACCTCACGGTCGATCAAATCGGCGCGTGGGCACTCGTGGTGCGCATCCTTCACGGGGTCTCTGGGGCGATTCTCTTTACTGTGTTGTTCACCTTTGCTGCGGATTGTGTGCCGACCCAACGGTTGACCGAAGGCTTGGCAATTTTCGGGGTCTCGGGTATGGCCCCTATGTCCATCGGAGGCATGCTGGGCGATGCGATTCTGAAGGACGGAGGCTACTCGACACTTTTTCTTTGGGCCTGGGGCTTTGCCGTACTGGCGCTCTTGACCGCGCTTCCCCTGCATGACGTGGCAAGGCGGAGTCCCGATCCATCGAAGCCGATTGGGTTCATGGGGACTTTCAAGCAGCGGGACCTGCTGCCGCTCTGGTGGATTGGAGGCGTTTTTTTCGCCGCCATGACCGGAATTTTTATTTTTCTGAAGACATTCATCATGACCCGTGAAGTCGGGTCGGTCGGGATGTATTTTGCGGGGTATACGGCGGTGGCCGTGGTGCTTAGACTCTTTCTGGGTTGGCTTCCCGATCGGATTGGTCCGGTCCGAGTTTTGATCCCGGCGCTCCTCGTGTTCGCCGGGGGGTTCGGGGTGCTCGCCGTGGCCCAGACTGCTGAAATGGTCGTGGCGGCCGGTGTACTCGGCGGAATTGGCCACGCTTACACGTTTCCGATTCTTTTCGGGATGGTGGTGAAGCGCGCATCCGAGCAACAGCGCGGGAGCGCCATGGCAATCTTTACTGGCCTGGCGGACCTTGGGGCGGTGGTGGGCGGGCCTCTATTCGGTTGGCTGTTGGAGAGGACAAGCTATGGATTCCTGTACGGGGCTTTGGCGGTGGCCGTGGCGCTGGGGCTGCTGGTTTTTTTGCCCTGGAATGCCCGTTCGGTCGGGGCATCCCGGCTGGAGTCCGCCTAGATGAAAGGCAAACGCCGGCAGGGCCGGGGCAGGAGCGGGCTGGCCCGGGCCGGCCTGGCGGTATGGGTGGGATGGCTCCTGATCGCTGGCGGCTGTGCCGCGCCCGGGGGCGGATGGGACTATTCGGATCTGCCCGGAGGCCTGGGTGAAGAGCCTCGGGTTCGCGACTCGAGGCTCTTTGACTCGGCTCCGCACCTGGTGCCCTGGGAAGGGGGGCTGTTGCTCTTTCTGTGTCGTTGGTCAGGAGAGGGTCCGATCCCGGTTTCGCTTCCTCCCGACGCCGATTCCCGGGAGTTGAGAATTCTGCGCGAGGCTCTGGATGCCTGGTCGACCGCGGGTCTGGGGATTCACTTTAGGGAGGTCCCGTCCGAGGAGGCCCGGTTGGAAATTCTTTTTGTCTCTCGGGGAAAAGGCTCGCCCCGGGGCACGGGCGATGCCTTGGCGGACTGTGGGATCGAGCGTGAAGAGGGCCAGGTGGTGGTTCGCGGAGAACGCGTTCGGGCCGAAATCGTCTGGGCATCGGTTCACCTCGTGCGCCGGGCCGAGGATCCGCTCGGGCGATGGATTTCCCTGGAGGACGATGAACTGCTGGGCGCTGCGCTCCACGAACTCGGGCACGCCCTTGGGTATTCGGCGCATCCCCTTCTGGGGGTCTCCATCATGCAGCGAACCACCGACGAGGTGCGCAAAATGGGAGGGCGGGTGGCTGCGGGGAAAAGCCTGGTCGATCCCAATCTCGAGGCTCTCTACTCGCTGCCCAGCGGTGTGATCGTCGGGGAAGTCCGGCTTTCGCCCGAGCCCATGCGCCGGCTTGCGCGCTTTGAGGCGGGCGCACGCAGGGCCGGTCTAGTCGGTCCCTACAGCCGGGTGGGGGATACAAGCGCGCGATACTTTTACCGGGATGCCCAGGGAACGCCGTTTGCTCTTGGCGTACGGGGCTGGCCTCGTGCGATTTCACAACCCGCAAAAATTATTTTCGAGGCGAATGCTCCCGCGCAAATCCTGCTTCGTATGGACGCTCTTCCCGAGAGCGCCGCGCCCTGAGTCCGGTTCCGCCGAGGCGGAACTGGGGGCTTTAGTCGGACTGGGGCTCGAGCTGCTTGGCCCGGTCGAGCAGGTTCTGGGCCGTCTGGCTCTCACCGAGGGCGCGTAGGACCATGCCCAAACGGAAATGGGCCACCGGGTCTCCCGGCGAAAGCTCAACGGCGCTGGTCAGGTGTTCCCGGGCGGCCTTGGGGTCGGGGCAGGGCTGCTTGTAGAGGGCCCATCCCAGCGCGCTTCGGTAGACCCCCTCGTCGGGCCAAATTTTTACCGCGGATTCGAGGTAGCGCAGGGCACCGCCGAAGTCTCCCATGCGAAGTAGGATCTCGCCCTTGCGATAGGTGGTCTCGGCCTGGGCAAGAATTTGGGCGTCGGAGCCCGAGAGTTCCCCGCGTTGCTCCGCATCGTAGGCCTCCCGCATCTCGGGATTCGAGAGCACGTCGAAGGCCTGGGTGAGCTGGGAAAAGACCTCGGATGCCTCGGTCTTGATGTCCTGCAAACCGAGGCGGGCCAACACGTCGGGGTGATAGCGCTTGGCGGCTTCGATGTACGCTTTCTTGATGGCGGCGGATTTTAGTTTCGGGGAAACGTCAAGGAGTTGGTAGTGGTCGAGGGTTCCCAGGCCAGCGCGTAGGGTTTGAATTTTCAAACGCAGGGTTTCGGTTTCGGTGCACAACTGCGAAGGGGCTTCGTTGGCCGGAACCTCGTCTACTTTCTCCGAACCGTCACCATCGACTAGGGCCAACTCAATTTCAGCGTCGAATTCGGTCAATACCTCGTCCTGGCGGCGCTCCGGAGGAGCCTCGGCGAAGTCGAGTGTGCCCAGGCTATCGAGCACCCAGAGAGCTGCGAGAACCGGCGTCGCAGTGAGCCCGGCTCCGAGGGACTCGCTGACGGAACGGGTTTCGTGCAGCGCCGCCATGTGACTTCGATGGTCGGGACTGAGTTCCAACCGCTGGACGGCGCGGGCGAATCCCGGACCCATGCGCGGGTACAGGAGGAGTCGCGGCGACAGCGAATTCAAGAGCCGGTCCACGGTCCAGTGGTCAGCGAGGGCCCGATGGATCAGGGGAGGCAAATCCCAGCCGAGCGGCTCAATGTCGAGATTTTCCTCGCCTGTGGGAGCCAGTTCGTAGCGGCCCTTCTGCCAGCGCATGGAATCCACCAGACGGTCTCGAATCTGTTCCCGGAGGGCGTGGAAGAGTTGGACGGGTTCGAGGATTCGAAGGGCGAGGAGAGCCGCTCCCTCGCTCACTTCCCGCTTCCTTGCGTAGTCGAGGACCGGTGGGTAGCCCTCCGCCGAGATCAGGCGCTGCTCGCGGAGATGGGCGGCGAGGCTATCGCTGGCCAAGTTGGATTCCGAAAGAACTGGGGAGCCCGCCTGGAAGACAAATCGTCGTTGCTGGCGCCCGTTGTGGAGTACAAGGGAACCGTTGTATTTCGCGCGGTGAAGGGCGATGAGCACCCGGGGTAAGGGGGTGCGCGCGAATTCGGCCGAATCGGCCAGCTCGATTTCAGGAAAAGGCATGCTCAGCGTCCGGGCGGTCTGTGTGCGGTGGGCTAGACGGCGCGGCGTTGGGCTTCGGCGATCCGGAAGCCCAGCGCGATGGCTTCGGACAGTTTTTCGTGACCCAACGGGCACGCAAGATCAAAGGCTTTGAGGACACTTCGATTGGCATCGGATACACCGGCAAAAATTACCTGGGCCTGCCAGCGATCGATTATTTTCAGGATGCGCTCGATGCTCACGAAGCCTGCATTGGGGTCGACTGGCCGACCCCTCAAGTCGATGATCACGGCGCGGATCTCCTCGGTGAATACGTCCTGCTCCAAAGCGCGCACCGTGGATTCGGCCAATTGGGGATCACCGAAGGGCAACACCATGACCGGACCCCAGGCGTGCACAGAATTATTCTCTGGGTCGATGTGAGAGAAGAGCGCGGTTGCGGAGTCCGTGGCCTCGGGAAGGAACGATTCGGCGAGGCCTGCAACCGGGTGCGCGTGGGCCTGCTCGTGTTCTCGGGAAGCGGACGGGGAGCCGTTCAAGGGAGACGTCAGATCCGAGTTTTCCGGTGGCGAAGGCGCTTGGTCCCGGTCTGAACTCCTGATGCGGGCCTCGAATTGGCACTGGTCGGAGTTGCTGGCGCGGCAGGCGATCTCGACCACCTGGACCTCGGCATTGTAGATTTCGGCGAGCCATCCCTCGGTGTAGCCGACGCTGAGGTGGCAACTCGGAGCAACCGAGGTCCCCTGACGAGAAAGCCTGGCACCGGCCTCATGGCATTCGGGCCAGGCACCTCGCAAGATGAAATCCCCCGAAGGCCGAGGGGGCTGGGCGAATTGCATGGCGAGACTGGGCCCGCCGGGAGCCAGGGAGGGGATTCGATCCGAATCCCCCATGGACTGGGCGGTGAGGGTTCGTCTTGCATCGCTGAGGCCGTGGTGCCGACCAATCTCGATCAGGGCCAGGCGGCTGCAGTCCTCGCCTAGCTCCTGTGCGAATTCAGCGGTCACGATGGCGAGGAAGGCACTGTCCATGAAGAGTTTCGGGTCAGTCATCAATAATGACTCGGAGCCGAAGCCGAGATCTTCCAGGTTCGCCAGGTTCTCGTGGCGTCTGTTGGATGTTTCGTCGTGTTGCATGTGGGTTCCCGTGGCTCAGAATCAGCCTTCTATAAACTCATAGATATCGAATTTTTGACTTTTAGAGAGGAAGCTTTCGCCCTCCTTTTCGAGAAGCTCAAGGAAGGCATCGACCACAACTGGATCGAACTGACTTCCAGAAAATTTGCGGAGTTCGCTAGTGACCCGGTTTAGGGGCAAACCTTTGCGGTAGGGGCGATCGCTCGTCATGGCCTCTGCGGTGTCGGCCACAAGGATGATGCGGGAGGGCAGGGGAATTGAGTGGGAGATCAGCCGCTCGGGGTAGCCGCGGTCGGAACCGTCGAACCACTCATGATGGTGTCGAACACAGGGCACGATCTGGCGCAGAAATTCGACCGGTTCAAGGATTTTGGCTCCGATTTCCGGGTGCTTCTTGATCTCTTCGTACTCCTCGTCGCTCAGGCGGTCAGGTTTAGTAATGATCGCGTCGGGAATGCCGATTTTCCCTACATCGTGTAGGAGTCCCGCGAAGTAAACACGCTCGATCAGCGGGGTGTCGAGCTTCATCTTTCGGGCGATTCGTGAGGCGTATACGGCGACTCGCTCGGAATGGCCCCGGGTATAAGAGTCCTTGGCGTCGATGGCTTCGGCGAGGGCACGAATGGTTTGTATATACGCCGTCTTCAGTTCGTGGTTCTTCTCGTCGAGTTGGCGGGTGCGCTCTCTGACCTTGGCTTCCAGACTTTTGTTCATGTCCTGAAGGCTGAAATTCTGGCTTCGGGTCACCTGATTGAGGCGCCTGATTTCCTGCTTCAGGTCGTAGTGGTCGTACGCCTGGCGCAGGATGGTCTTGAGTTCCTCGTCGTTCCAGGGTTTAGTAATGAGTCGAAAAATTTCTCCGCGATTGATGGCGTCCACCGCGACATCCATGGCCGTAAAGCCGGTCAGCATCATTCGGATGATGGCGGGATGGTGGTCGCGTACCCGGGAAAGAAGTTCGACGCCGTTGGCTCCCGGCATGTCCTGGTCCGAGATCACCGCGTGAACCTCGGTGTGGCTGAGAAGATTGAGTGCTTCTTCGGCACTGGTGGCCGTGAGCACAGTCATGTTCTCGTTGCGGAGGATACGCTGGATGGCTCTCAGAATATTGGGTTCGTCGTCGACGAAGAGCACCGTATGAGCCTGCATGTTCACTCTCCTGGTGCGGCCGCCCGTTCCGTGGGCGTCCTGCACTCTCGGACTAGTATCGGCGAATTACGCTGGCGGCGTTAGGTCGTTTTTGGTTGTTGCCCGTGCAGGCGATGATCAGTGCCTTAAAACCTTTAATTCTTACGGAACAGGCAGGGTGTCGGCAGCTTGGGTGCCGGGGTTAGGCCGGGGGTTAGACCAGGGGCTCTAAACGTAGTTGCCTCCACGGGTGACGCGCAAGCGCCTCTGGGCTTGGCTGAAGCGACCAACCTCGCCCTCGAGATCGGCGGTGACCACCGGTGGGGCGATTTCGCCCGATGCTTCGAGTCGCGCTTTGTGGCGCAGGACGCCGTGCAGCAGTTGGACCCAGTCCCCGGTGGCCCCCTCGCTGGAGAGGCCGACCACGTGTTTCCAATCGACATCTTCGAAGAGCGGCCGCCCGGCGCGTGACTCGGCATCGGCGGCGTGAATCTCCAGGGCAGCGATCACGTCGTCGGGATAGGTGGGGGTGACTTCGACGATGCGCTCAAGGCGGCCCGGCCGGGCGAATGCGTGGCGGAGGGTGTCGGGAAATCCCGTTGAACCAACCACGAGGTGTCCTTCGCAGGCGATGGTTCGATCGATCAATTCGAGAAGGAAATCCATGATCGGGCCGATGGGGAGGTCGGGTCTCGGCCCGCCGAGATCGTGGGCTTGGGAAAATTCGAGTTCGTCGAAGAAGACCGTCAATCGCGGCATCTCGTCGAGAGTCTGGGACCACTGTTGGATGAGTTCGCCGACCTTGCCACCGGTGTGGGCCACGTCCAGGGCCAGGCGGGGAACGTCAACGCGAAGAAAGGAAGTTTCCGTCTGAGTGGCGAGGGCCTGGGCGAGCAGGCCCTTCCCTGTGCTCGGGGCTCCGATCAGGAGAATTCCCGATGGAGGAAGTGTGCCCCAGTTCGAGTAGACCTCGGGGCTGGTGGCTGCGCATGCGTAGGTGAGGATCTCGTCCTTCGCGGCAGAGAGCCCGCCAATGCGATCGAAATTGAGTTGGGGGTCTGGGGTGATCTGGCTCGCCCGGGCAATGAGTTCCACGTTGCGGGCAAAACTCGACCAGAGATTCTGGGCCCTCTCGATCTGAATCTGCTTGTCGGCCATCCCGATTACTCTAGCCATTTCCCGGCAGGGGTGGCGTTCGGTTGGGCCGGGGCGGGGAGAGAAAAGCGCCGTGCACCCGTGCTCGCCCAGGGTTCGGTGTGGCGATGCCGGGAAGCTGAGTCATACTCCGCGCGCACCAGAGGATGCGTCCCCATCGTCTAGCGGTTAGGACACCGGCCTTTCAAGCCGGCGACACGGGTTCGATTCCCGTTGGGGATACCATCCAGTGCCCCGCCGGGCGGTATGCGGGGCCGCATCAAGCGGCCGCATTGAAGTCGGCTTGGCAAAGACGGCTCGGCTGCGTCCGCCGTCCAACCCCTGGCTTAGGCTCCTGGGCTCAACTCGGCTTCGAGGGCGCTGCGCAGGGTATCCACTGACTTCGTTTGGGCATTTTCTCCCATCAGTCCCACCCTCCAGACCTTACCGGCGAGGGCGCCAAGCCCGGCGCCGACCTCGATTCCGTGATTCTGGAGGAGACTGCGGCGCACGTTGGCTTCGCCCTGGTTGGTGACGCTCCCGGGCAGGTTCAGGGTCGTCAGCATGGGGAGTCGGCACTCGGCGGCGACCAGGGGACTGAAGCCAAGGGGGGCGAGGCTTTCGAGCAGGTGGGCGGCGGCCTCCTTGTGCCGGAGCGTGCGCTTCTCCATCCCCTCTTCCTCCACCCGGGCGAGCCCCTGGGCCAGGCCGAAAATCGCCGAGATGGGAGCCGTATGGTGATATACGCGGTCACCCCCGTAATACCCGTCGAGCAGGCCGACATCCAGAAACCAACTCTGGACGGGGTGGGTGCGGGCCGACACCGCTTGGATGGCGCGCTCGGAGAAGCTGACAGGTGAGAGTCCGGGTGCGCAGGAGAGGCATTTCTGAGTCCCGCTATAGGCTGCATCGATGCCCCAGCCATCGAGGTCCACGGGGATGCCGGCCAGTGAAGTCACGCAATCAAGGACCACCAGGGCGCCCTGGTCCCGGGCCGCCCGGGCGATGGTCTCGGGGTTCTGGCAAACGCCGGTGGAGGTTTCGGCGTGTACGAACGCCACGACCTTGGGTTGGGTGCTGCGAATGGCGGCGACCATGGCCTCCTCGTCAAGGGGGAGTCCCCAGTGGGCCTCGACACGCGTGACCTTTGCGCCGGCTCGCTGGGCGACGTCCGCCATGCGTCCTCCGAAGACCCCATTGACTCCGATCACCACCCGGTCACCGGGTTCGAGCAAATTTACGAAGCAGGCTTCCATGCCCGCGCTGCCTGTGGCCGAGAGTGGGAGCGTGAAGCGGTTTTGGGTGGAAAAGAGTTGGCGAAGCGAGTGCTGAACGCCATCCAGCAGGTGAAGGAACTCGGGATCCAGATGCCCTAGCAAGGGCTGGGCCATGGCCTTCAGGACGCTGGGGTGAACGTTCGACGGCCCCGGTCCCATCAGCAGGCGGGGGCGGGAGTCGGTTTTTTCGGTGTTCTCGGTGAGTTCAGTGGCAGGCATGGCGGAACCCTAGCGCGACTCGTGGGTGCGACTTGGGTTGCGAAAAACCTTCGCGAAATCAGGGCCTTCCGGTCTGTCTTCGTTGACAGGGGAAAGCTTGGAGCCTAGCTTTGAAATCCGTCGCCCCCGACCGAAAGCGTTGGTTGGCCCTCCCGGGGCGGTGTGGCCGGAACGGGTCGGTCAAGGGAGAAACGATGATTGGCTGGCGATTCTGGGTGTTCCTCGCGGCCGCGATTGGGTTCGTGCTCTGGGCGGCTTCGGCGCTAGTCCTGCTTGAGGAGGGTTCGCCCTCGTCGACCGGTCAGTTGGCAGGTCCGGCCGCTGGGGCCGCTGGGATGGATGGGGTCGATGCCGACGTGATTCGCGAAGAGTCCAGGGAAGCCATGCGGGACATCTTGCGCCAGGCGGAGGGATCGGAATGACGCCCGTGGAGTCGGGGGGGTATCGGAGTCGCAGAACCCTCGAGGACAACGAAAGCCGGCAACTCGCCCCCTCGGCGAGTTGCAGCGCTCAATCTCGGGGCCGCCTCTACCCCGAGAAAGAACACGAGTTCCGAACCGCCTACCAGCGGGACCGTGATCGCGTGGTGCACTCCAGGGCGTTTCGGCGACTGCAATACAAGACCCAGGTATTTGTCCATCACGAGGGAGACCACTATCGCAATCGTTTGACCCACACTCTCGAAGGTGCGCAGATCACCCGGACGATTGCCCGGGTCCTGGGGCTCAACGAGGACCTAGCCGAGGCGATCGCGCTCGCCCACGATTTGGGCCATACGCCTTTTGGCCACGCCGGGGAGCGAGTGCTGGCCGAAATGTTGGCGTCCGACGGCGGGTTTGATCACAACCGCCAGTGTCTGCGGGTGGTCGACCTGCTCGAGCAAAGGCACATCGACTATCCCGGTCTGAACCTCAGCGACGAGACTCGCGAGGGGATTCTCAAGCACGGCTGCCACTGGACTCACCCGGTTCAGCTTCCCGAACTGCTTGCCCAGCGAAGTCTCGAAGCTCAGGTCGCCGACGCAGCTGATGAGATCGCTTACTTGAACCACGATCTGGACGATGCGCTTCGCGCAGAGATTCTGAATTTTGAAATGATCGAGGATCTCCCGCTATTGGGAAATCTGATGCGAGAGATTCGTGGGCAGCATGGCGCGATACCCGATCCTGTTTTCCGTTCGTGGATCGTGCGAGGAATGATCGATGGTCTGGTGACCGATCTGATTGCGACGAGTTGTGCTCGGATCGAAGCCGCGGGGCTCGACTCCTCCGAGGCCGTCCGCCGACAGGCGACTCGGACGATCGCGCTTTCGGCGGAGGTCGACCGGGCTCGTCGGGAACTCAAGAGTTTTCTCTTTGACCGTTTCTACAACCACTCCACAGTGCTGAGCCGGACCCGGCGGGCCGAAAGCGTGGTCGGAGATCTCTTTCGCGTCTTCTGCGAGGACCCCGCGCGACTCCCGGAGGGCGTGCGCGAACGGTTTTCTGGGGAGGGCGAAGCCCGGGCCATTGCCGACTATGTCGCTGGAATGACCGACCGTTTTGCCCTGGCTGAACATCGAAAAATCCTGGGCTCGGACGCTGGGATCGATTTCTGATGGCGTTTTTGGGCGGGGTAGGGGGGATCCGCGGGCCTCGGGCGGTCTTCTCGCCTAAGATTCGGCGAGCTGCGGTTGGGCCCCAGGGTCGGCCGCGGCTCTGGTTTGGGAGCGCGGTCGAGATTTCGGCGCGCCCCGCAATCCCCGGGGAGCGCATCCCGGGAAAGGCCTCCCTGGCCGGGTATTTAGATCCGGCTCGTGAGACGAAAGCAAGGGTGACGGAGATGCGGGCATGAGTCTCGCCGAGAGCTTAGAGAGCGCTGCGGAGGCCCTGCCGGGGGACGCGGACCAGATCCGTCCGGCCAACGGCGATCCCTTTCAGTTGCTGGAGCTTCTGGATGGGCCGGCGAGTATCCGGGTCCTGGGTTGGCTTCTGGCCCACCATCCCGAGGCCGGTGGTGAATTGGCCTTGGCTTGGTTGGAGGAAGAGGAGGGCGCTGCGCTGGTGGTCGCCGTGCCCGAGCAAGAGTTGCCCAAGGAGAGCAGGAAGGCTTTGCGGCGTCTTGTTCACCAGGCGCGTTCACGGGGCGTGGGGATCGAGGAGAGTGTGACGGCCGAGCCCCGGGTGGGCCGACTGCCGGACCTCGACGAAAAGATCTCGCTGGCCCATGTCTCGCCATACGATCCCCGGGGCGGACGCTTGGTCTACATCGTGGAGTCGAGTCCAAGCGGTGGTGCCAGGGTTTTTGAAGCGCTGATCGACGTGGGGCGGGGTATCGTAGATTTTCAGGTCTACCGAGCCGGTCGCCGGCAGGTCGGGGATTTTGTCCGGGATTTGACTCGTCGCTCGCGTTTTCCTGCGGTGGAGGCCGATCCCGAGAGTGTTCGCGAATTGATTCGTCGTCGTCTGGAATCGCAATCCCCGGATCAGCCTCTGCCGAAAGCATTCTCGGAGTGGCGTGGCAAGCTGGGCCTGGCCGGGGATAGGCGCTTGACCCCGGGCGAAGAAGTCCGACGAGAACTCGGCTCAAATCTGGAAGCGGCGTCCACCGAGGCCCTGGTGGCCGAGGTTGCCCAGGGAAACATAGGACCCTGGCCGCCGCCCTCCGAAGCCCTGGAGAGCATGGCGGTGTCACTCCAAGGCGAATTCGCTTCGTCACCCTCGGACGACGCGGGGTTGGCAGGGCGAGTCGGAGAAGAGGTGCAACGGCTCTACATAGGAGGAGAAACCGCCCGGGCCAACGCCGAGCGGTTTGACGAAACGGCCTACGTTTTCTGGCGGTCGGGCAAAAATGGGCTCGCCCAGGCATGCCTGGAAACGGCGGACCGGTTGCGAGGGGATGACCACCAATCGAGCCCGGTGGTGACTGAAATGATGGTGGGCGTAGAGAGCGCCCTGAAGCAGGACTTGGCGCGGAGGCTCGGTTGGGCGGACGAGGCGGCTTCCTCTGAGTCCGGCGAAGCAGAAAACTCATAACGGCCCAGATTCCCGCGGCATATCCGCTCTCCGCTTTCTGCTCTTCGCGCTGGCTTGACGCCTCGCTTAGACATAGGGTCGAGAGGGATTGCGCTAGGCACAGGCCGATTCGAAGGGATCAAAAGAAATGATGAGACGTTTTTCGCGTAGGCGTAGAGGCGAGGGAGCAAAGAAGAACTCCGAAACCGTCGACGCGGCTGGCTTGCTGGCCCGTGTCGAGGAAGCGGGCGTGGTTCCGGTTTCCAAGCTGGAGGTGATCTCCCACGAGACTGTTTCGGATCGGCTGGCCGTGGTGGGACGTGGCGTCGACGCTGCGGGTGAAGCCGCGTGCGTGGTTTACTCGCCCACCGATGCCGGGAAAGCCCTTTTGGTGGCTCTGGCCACGGGTATCCGGATGTCCACCGAGGATTCATTCCAAGGCGAGGTCTACGTTGTCTCCCCCAATTGGTCGATTTCGGCACGCCGTCGGTTGGGTCTGGTCCGCATTGAATTGCCCTTCAAATTGCGTCCCGTGAGCGCGCCCGAGTTGGCGGCGAGTCGTGGAGATGTGGAAGCCGAGGCCGATCTGGAACCGAGCGCGGTTCATCTGGCCGGGGTGGGGATGCAGTTGTCCGACGCCGAGGAACGGAGTCTGTTCCAGCGCGCGGTTCAGAGCCTGGAAGGCTTGGCGGCGAAGCATGGGGGTTCGGTTCGTGGGGTGGGACGGAGCATCGAACTGGTGGTCTCGGCCCAGCGAGTCGCCGAACTACGTGCCGACGAGGGGGCGGCAGCTCTTCATCTCCTCGGGGGGTCGCGTCGGAGCACGAACCTGTCCAAGGAATCTCTGGCCGGTGCTCTGGACGATCTCGAAGGTCAGATTCGTCGTCGATTGAACGACAAGAAATTGCGTGGAAGCGAAGATGCTCTGCGCACCAGTGCGCTGGACCCGCTGGCCGAGGCCGTTGGCCTGCGTGGCGTTTCCCGCTGGCCTTTGGGCGGGTCGGACCGCGAGGCCATAGATCTCGTGGGTTTGGCTGTCGACGGTCGTCCGGTTGCGGCTGCGGTTCGGAAGGTGCTTGATCTTGCGGCGCTTGGAGAGATTCTCGACGGAGTCCAGAAACTCCGGCTAGCACTGCCGGTGTTGTTCGCCGGGGCGGTTGCCCCGGTGCGTTTCGAGACGCCGGAGCTGGTATTGGCTGGTCAGGAGTTCGGAACAGCGGCCATCCAAGTGCTCTCTGCGCTCGCCCTGGGCCACTCTCTCTACGAGGTCCGGACGGGCCGGGATCAATCCCTTAGCCTGGTGGCTGTGGGGGCCGAGGAGGCTGTGCGGTCCCGGCGAGACGGTCCGCCCAGAGGTCGCCGTCAGGGAGGTCGTGCGAGCGGTCGAGGAGGGGTCGCCGCAGAGGCGCCCGAGCAGGCTAAGGCACCCGCGGTCGTGGATGATGAGGCGCAAGGCGCCTCTCAGCGTCGTGGACGCAGACGGGGACGTGGTCGGGAGCGCTCGGAAGAGCGCGAGGAGAAAGCCGCCGA
>DUCT01000096.1:0-1156 GCA_012959665.1 Myxococcales bacterium | reverse complement strand
GGCCGGGCTTTCGAAGAGGTTTCGCTGTTTGATCTTGATGATTCCGAAAACCGCGAAGGAGGCTCCGGGGGACGCCGTCGTGGGGGGCGCCAGCGCGGGCGTGGCCGGGGCGAGGGGCGAAGGGACGGTCGCCGACCGGCCGAAGCCGATACTGAGAAAGGGGATGCGCCGCGTCGGGGTCGGTCCGGAGAGCGAGCACCCCAGGCTGAGGGAGCTAAACCCGAGGAGCAGGAGGTTTTCGCCGACGACTTGACTGAAACACTGTCGGAGATTCCCGACGATCTGCCCGGGCTGCAGCCCAGTCCAGACGCCGAGTACGCGAAGGACGACATCGAGGAAAGTGGAGATCAGGGGGATCGGGATCGCCAGCGCGAGCGGGAGAAACGAAGATCTGTGCGCAAGGCCGATGTCGCCGATGTCCCGGTGGTCGTGGAAGCACCTCGGCCGCCGCGTCGCCGGGCGGTGATCGTTTCGGCTGCAGACCGTGATTCGCTCATGGCGGCGGTTCTACTCGCCCGAGATGTGCGCTTGCTCGAAGGGGTCTGGGTGTACGAGCAGGCCGAGTTGATGAATTTCTTTCGGGAGGTAATGCCCGATGTTCAGGACGGTGTGCCGATTCATCTCGTGGGTTTCGTTCCGTCGCCCGCGGCGGATGTGCTCCAGGCAGCCTCCCTCTATCGGGATCGGCTGAGTTGGTATGACCACCACAACTGGCCGCCCGAGGATCTTTTTGCTCTCAAGCAGGCTATTGGCGAGGATGCGGTGCACCACGCGTCGGGATCGGGCTCCAGTCTGCCCATGGTGCTGGCGACCAGTACCCGGCGTAGTCGCTTCTCCGACAAGATGGTCGACCTGGCCTGTGGACGCTTTACCGAGCACGATTACCAGCGCTGGGGCCGCCTGTGGTGGTGGCGTCTGGGCGAGATTGCCCGCAAATCCGGGGATGTCCGGAAGGAAATCGAGCCGCTGCTCGCGGGTCGACCCAGTGATCTGGCCAAGGATGCTGCTCGCGCGGAGGACGTGCTTGATGTGCCGGCAGAAGTCGCCTACGTGGAGGGCCGAGACTTCAAGCTGATTCACTTTGCGGGTTATTCGATGGTTATCGTGAACGCTTCTGAGGAGCTTGACCTGCATCTGGCTGCCCGGATTGCTCGCG
>DUCT01000095.1:27417-27691 GCA_012959665.1 Myxococcales bacterium | reverse complement strand
TCACTGAATCGCTCAATTGCTCAATTGCTCGATCCGTGCGAACTGGATCACTGCATCACATAATACTCGGAGCTGGATTACTGCATTATACAATACTCGGAGCTGGATCGCTGGATCTGTGGAAACTGTATCACTGCGTCACACAATACTGGAAACAGGATCACTGCAGCACACAATATTCGGAACTGGATCAATCAAAGCAGGAAATCAACATCACACCATTTGTGCATCCAGCAGAACTGGATCACTGCATCGCCTACTAGCAGTGAACTGC
>DUCT01000095.1:0-27305 GCA_012959665.1 Myxococcales bacterium | reverse complement strand
TTTAGTGTAAATCCGAATTACTCAGTTGGTAGCGGGCGAATCACGCAATTGCTCAGTTGCTCATGGAAGAATCACTCAATTGCTCAATAGCTCAATCTGTGCAAACTTGCTCACTGCATTGTGCAGTCAGAGCAAAAAGAATCATTGTATCACAGCCCGCGCAGCGGACGGTAGCGAACATCGGTCGATCACTCAGTCACAAAATCACGATTTTAGTGTAACTCCGAATCACGTACTTCCGTACAACAGAATCACGTACTTCCGTACATGGTACCCCACGAATCACGTACTTGCTCAATAGCTCAATCTGTCCAAACTGGCTTGCTGCATCACACCAAACATGGGAAAACGACAAACGCATCACACAATACATGGGAACATACAAATGCATCCTGAGATGATGGACGACCGCATCCCTGCATCTGAATCACGTGATCACCAACAAAAGACTCGCAACGTCATGTATCACTCAATTCCGAATCCGGCAAGGTGGCTCAGCCGGATGGAGGGGGGGTGGATGGATGGGGGAGGGAGAGGGAGGGAGAGGGAGGGATGCCTTATTGGCGCTCATACCCGAAGGCGTCGAAAGCAAATCCCCAGTTTTCATTCACCGTGGAAATGACGTCCGGCGGAAACTCGAACTTGTTCTTCTCGTAGGTTCCGAGTCCCTCCAGGTAGCTCTCGAGCCTCGGCCTCACTGCCTCGAAATCGCCGATTCCGAGAGTCTTGTAAATATTCTCCAAATTCTTGATGGGCTCGGCATCAAGGTCCTCGTAGCGAATTTCGACGAGATGGCCCTCGGGAATCAAATCTCGCTCGGCGAGATATTTCTTCATCTGCTTCTGGTATCCCGTCACCGTCCATTCATCGATGGCATCCCAGCTAATCTCTTGCAGCACCGCGCCGGGCATGGTCTTCCTGTACATATTGCGCATGGACTGGTAGACCGGGTACGGGTTGCGCACGATATTGACGAAACGCGCATCGGGGAACATGTCGAGCAGAATCTTCACTCGAGCAGTATTGGGCGGCGTCTTCAGAACCAGTCGCTTGCCACCCGACAGAATCGTGGCCTTGCGCAGCACCTCCATGTAGCCCTTCTTCCAGCCCTCGGTGGCCACGGGATCCTTGCCGAGATCGACCACGTAGCGGTCATAGAGTTCCGGAATCGCCTTGGGGAAGTTCATGACGTGAAGCGGGGCGTGCTCGGTGGCGTTGATCATCGCCATTTCTTCTTCCTGGGGTCCATCCAGGGAAATCGCCACGTTGTCCATGGGACGCTTGGCGGGCAGTCGACTGGCGAAAAGCTTGGGCAGCCAATTCCGTCCCATCAGGGCGATGGGATGCATCGCCGCCTGGTAGTTGGTCACCCCTCCCAATTGTGGATCCTGCCACATGAGGTTGTGAAGATGGGTGGTCCCGCTGCGCCCGAAGCCCAGCAGGAAAATGGGATCGCCTACCAACTTGGTTTTTCGGATTTTTGCTCCCCAGCGCAGGTTTTCGTACCCACGCAAGGGCCCGAGAATGCGAAGAAACGTGAGCCAGGACTTCTTCCGCTTGAGATAGCGGTCATCCACCGAATGCTCGGCCAAGAGACGACGAGCCGCCGGAAGGGGCAGGAATTGCGACATGGACCCCATTCAATTTCTCCAATTCAATGACCAAAAGGCCGGTCTACTCGGGCAGTTCCAGTTTCCACGCGACCCCATTGATATGGCCGCCACCGTCGGCATGAATCGTATTGCCCGTCACAAAGCGGGAGTCCTCCGAAGCCAGAAACACGACCACGGGGCCGATATCCTGCTCGGGGTCCCCGGCGTATCGAATCGGGTTGCCTTCCACGATGGCTCGGGCGCCTTCGGGATCGAACTTTTCAAATCCCTGCCAGGAGGGCGTCGCCGCAAAGGGGCACAGAACATTGCAGGTGATCCCGTACCGCCCCCACTCCGCCGCCGCCGTCCGCGTTAGGGATCGCGCCGCCTCCTTCGACCCGTTGTACATGACCGTGTACCTGTGGGCGTTGATACCATTGAGGGAGGCCATGGTGATGATGCGTCCCCAGTTCCGAGCCTTCATATGGGGGAAGACGGCCTGCATCGCCCAGAACGAAGCGTAGTAGTTCACGCTCATATAGTCGTTCATCGCGGCATCGGTCATCGATTCGAAGCGCGAGGTACCCCCAGTGGGTGTTGCGTTGTTGACCAGAATATCCACGCCCCCAAAGGCGGAAACGGTTTCGTCCACCAGGCTCAGCACACTCTCACGCTGGGAAACATCCGTCTGCCGATAGAGCGCCTCGGCCCCCGACTCGGCAAAGTCTTCGCGAATGCTCGCGACCACGGCTTCGCCCTTTTCCGCATTGCGATTGGCACAGACCACCTTGGCCCCTTCCCGGGCCAATGCCCGGGCCACTCCGTAGCCGACTCCCTGCCCCGCGCCGGTCACGATGGCAACTTTGCCCTTCAAACGTCCCATGGATCGTGGCTCCCCTGCCCTGCTCCGGGCCCTCGCCTCGCGTTTTCTTCATTGTATACAACTGTAAAGTGAGATATCAACCCGTGGACGGTCTAAGCGGGCCGTCCGGAGGCAATTTCCCCATGGAACCCGGCGCGTCCCCCGATCTCCCTGAACTGACCACCGACGCCGAGGCCCTCCCCCTTCGGGCTCGCCAAAGCCTCGCCACCCGCAACCGGATATTTGAGATCGCCTTGGCGGAGATCTCCGATTCGGGGCTTGCTGCAGTTCGCATCGAGCACATCGCCCGCAAGGCGGGCGTGACGCGGCCGACGATCTACGCCCATTTTCCCACCCGGGAAGATTTCCTCCGGGAGCTCCAACGCCGTACCGAGGCCAGCGCCCTGGACGCCGTCCGCACCCGTATGCAGGAAAACCGGCGGGGGAATTTCCTGCACCGATTCGCCGATGCCACCGTCGATCTGCTGGCCGCTGCCGATCCGGTTCTCCGTCGCGAAACTTTTGCATTGATGTTGCGAGAACCGCGCGAGGAAGAGTGGATGGGAAACGCCCTCTTTGGCTTTCTCAAGGAACAGGTCGCCCGTGCTCAAGCCCGGGGCGAGATTCAGCCTACACTTCCCGCTCAGGCGCTCACCCGGATCGTAATGACTGCCCTCTTCGGATTCTTTGTCATCGAAACCGGAGAGCCGGCGGCGAGGAAGAAACAGGTCCACCAGATGCTCGATCTTTTGATCAACAATTCAACGACGTGAGGGAAGCATGAAGGGAAAACTCGAGGGCAAAGTCGCAATCATCACCGGCGCCGGACAGGGAGTCGGGAAGGGAATCGCTCGCTGCATGGCGAAGGCGGGCGCTCGCTGCGTGATCGCCGACTTCAATGAAAAATCCGGGCGGCAAGTCGCCGCGGAGTTGGAGGAATTGGGGAGCGAGGCCCTCTTTGTCCATTGCGACGTGACCCAACGGGCGAGTATTGATTCCGCGGTGACCCAATCCCTCAAGTTCTTCGGTCGGATCGACATCTTGGTCAACAATGCCCAACGCGCCCCACTGACCCCCACTGCGGTTATGGACCATACCGACGAGATCATCGATCTCTGCTTTGAAACCGGTTTCCGGGGCACATTTCGCTTCATGCAGGCCGCCTATCCCCATCTCAAAGCCAGCCAGGGCAATGTGATCAATATCGCTTCGGGTGCAGGGCTCGATGGCCTCGCCGGGCAGGCGGCCTATGGAGCGGCCAAGGAGGCGATCCGGGCGCTGAGCAAAAGCGCCGCCCGGGAGTGGGGGCGAGATGGCATCAACGTGAACATCATCTGCCCCCTGGCCAACTCTCCGGGCGTGGCCACCTTGCTCGAAAGAGCGCCCGAAATGGAGAAGCGAATGACCGCGGGCCAGCCCCTCGGGCGCATCGGGGATTGCGAAGAGGACATCGGCCCGGTCGCAGTATTTCTCGCCAGCGAGGACTCGCGCTACGTCACCGGCCATACCCTGCCCGCCGACGGCGGCAGTTCGATGATTCGCTGAGCCTGCCGCCGTCGACACGCCCCTCGACAGACAAATTACCGACAGGTAAAATTGGGTTAAGCTGGTAGCCCGCCCGGTGAGGGCCATATCGCTTCTTGAGCCCGCGCACCGGGAGAGGTTGCCTCCGTGAGTTCTGACGTTCCCGCGCCCCGACCCGCCGTCACCCTCTCGACCAAGCTCTACTACGGTTTCGGATCCGTTGCCTACGGGGTGAAGGACAACGGCTTCTCGTACATGCTCCTCATCTACTACAACCAGGTGCTGGGTCTGCCGGCAAGCTGGGTGGGTGCGGGTCTGATGGTGGCCCTGATTGTCGACGCCTTTTCCGACCCCCTGGTTGGGTACTTTTCGGACAACCTCCACGCCAAGTGGGGCCGGCGACACCCGTTCATGTACGCGGCAGCCCTGCCTACCACCGTGGCCTTCTACTTCCTCTGGAACCCGCCTGGGGGGCTCTCTCCTTCCGAGTTATTCGCCTATTTCGTCATCGTCGCCATCGCGGTGCGAACGTGCCTGACCTTCTACGAGATCCCTTCCACGTCGTTGGTCGCCGAGTTGACCGACGACTATGACGTGCGGACCTCGATGCTCAGCTTCCGGTATTTTTTCGGTTGGTGGGGGGGCCTCAGCATGGCGGTACTCGCCTATTTCTTCCTACTCCCCCAGGACCAGGGGGGCATCCTATACGCACCCGGTTATGCCACCTACGGGGCCATCGGCTCGGTGATCATCTTCATCGCCATCCTGGTCTCGGCCCTGGGCACCCACCGACATATTCCCAATCTCAAGGCGCCCCCGGCCAAGCGCCCATTTGAGATAAAGCGGACGGTCAAAGAACTGAAGGAGACCCTGGGCAATCGGTCATTCCTCGTACTTTTCGTTTCGGCCCTCTTTACCGCGATGGCCGCCGGCGTCTCCACCTCCCTCAACATCTACTTCAACAGCTTCTTTTGGGAACTCACCACCGTGCAGATGGGGACCCTCAACCTGCCCTACTTCCTTTCTGCCGGAGTGGCCCTCTTCCTGGCGCCCAAACTCTCATTGAAGGTGGGCAAGAAATACTCGGCACTTCTGATCGCCGGTTTGGCCTTCCTCGCGGCGCCGCTTCCCATCCTGCTCAGGCTGCTCGACCTCTTCCCCGCCAATGGAACCGAAACCCTTTTCTACACGCTATTTGCCTTCGGGACCGTCGAGGTCACGCTCATCATTACGGCGAGCATCCTGATTTCATCCATGGTGGCCGACGTGGTTGAAGAAAGTGAACTCGCGACCGGACGAAGATCCGAAGGGGTATTTTTTGCAGCACGCAGTTTCGCCCAGAAGGCGGTCCACGGGATCGGTACCTTCAGCGCAACGATCATCCTCACCCAGATCGATTTTCCGGCGAACGCGAAACCGGGCGAAGTCGAACCAGGGGTTTTGCAGGATCTCGGTCTCGTCTACGTCCCGGTCCTCATGCTCCTCTACGTGGCCGCCTTCGGCTTCCTCACCGGCTACCGCATCAGCCGAGAGAGCCACAGCAGCCATCTCCACGAGTTGACCGAAACCGATTCGACCTGAACCCGGTCGCCAATTCCGAGTCCCGAGTCCCCCATCCCCAGTCCCCTAGGGCCCGGAGAGGCATCGGCCTTCGCCCGGGGGGATAGAGGAGCACGATTAATCCATTTCCAATGGGCAATTCCCTCGCATGGACTCAAGTCCACGCGATCAAAATCCGAATGAGGAACGATGGACCCCTCAGCATTTTCGCGACCCCACAAAGGTCGTTTTCTGGATTCGATTGACTGCCTGATTTCCGTCATCAATGGGCCGAGTTTCAAGGGCACCGCCAGCAACCTGTCGGTCAACGGCCTCTACATCGATGTCGTGGGGGACCAGCTGCCCGGGCGCAATGCCGAAGTCGAAATTTTCTTGCGAGAATCCCAGAATACTCCAGACCTGTGCTTGCGCGGAACCGTCGCTCGGCGTTCCAATGCAGAGGATCGAACGGACGAAGGGCATGTCGGCGTCGGAATTCGCATCATTGAGGCCCCTATTGAATACCACGCGCTCTTCGCCCATGACGCCGGGGAGAGATCCTCCCGTCGACGTCATACGCCCTATCCCCTGCTGGCCTACGACGGCAACACACTGGACGATGTTTTGGAACTTCTCAAGGAGATGGGCGCGCAACCTCGCCGGGTTCGGGTCACCGGGCCCGAGGGTCTGAAGGAATGGGACGATGTACCCAAGCTTCTTCTGGTCGACGCAGCGGATGCTCTTACCCTGGACGTGCCCCATCAAGCGGATCATCAGGGAGTGCTTCGGGTTGCCATCGCCTCCTCCCAGTCCGAGATCCTGGGCAGCCTGCTCCGGAGGCTCGGCTACCAGTACCTGATTCGCCGGCCCCTGCACCGGGATGCCATCGAGATCCTGTTGCGGAACCTGCTTCACAAGGGACAGAGCCGTCGCGAGAGCCCTCGGGTGGTGATGGGCGTCAATGCCGAATTGAGCATTCGGCCCTGGGCGCCCAAGCAGCAGTGCTCGCTCCTCGATTTATCCCGGGGTGGCTCCCTGCTGGCGTCCCGACGCAAGGCTCCCCTGCGACGAAAAGTGAAGCTCATCATCGGGAGCGAGGTCACCGGCGATGCCCCTATAGAACTCACCGGGAGGGTCATCCGCCGCCGATTCGATGACGCCTCAAAGGAGTGGCAGGTAGCCCTGCGCTTCCACCCCTCCATCGAGGCCCAAGGTGTGCACCTTGGCCGACTGCTGCAACGCACTTCAGTCGGACCCACTAGCAAACTGAAGCTCACCTTCGGCCAGCGCGCCCTCACCTCTTTTAGGCACGTGCTCGGCCTCGGACGCAAACTGCTCCCTCTGCCCGCGCACCCGGACCGCCGGCGTGACCCCCGAGCTCGCTTTGATCGCCACGTCTGCAAGCTCGACCCGACGGGCACCCGGGTGACCGCCCTGCTCGCGGGATACGACCTTACTCACCGTGGAATGCGGGTCCAGGCCCATCCCGAACTCGAACTCGGAACCCAATTCGCGGTTTCGCTTCACGACCAGGCCCGCCAGCGTCCCATCGAGGTCTCGGCCGAAGTGATCCGAGACGACGGCAGCGATGGATTCGCGCTTCGCTTCGTCGATCTTGACAGCGACCTCGCCCGGAGGATCGACAGCCTGGTGGCCGCCCTGCCCAGTGCAAAGTCCCTGATCATGGCGGGCATCGAGAGCAGTATCGAAAACGTCGCCCAGCGCTGACCCCGGCCCGCGCTCCCCGACTTCTCAGAAAATCGGCAATGAGGGGGCCCCGTGTCCCCGAGCCGACTGTCCCGGACTCTCGGCCGGGATGCCCCGTGGCCTACTTCGGGTCCATTTTCTGGAATTTTAGTCTAAGTACGGTTTCTATGGACTGAATTAGAGTTATGCTCCAGAAAAGGCCTCAAGGGTGCGCCCACGCCTGGCCCCAGGCTCCTTGGAGCGCACCCCAGCGGAGACCGATACGGCACGGCCCAATCCTGGGCGGACCCTTACCCCCCTCGGCGGTCCACGGAACCCTCCGCTCCCCGGGGATCGCTCCCAAACAAGGAGAAAACATGGACGAGATCGGACTCTACGAAGCCATGCAGACCCTGCGCGCGGTGCGACGCCTGCGCCCGGATCCGATTCCTGACGAAATCCTTCGGCGCGTTCTCGAGGCGGCCTCTTGGGCGCCCACCGGCGGCAACGTACAACCCTGGCGCGCCATTGTGGTTCGCGACCCGGGGCGCAAGCAAGCCTTGGGGAAACTCTACTTGGATGGTTGGAACGTTTATGCCAAAGGCCATCGCGCCCAACTCGCCGACGCCCCGGACAACATCCGAGCCGGGCAAGCGCGCATGCTCGACTCCGGTGACCACCTCGGTGCGCATTTTGGAGAGTCGCCCGCTGTGATCTTCTTCTGCTTCAATCCCAAACTCATGGCGATCACCGACGCGGGCCTCGACCGTATCTCGGTGGTGGGCGGCGCGTCCGTCTACACTGCGGTTGAGAATCTGCTGCTGGCCTGCCGCGCCGAGGGACTCGGGTGCACACTCACCACACTTCTGTGTGGCTACGAAGAACAGGTCCGCGAAATTCTTGAAATCCCCGAGCCCTGGGGAACGGCATGCGCCGTGCCCATTGGCTACCCCCTGCGCGGCGGTCACGGCAAGATCTCCCGCCGCCCGGTGGAAAAGCTGGCATTCCTCGACCACTGGGGGAACGCGCTCTCTTTCTGAACTCTTCGTCCCGGAGACCCGCCATGCTTTTTGCCGATGAAAGCGATGCTCTGAGCGACCTGCGCGCCATGCTTCGTCGTTTCGTATCCGAAGAGATGCCCCCCGAAAAAGTCCGACTCTGGGACCGAGAACATCGTTTTCCTCCCGAACTCTTCCGGAAACTGGCCGATCTCGGCGTGTGCGGGGTCACCATCGATCCCGCATATGGGGGCCAGGGAGAGGATCTCGTGGCGGCCGTGGCCATCATCGAAGAACTCTGCCGGGGCGGTGCTTTCGCGGCTGGGCCCTTCATTCACTGCGCCTTCTACGGCGGCATGAACATCTCTGAAAACGGCTCCGAAGCGCAGAAAAGGGCCTATCTCCCGAAACTGGCTCGAGGCGAACACCTCTTCGCCTACGGGCTCTCCGAACCCGACGTGGGGGGGGATCTCGCCAGCGTTCGGACCACGGCGCGCCGGACGCCCGACGGCGGCGTCGTGGTCAACGGGTTCAAACGCTGGTGCACCGGCGCCGACTTCGCCGACACCCTCTACTGCCTTGTGCAGAGCGACGACGAGGCGCCCCGTCACGCAAATCTCAGTTTCGTTTTGATCCCCGCATCGGCGCCCGGGGTCACCGTGCATCCCATCGAACACGCCAACCTTCGGTACACCCTCTCCAGCGATGTCATCCTGGAGAACGTCGAACTTCCACCCGAATCCATTGTCGGAGGCGAAGCCGGTTGGAACCAGGGCTGGGGCATGCTCGCGGGTCGGGCCCTGGACGTAGAAAAGCTCGAGATCACGGCGGTGACTTTCGGCATCGCCCAGGCCGCCGTGGAAGAAGCTTGGGCCTACGCCCAAGACCGGAAGCAATTCGGCAAACCCATCAGCGGCCACCAGGTCATTCGGCATCGCCTGGTGGAAGCCAAAACGCGCCTGGAGGCCTGTCGCCACATGCTCTACCACGCGGCCTGGCTGGCCAACCAGGGCCGGCCCTGCAGCGTCGAAACCTCCATGGCCAAGCTCTTCGTGGCCGACACCGCTGTCGAGATCGGGCTTGCCTGCCAACGGGTCATGGGTGCCTACGGTCTCTCGGAAGGCCACGACATGGAACGTCATGTACGAGATCTCATCGGAATGCCCATCGTGGGCGGCTCTTCGGACATGCAGAAAAACAACATCGCTAGCCTGCTTGGGCTGGCGCGTTAGCAAGGAGAAATACCTATGAGCCTCCAGCCCGCGGCGCTTCCGTCCATGCTCGAGAACGCGCACGCCATGGTGCCCACCCTGCGTGAGTGCGCCGAAGATGTCGAGCGTGCGCGACGCCTGCCCGATTCTTTGGCCCAGTCCCTGGCCGACCAGGGTTTTTACCGAATGTGGGTTCCCGAACGCCTGGGGGGCCTTCAAATGCCCCTGGCTCCCTCCCTCGAGGTTTTCGAAATACTCGCCTCTGCCGATCCGTCGGTGGCATGGTGCGTCGCCATCTCTGTCTCCTCCACCCTCGCGCTCCCCCATCTCCCGGAATCCACTGCCGCCGCGATCTTTGATCGGCCCGAGCGGATCATCGCCGGCGTCTACGCTCCGAAAGGTCGCGCGGACAGTTGCGAGGGAGGTTTCCGGGTGTCCGGCCGCTGGCCCTTCGGCTCGGGAACCCAGAACGCCGACTGGATCCTGGCCGGCTCCCGTTTCTTCCGCGACGGCGAAGCCATCCTGGACAAGCGCGGGAATCCGCGAACCCACATGGTGGTCGTGCCCGCCGATCAAGTGGAGTTCCTCGACACCTGGCACGTCTCCGGCCTGGCGGGGACGGGCAGTACCGATTTCAAGATGACCGATGCTCTGGTCTCAGAGGATTACATCTCGGGCTGGACTCCGTCGCCCGCCGCCGAGGACCCCCTCTACCGGATTCCCCAACTCAGCCTGCTCGCAGTGGGCTTCGGCGCCATCGCCCTGGGCCTGGGACGAAGCGCTCTGAGCGAACTCTTGACTTTAGCCACGGCAAAGACAGCCACCGGGCAATCGGCCCCCCTGGCCCGCAGGCGCGACTTCCAGAGCGATCTGGCCCGCGCCGAAGTGAGCCTCCGAGCGGCCCGCAGCCACTACTACGAATGCGCCGAAGCGCTCTGGGAAGCGGCTCGCCAGGACGCTGCGGGAATCGAAGAACGCGCCTCTCTCCGTCTGGCGACCCTCCACGCAGTGGAGACCGGAGCAGAAGTCGCCCGAACGGCCTACCAGTTGGGCGGAGCCTCGTCGGTGTACCTGGACTCGCGACTCCAACGTCTATTCCGCGATAGCCATGTGATCACCCAGCACGTGCAGGTTCGACCGGATCTCTACTCGGTGATCGGAAGCCATCTCTCCGGGGAGCCGAAGGGGACCGAGATGCTCTGAAGGCACGGCCTCGCCGAACCCGATAGCGCGTGATCATTTGTCCAATTCGGGCAGCCGGGCAGTCGGCCACTCTGTGATAATCTCGCGGTCCTGAGAGCCTCCCTCGAATGTCTCAGGGAGAGGCCCCTCAGGCTCCTGCCGCCGGAGATCCCCATGTCCTCAACCACCAAAACCGCGCCCTCCCGCCCCCGTTGGGTCGCCGATATCGCGCGCTGGGATTTCGAAACCGACGTCGCCATCGTGGGCTTCGGGGGAGCCGGCGCTTGCGCCGCCATCGAAGCCGCGGATGCCGGAGCCGAGGTGACCCTGTTTGAGGTGGCCAGCGCAAGCGGTGGCTCAACCGAACTCTCCAGCGCCGAGGTCTACCTCGGCGGCAGCGGCGGCACTCGGGTGCAGAGAGCCTGTGGGTACGAGGACTCCACCGAGGATATGTTCAACTACCTGATGGCGGCCGGCGGCGATCTCGTCCACGAGGCCAAGGTCCGACTGTATTGCGAAGAGAGCACGGGCCATTTCGACTGGCTGGTCTCCATGGGAGCGCCCTACAAAAACACCGAGTACAAGGAGCGCGCCATCATGGCGCTCACCGACGATTGCCTCCTTTATACCGGCAGTGAAAAGTGCTGGCCCTTTCGCGAAGTCGCCAAACCCTGCCCGCGCGGCCACAATCTGGAAGTCGAAGGGGACAACGGCGGGCCGCTTCTCATGAAAACCCTGACCGCCCAGGTGGAGAAACGCAGCATCCGCGTGGAATACAACGCTCGGGCGCTGACCCTGATCATCAACCCAGAAGGTGAAGTCCTCGGAACCGTGGTGCGCATCGACGGAGAGGAGAAGAATGTCCGGGCTCGTCACGGCGTCATCCTCTGCGCCGGGGGATTCGTCATGAATACCGAAATGCTCAAGCAGTATTGCCCCCGACTGGTCGAGGGACCGATGCCCATCGGAAACCCCGGGGATACCGGAACCGGACTCCTGATGGGCCAGGCCGTAGGCGGTGCGCTCATCAACATGGATCAGCACTTCATTACGCTCCCCTACTACCCGCCCTCGTCGCTCACGTACGGAATCTTTGTCAACGCCCAGAGCCAGCGCTTCATCAACGAAGACTGCTACCACTCGCGCATCGCATCATCTGCCCTCGATCAACTCGGCGGAAAAACCTACTTGATCGTTTCCGCTGAGGATTACGCCCACCCGCCCTTCATGAATGCGCCGATCGTGGGGACGGGAGAAACCATTGAAGAGTTGGCCGAAGAGGTCGGACTCCACCCCGGCATGCTCCGGCATACCGTCGAGTTCTATTCGGAAAATGCTGCCCGGGGCGAGGACCCCCTCTTCCACAAGAGTCCTGAATGGCTGAAGGCCATGCCCCCGCCCTACGCGGCTCTGGACTGCACCCTGGGCGAGGGCGCCATCTATGCGGCCTTCACCCTCGGCGGCTTGGACACGCAAACCACGGGCGAAGTCCTCACCACGGAAAAGCAGGTTATTCCCGGGCTCTATGCCGCGGGCCGAACAACCTGCGGGATTCCCAGGACCGCGGCGGGCTACGCCAGCGGTCTCTCGGTGGGGGATGCGACGTTCTTTGGCCGGGTGGCCGGCCGCACCTGCGGCCAGCGCTCACCCCAACAGTCAACCCAGAGCAGCACCGGGTAGGAAGCTCGAGAGGAGCGGTATGAGTCGCGGGGCAACGAGTCACGGGGCAAAAACAAAGGCCATCGCCATTGCGCTGCTCGTAGCAATGACGCTCTTCCTGGGGAGTTGTGCCTCCCAAAATTGCTCCTGGGGCAGCAAGTACGGCTGGAAGTGCCAAAACTGAGCCCATTCGGCCCGGCAAAGCTGCCTCGGACCACATAAATTCCGGCATTCTGACCCGATTCCCTCGGCGTCGCCGACTGCTCTCTCATGGGGCAGCAAGCGCATCCCTTCTTCTGATGCGCGGGACCCATGAGGAGGCCACGACATGGGGATCCGGATCCGACAACCCCTGCACCAGGCGGCGATTTCCGGCCATTCCGCGCCCACACCCACCTCGGGCGCCTGGCATCCGGGCATCCAGAACCTGCCTCTGACGCGCGAAGCTCAGCGCTCCCGTGGCCATCGCATTCCTGCACGAACGTCCAGCGAACCCGAAGGCTTGGACATCCATTCCCCAGCGACAGCGGGAGCGGTCATCGACCACCTGCGCTTCGCACCGGTTCTTATCGTGCTCCCGCCGGTCTATGCCCTGCTGGCGGCCCCCACCGGGTACGGCGTCGCTGGACTGAATCGAATGAAGAAACGGCTGCCGGGCAAAAACTACGGTACCGCCGCCGGCGAACTCTCCAATTTCTGGGAAATGGTCGATGAGACTTCGATTCCCTCGGACTTTGAGGGCCCCAACGAATTGGAGAGCACCCACGACGTGTTCTTCCGCTGCCGCGTGAGCGATTCAAGAACCCAGACCCAGGCCGTTCGCAACGGAACCCACCAAACGCTGATTCTGAGCGACCCCTATCGCAGCCTAATGTGCGAAATCGAGGCGGCCTTCCGACGCGAAGCCGACCCGGCCCTGTTCGGCGGACATTCTTTCTCAGCCCCCTTGATTACCAGTTGCAACCTCAGCGGCGACCCCCTGGGCTCGATTACCGACAAGGCTCGAGGCCACGAGTTCATCCATCGCCGCAACGTCGGCCTCTGGGTGCGCGAGTCGGGCAGCGCCCATGAGACCGGCTCCTACCCCATTCTGGAATTGGAAAAGTCAGGGATTTCGATCCAGCGGGAAGGTGGGTCTATTCGCCACCGAGAACTCTACAAGCGCTTTCAGAAACGCCACTAGCCGCGCGAATTACCCACCCGGAGCTTGGGACTCTTCGCGGCCGCGAGCAGTGGTCCTTCCACCCGGCGAACGAACCAGAAAGGAAGGCAGTCCAGTGCACCCCGGGAAGGTCGCGATCATCGGAGGCGGAATCGCGGGTACTGCATTCGCCCAACGGTACCGCCAACTCGGCGGCCAAGTCTCCATCCACGAGCGGGGGGGCCCCCAGCACCATCCGGGTATGGGCTTTATCCTGCTCGCCAACGGATTTGAAGCTCTGTCCAGCGTGGGACGACGCTCCGCGGTTGAAAAGCTCTCCTATCCACTGACGGACTGCACCATCCGGGACCACCGAGGCAACACCCTGCTTGACGAGAAGTTGGAGTGGGCCCACGGGATCACCCGGAGTGCTTTTCTTGAGGCTCTGTCCCGGGGTTTACCCGAAAGTTGGATCCGACACGGCCAGGCCTTCTCGCACTTTGAATCCAACCCCAACGGCCGGGTACGCCGGGCAATATTCGAGAACGGCGAGCAAGTCGAGGCAGACCTTTTCCTTGGCTGCGATGGGGCCAACTCGAGAGTTCGGGGCGAAATCTTTCCTACTGCCAAGCTCTCGGGATCTCGAGTGATCGAACTCGTCTCGGAGATTGAGAGCGACCTGCTTGTCGCCCGCACGCGCAAGCGTTTCATGAAATTTCGACATGAAGAGGGTGGACTCGCACTGGGGCTTGTACCCGCGAGTCGCCGAAAACTCATCTGGTATCTCCAGTTCGACGCCGAGAAATATTCCACCCCCGAGGCAGACCCCGGCCGCCTGGAAAGTTTCACGCGACTGCTCACCCAAGGCTGGCCGGGTCCCGTCCTGCAATTGATTCAGGCCACGGATTTTCGGCGAACCCGAATATGCCATACGGGCGCCCTCGAACCGCTGAATGCATACTTCCGAGAGAACGTCGCTCTCCTGGGCGATGCGGCCCACGCCATGCATTCCTTCACGAGCCAGGGAGTCAATACAGCCATCGAAGATGCGGTTCTCTTGGCCGAAACACTGGCCAATAGCCATTCATCCACATCGCGACATGCCTTGACGAGTTATTCCGAGGCCCGAAAAGCCGCGATCAGGCCCCTCTTGAAACTCGGCAATACGCTGCAAGATGAATTCCTGGCGCCGCCCACAGTGGATCAAAGAATCCCCCTGGCAACAACGGCGTAGCCCTCATGGAAAACGCACTCTTTGACGACGAATCAGTTCCCCTCGAACTTCTATCCGAGCGCGCGTACAACTATCGCTGGGCCGAAACAGATCACGGAGTAATTCCTCTCACAGCGGCCGATCCCGATTTCGCGGTCGCCCAGGAAATCCGAGATGCGATCACTCGCTATGCCCAGGGCGGCGTCTTCTCTTACGGGCCCAATCGGGGTCTGCTATCGCTCCGAACCGCCATGGCTCGAGAACTTTCATCGCGAAATTACGGCGGCGTAGATGCTGAACGAATCTTGCCTCTCGATAGCGCCGCCAGCTGCATGTTTACGGTCGCCCGGGCATTCATGAAACAAGGCGACGAAATGATCATCTTCGACCCGGTGGACTACCTCTTCGAGCAGGCGGCAACCGCCGCTGGAGGCGGAATCAAGCGCTGCCCCTACGACCACGAAACTGGCAATTTTCGTTTGGATGAACTGGAACGCCTAGTGACGGATCGAACCCGAATGATCGGCGTCTGCAACCCCCACAACCCATTGGGGCGCCTAATCAAGCAAGACGAACTCGAGGCCATTGCACGATTCGCCCAAAAGCACGATTTGTGGATTCTCAACGACGAAGTCTGGTCGGATATCATTTTTCCGCCGGGGCAATTCTCGAGCTTTCATCACCTGCCTCGTCCGCTTCGCGATCGGGTGATTACGGTCCACGGATTCTCCAAATCATTTGGTCTCGCCGGACTTCGCATCGGCACAATTCTCGCGCCCTGCTCGGAGTCTTATTCAGAAATTCTCAAAGCTTCCCACGTCATGTCCACCGCCGGGGGGGCCTCGACCCTTTCCCAAGTAGCCGCCACAACAGCCCTCGAGCATTGCCGCTACTGGGTGGATGACTTCGTGGCCCACCTCGGCGGACTGAGGGACCTCGCCGTCCAGCGGCTGAACGCAATGCCCGGGGTGAACTGCGAGGCGCCCGAGGCCACCTACCTCCTGTTCCCCGACATCCGGGAAACCGGCCTCGGGTCCGACGCAATCACCGAATATCTGGACAAGAATGCCCGGGTCGCAGTCATTCCCGGCAATGACCGATTTTTCGGACCAGGGGCCGCGGGCCATATTCGGCTGTGCTTTGCCACCAGTGAGAAGATTCTCGTCGAAGCCCTCGACCGTATGGATGGGGCGCTGCACTCCCTCGCCCAAAAACGGAACTGAGGCTCCCGCCACCTGAACCGACCCTTTTTTGTCCAGCCCTTGAACCTTCCCGGAGCGCGCTGCCTTCTGATCGGCGTCCAAAGAAGCTATAAACCGCGCATGGACCTACATCCCATCGAAGCTTCCCCACTGCACGCACGGCGAGAGCGTGTTTTTCTCGTACTTGCGGGCCTTTTCCTGGGAACCCTCGCAATGCTGAACATCCTTGGGATTCTGCGTTTCATCAAGCTGGGCGAACTCGAAACCGCCACCTGGGGGACATTGACATTCGCTGTTGCCATCGGGGTGCTCCCATATCCAGTCACCTTTCTCTGCACCGATCTAATCAGCGAACTCTATGGCCAGGCCCGGGCCAACGCTGTCGTCTGGATGGGTTTGCTGCTCAATGGATGGGTGCTCTTCATCCTCTGGATCGGAGGCGTCTTGCCGGGTTTCGAAACCATCGACCCCGGTACAGGGAGCCTCGCCCTGGACGCAGCCCATCGCGCACCCGTATTCTTCGAAGTACGCACCTTTGCCTTTGGGGCGACCCTGGCCTCGATGATCGCGTACATGGCTGCACAGTTCACCGACGTTTGGCTCTTTCATTTCTGGAAGCGACTCACCGATGGAAAACACCTCTGGTTGCGCAACAACGGATCAACCCTGATCAGTCAGATCGTGGATAGCGTCGCGGTCATTCTGATCACGTGGTGGGTCGGGGGTCTCACCGGTGTCCTCGACGCCGATTCGCCGGTTTTCGGCCAGCTAGTCCTTCTGATTATCACCGGATATCTCTTTAAATTCGTAATCGCTCTGGTGGACACGGCCCCCTTTTACTACCTGACCCGCCGCCTGAGCGTTTACCTTGAGATCGACCCCTACGCCGAGCATCGCGAGGAGTCCACGCGCCCTGAATCAGTTCACTAGGTACTAAATCATCGAGCCCAGGAAGCCCATGAATCCGTCGACCATCAAGCGAGCCATGAAGAAACTGGCGGAGGTCGACGAGGATGTCGCTCGGGCTATCCCACTCGTGGGCCTGCCTGAGCCGCGGACACGCCCCCCCGGCTTCGACACCCTGCTCTCCACCATCGTGGGACAGCAAATTTCAACCGAAGCGGCCAACACGATCCGTGGACGCGTTGACCAATTGCTGCCCATTGCCTCGCCCGCGGCCCTGCTTGAGCTCACCGATGAAGCGCTCCGGGGCGCCGGAATGTCTGGGCGAAAAGTCGAATACGCCAAGGGCCTGGCCACGGCCCTGGTGGACGGAACATTCGATCTCGATGAGTTGGCTACATTGGACGATGAATCGGCCATCGAAGCGATCACCGCCCTGCACGGCTTCGGTCGCTGGAGCGCCGAAATCTACTTGATGTTCTCATTGGGGCGAGCCGACATCTTTCCCTCGGGCGACCTCGCTCTGCGCGAGGCCTTGGGCCGACTCAAGGGCCTCGACGAACGTCCCACCCCCGGGCAGGCAAAAGATCTGGTCTCCCACTGGACGCCCTACCGCAGCACGGGGTCGCTCTTCCTCTGGCTCTACTACCGCGGCGCACCGGCCTGACCCTGTCGCGACACAGAGCACCCTCCTCTGTTCCTGTTGAGTCCATCGAAGGTGTTGCGCTAGAACGGAACCGGCGAGTGAAAAGCCAGCTTCGCTTCAGTCGATGGATGGAAGAAAGCAAGATCACGGGCGTGAAGCTTCAACTGACCCGGCCCCGTTCCATGGCCGTAGAGCGGGTCGCCAACGATTGGAATTCCCAAACCCCGCGCATGCGCCGAGTGAATTCGGAGCTGATGGGTACGTCCGGTCAGGGGCTCGAAGAGCACGCGGGTAAGACCGTTCTCAACGCCGACCTTTTCCCATCGGGTAATTCCGACTTTTCCGTGGATGGGGTCGTAGATCTGCATGGGCCGATTGTCGATATCGAGACGAAAGGGGAGTTCAAGAGTCCCGCCCTCTCCATCCAGTTCTCCCTGCAACAGAGCGACATAACGTTTCTCGGTCTGGCGACGATGGAATTGAATCGAAATATGGCGGTGGGCGGCGGTGGTCCGCGCAACAACCATCAAGCCCGAGGTATCCATATCCAGCCGGTGCACGGCCGGTTGTTCCGGACAGCCGGGATAGAGAGTCCTTACTCGGTTGCTCACGCAATCCAGCTTCTCGGGCCCGCGTCCGGGCACTGACAACATGCCGCTCTGCTTGTTCACCACGACGAAATCAGTGTCCTCGTGGACGATGTCGAGAAGGGGATCAGCAGACAACGTCGGCTCCACAGAGCATAAACCCCAGGATCGGTCGACAGCGAGTCTCGCAGCAAGGATAGAATTCACCCGCCCTCAGCTTGCCCGAGGAGCTTGGCGCTCCCCAATAGAACTCGGCGATGCTCATGGGCCTAAGCCCACTCCGAGCTGCATGGTTCAACAACTTCGGCGCGCAACATTCACCAACGCCACCGGGGATGCTGTCGGGAAACAGATAGGCCTCCTTGAGGGAACGTTTTTCGCCTCGGAAATTGTGGAACCAGTAGAGGGACTGAATCTCTTCCATCAAGTCCTGGGACAATTTCCTGCGCTTACCAAATAATTTCGAATACTCCAGCGAAGAGGAATCGAGGTTCCGCATTAACGCGCTCAACTCCTTGATTCGAACCTGGCCCGGCAGAAGAATCTCCCGGTAGGTCTCCGGACTGAGGATTGGAGGCACCCAACCGTCTACCTCCCGGACACCCTCGTGCAGCGACGAAAATGCACGCAGGATGACCTCCCGGCCCTCATTGTCCTGGCACGCGAGCACTCCAAACATATGCCCCCGTTCGCCCGGAAAAAGATGATCGAAACCAAGACGCGGGTCGGCATTCTGGAGGGGCGAGAGATAGTCCAATCGTTGAATCGCCTCAAATTCGCGCATAAGGCCCTCCGCATGATCGCGCGCCCTACCCTCGGGCAGGGCATGATCTCTAGCGCAGGCCCCGCAGTAGCCAAAGCAACAAGAAGGGCTGACCTCGCTCACCCCTTCGGCCCCCGGCCATTCAAATTGCCTGAGCATCGCATTCGTTTGAGGATCCTTACATAAAAAAGTGCGCTCGTACTCTTCGGCCAATGGTACTCGACATGCCTCGAAGTTCATCCAATAGCGATGGACGTCCGATACCAATCACAGCCACATCAAACCACGCCTGACCATGTGATTTTTGAGACAATTACTTTTTCGGGAAGAGGGTCTGCCCGCCTGGGGGGCCCGGTCTTTCAGGAATCCGAGGACGTGGGGGGAATGGCATGTTCGGGCGAAATCCCTCGATTCGGTGGCCTGGGCCAAGCAATTCTCAAGACCGACGCCGTCAGTGAGGGAGCCGAGTAGAAGTGCGATCCGGAGAGATGCGACACCGAACCACTGCTGTCTCTACACCGCAGGACGATCCCGAGCGAAGGCACGTCCGCGCTTAGGTCTTCCTTTCCAGGCGTCCGGAATTTCTGACCACCTGCCCTAGATCCACCCCTCCCAGTGCCTAAGGCCTCGGCAATCGCCTCGCTAAATTTTAAATTCCTTCAGATTTTCATACTCGGCGAGTCCTTAGAGCCCCGAGAGTGGCTCTTATCAAACACGGCCTGCGGTTCATATCCGCCACAGATCCGGCCTGGGAGCGTCGCTCCCTCGGCTACAGGGGCCAGAGGCACCTGAAATTGTGCCACGGCTCTTGGCACACCGAATGCATAGTTATGCACTAAGGACTTCAGCTCAGCCAGAGCGCACCGGGCCGGGACATCGAATCCGCTGGAAATTCCTCTCCTCTTCGAAAGTAACCGCCATGCGTAGGGCCAAGATGCGAACTCCTCGGAGCTATACCTTTCGAGAAGCCGACGAAGGAAGTCTCGAAGAAGACTCGGAATTTCTGCGGGAAAACAACGAGCAAACACCCTCAGCGAATCACACCAGCCTGCTGCGGTCGAGTATTCACCTCGGGCTATTCGGCTCACTCGCGCTTATGGCCGGAACCCCGTTCCTCCTCAACGGAACTCTTGGGTCCTCGGTGGGCTTCTATCTGCCCATGGCAATTGCCTTCTGGGGACTCCTAACACTCGAATCACGGGGATCCGTTCGACTGGCAGGCTGGGGACTTTGCCTGCTCCTCTTCTCGGCGATCTGCTTCGGCGTTCTCTTCTTCGGAGGGATCAAGCATCAAACATCCGTTGTCTTCGCCACGGTGATCGTCATGGCCGCATTGAATCTCGGAGGGCGAGCTGCTCTTTCCTTCGGCGTTCTCAGCGGCGTGGCTGTCTTTGTCCTGGTCAAGGTCGATCAGTTGGGCCTGACCCCCACCCCGCTCGTCCCTATCTCGCCCGACGGCATGCTGCCCTCCACCCTGCTCAATCTGGGTATCGTGACCTTCGTCATGCGCCGAGCAGTCTTGGAACTGACGGCAGCCACGAATGGGCTGGAGGCCGCCAGGAAGAAGCAGGAAAGCTACGCCAGCAGGCTCCAAAAACTTCACCACCAAACGAAGGAAAGAGCGCGATTCGCTCGCAAGCTCTCGGATATCGCCGAGGGTGTCATCCACGGCGAACTAGACACCTGGCGCCCGCGGACATTGGAAAATATCCAGGAAATGTTCAGAGCGGTGGCTGTCGGGCTTTATGAGACTCCATCCGGGTCCCACGCACACCTGACCGCGCGGGTCGGGAGAGACGACTGGAACGGGGAGCACGCCTGGAGTCGATTCAAGGATTACGATTTCGCCCAATCCACCAGCCCTTACATTTACTCAACAAGAGAGGAAAATCCCGAGGCCCTCCGAGGCTTTCCCGCCAATATCCAGACTATCCTCATCATCTCAATTCCCGGGCGAAGTCATACCCAGGGCGCGTTGATCGTAATGCTCGATCGATGTACCGAGGTCGGAAACGAACTCGCCAAGGATATCCAAACAATGCGATCAATCGTCGGCTCAAGCATTGAGCGATCGACAGCCGAGCAGAAGATGCGAATCGCTCAACGCATGGAGACCGTCGGTCGATTGGCGGGCTCAATCGCCCACGACTTCAACAATCTACTCACCACGATAATGGGCTGCTCTCAATTGCTCATCGACCACAAATACAAGGACGACGATGCAACCGAGCTGCTCCACGACATTTCTCGGGCGGCAGACCACGCAGCACTTCTGACCCGCCAAATGCTTGTCCTCAGTCGGAAGCAGGTTGTCCTAGTCAGCCCCGTAGACATCAACCAGGCAACCCAAGAGTTCTGTCGCATGGCTGACCGAATGGTTGGAGAGAACATTGACGTTCATCTCCAATCGCTCAACTCACCCGGCTACGTGCTGGCGGACCCGTCCAATATCGAGCAGATCTTGCTGAATCTCACGGTCAACGCACGGGACGCGATGCCCGAGGGGGGCACGATCAATCTCTCCCTGGAGCGGTGTTCCGCTTCGGATCCCAGGGTGGCAAGCACCGACCTCACCGAACGTGACAGTTTTCTGCTCTTGACCTTCTCGGACACCGGGTCTGGAATGTCTCCCCACGTGCTCTCGCATCTATTCGAACCCTTTTTTACAACCAAGCGAGCGGGTACAGGGTTGGGACTGGCATCGACTCGAGAAGCGATTAACGCCATCGACGGGGAAATCCAGGTTGCATCCGAACGGAATTCGGGCACGACCTTCACGATCATCGTGCCCGAAGAGCCAGTCTCTCTGAAGGAGCTTACAACCCGAAGGAACCCAGCCTATTCGAGGGGGGAAGGTGAGCGTATTCTTTTGGTTGACGACAACGACCACGTTCGAAAGACCTTGAGTCGAGTTCTCAAGGATGCGGGATTTTCTGTATCCGTGGCGCACAGTGGCCTCGATGCGGTTCGCGTGCTGAATAAATCAGAGACGAATTTCGATCTGATCCTGACAGATATCATCATGCCCACAATCTCGGGAATTGATTTCGCCAACCGAATCCGGGAAGGAGGTGACATGACGCCCATTCTCTTCATGAGCGGCTTCGCCGACTCGAATCAGAAGGAAATAGGGATCATCGGAGATTTCATCGCCAAGCCTTTCACCTCGTCCCAGCTCCTCACCCGGATAGGACTAACCCTTTCCAATGCAGCATCCCCACATCAGCGCAGCTCCTCAGTCCTCCCACATCCTGGACAAGCCTCGTCCCGGTCGAGGCCCACCCCCTGAAACCGGCCCCCGCCAGCCCCTGAATGAGAAAATGCCGGGCGACCTCGTGGGCCACCCGGCATCTCTGTACTCGTGTTCAGCGCTAGAGCGCAGTGCCTATTGGCTCGGTCTAGTGGGTCGGCACGAAGCGTCGTCGCACCATGTAGCCGCCGGCCAGCACCATCAGGGACACCAACGCCAGAATGGCGGGGGCCGAGAGTGCCGGGGTTGCGGTCGGAGCGAAGGTCATGGTCACCACCTCAAGGGCTGAGAAGTGGTTTGTGCTCGGAATCCGCTGAGACGTTGCACCGGCCACCATGGTGATCGTGCCGACACCCGCGCCAGTCCGGCTATCCGACCCCATGACCGAAAAGGTCGTCGTGGAGTCTGGACCCGTTGATCCCAGGTTCTTGAGATAAACGGTACCCGTGATCCAGGGCATGCCCCAGTCCTTGTTCTGCGATCCGGGGAGCGTCGCAATCTGAGGCCCCTGGGCCCCGATTATGCCACAACCCACCGGCGCAATCGGCTGGCCGAACATACTGGTGCAGGGAAGAGGAACCGTATAGTTCAGGTGCAAAGGCCCATCGTTCAACTGGATGGTTCGCGCGTTCGCATAACCGCCGCCACCCATCTGGGGCGAGGGAGGATTACCCAGGGCGCCCACAAGCTGATGAAGCACACGCGGACCACTCGGCGCGGGCGTAGCCACCCGAATCGAAACCACCGCCGTATTCGAAAGCATCATGGCCATGGTGCCGCCAAACGCGTTGGGTCCCTCCGTGTACTTAATAACCGCTTGGTATGCACCCAGGCTGGTCCCAATGCCGCCCGTGCAAGCTCCGCCCGGCGGACACCAGGTGAAGTTCTTGACCAAGCGTCCGTCAGCGATCTGTCGCGGATCGTTGCTCCAAGCGTTCGCCTGGAAAGCAGCCGCTCCGCCGCCGCCCAGGGCCGTAGTGAGAGCCGGACCCGCGAGGCTGAACTGCGAGGCCAACTGGATCACCGTCGGAATACCGACGACGGGCACAGTGGCTCGGTTGGCCGGGCCACCGACCTGACTGAAGGCAGCGTTGTCGACAATCGAAAAGTTCGCCGGGCTTCCACCGGTTACGCTAATCGTTTGGGCCGCGGCTGGAATCCCACCATTCGCCGGCCTAAAGTTATTGACGCAGCCATCCTGAAGGACGCCAGGGGTTCCCGCAAAAGCGCCACAAGCGGTCGGGCCACCATTATTCGGGATATCCACCAACGGACCGCGGTTCTGGAACCACTGACCGCTCATGGATAGGGTACGGGCCGCTGCCGTATTGGCGGCCACAAGAGCCAAGCCCAACAAAAGCCCAGCTCCGAGATTCAAGGTTCGACGTATCATCTGCTGCTCCTTAACTTCGGTGGTTGTTTTCCGAAAAAAATTGTCGTTCTCTCTATTTATAAGCAAACTGAATGCCAAGATGGATCCCTTGGTCAGAAGTCGATGAAATGGAAGGAAAATCGACGAGTTACGCCACTTTGCACCTCGTTGGTTTCCTACGACATCCATGAACAAGTGGTGCATAATCCACCGTCCGAAGCTGACACGGCCACTGAGAAAACAGGCAAAAACCTTTGTTTACAAGTGCTTGGAGCAATTTTAGCGGAGGCAGCACTTTGCGCCGGTTGGGCGTTCTGCATCGGCAGCTCTACGCCCTCGGGGAAAGTGGAGTGGGCCCCCGGCTGATTGTTCTCCGTAAGCAAGTCCCAACAGTCGGCTGGACATCGCGTGACCGGGGGGACGAGTGGAGATTCGGGCTCCGAGTGTCAGATTCCCGACTGTCGCGGCCCATCCCGGAACCGCCCCAGCGACCCTTCCCCACCTTTTCCAATCTGTTCCAGCCTTTCCAAGCCTTTTCCCAAGCGCTTTCCCAAGCCCCTTCCCAAGTGCCCAAGCGCTTCCCCAAGCCTTTCCAACCAAAGCGCGGCGGCTTAGGATGGAGTCCATGAACAGATTGACAACCGCGCTTGTTCTATTTTTGACCCTGGGAGCCGGTCTTGGAGCCGGATATTGGGCGGGACTCGCCCAGGAGCGGCCCAAGGAACTCCGACTGCCCCCCTCCCGAAGCCTCCCGACCGTGCCCGACGACTTTGTCATGCCCGGTCTGGCGGGTGAGGTCCGGGAGGTTCTTCTCATACCGGACCTCCTCGAGCGCACCGCGGCCCTAGCGACGCTCCTGGGCCAGTTGGAGCCGGAGTCATTGGAGGATCTGAAAGAAGCCTATGACACCGTCTTTCTCGACCTCGACGCCACTGAACTGGTGCTCTTCGGCGAATGGTGGGCAAGCTTTGATCCACGTTCGGCCATCGCGTGGACAAGCTACCACTGGAATACACGGAGATCGATTCCCGTGCATCAGGGCATCATGCGAGAATGGGGACGAAGCGATCCCCTGTCCGCGATCCTGGCCACCCAAAGCGCACCGAACCCCGCCGTTCGCCGGCGCTGGGTGGAGAGCATCCTCCGCGGCTGGGAAGAGTCCGTTCACGAGGGTGCGCTGAGCTACGTCGAAAGCCTTGGTCATGGAGAGGATCGCCAGTGGGGCCTCAGCGTCGTGGCCCGCCTCAAGGTGCTCCGCGATGGGCCGGAGGCTACGATTGCCTGGGCCGAGAGCCTCCCCGACGATGAAAGGGCGTTCAAGCTCAATGCCTTTCGCCGAGCAGCGGGTGCTGCAGCCGCTGTCGATCCTTTGGCGGCCGCCGCATTCGCCGAGCGTCACCTGAACGGCCCCTACTCAAAGGGAATGCCTCGCCGGGTAGGAATGCCCTGGACCGACCACGATCCGGAAGCCGCTATGCGGTGGCTGTCGACCCTACCCGACACTCCGAATCGCACCGATGGCGTTTTAGAGACCTATCGTCGTTGGCTGAGGCACAGTCGGGCGGCCGCCCGTCTCTGGATTAATACTGTCGAGTTAGAACCGTGGGTGGATGGAGCGCTATCGGTCCACGCCAAGAGCCTGGGTAAAGAGGATCCCCTCGAAGCAATTCGGGTCGCGAGCCAAATCACCGACCCCGAGCTTCGGCAGGGCACTCTCGGCGTTGTCGCGCGCGAGTGGGTGATCCGCGACGAAGAGGCTGGCAAAGCTTGGCTCGATCAGTCGGACTTGCCCGAGGACTTCATTGTGCGAATCCTCGCGATCTCTCCGGGCATGCGATCGAGCGTCAAATAAACTGTAATCAAAGCGCTTGCACTGCATCGGGTTCGGTCTTGGGTTCGGTCGGAGTCGAGAGGAGTCGACCCGCCTCGGGCCCGCCCCCGAACCGCTTTGCTTTGTGGAACAGAACGCGAGTCCGCAGTTGCTCCGCCCCCCCCTCTTCCTCGAGGAGCAGTTCCGCCAGTCGCAGGGCCGCTCCGCCATCGTAGGGATCGCGTTCAAGTAGCCTTTCCAGTTCCAGCTTGGCCTCGCCGAAGCGCCCTTCGGAAATCAGCACATCCGCGGCTCGGGCCAGAGCCTCGCTTTCCCAGGGTTCGGCGAGGGCCGCGCGCCGGTACAAGGCAAGCGCAGAATCGGCTTTCCCTTCCGCCGCATCCAGCCCCGCGAGGCCCCTCAATGCCATGGCGCTGCCCGGGTCGAGTTCCAACGCGCGTGTCCAGGCCGCCCGAATTTCGTTTGCGTCCGCGCCGGTCAGCGAAAGCGCCTGCCCTCGCACCGCATGAAGTTCACTGGCTTCAGGGTGCAGGCTGAGCGCGGACTCCGTTCGCGAAAGGGCCTCGGGACCACGGCCGAGAGGAACTAAGTCCGCCACCAAGCTGGAAAGGGCCGCCACGTACAGGGGACTTGTCAGATCGATATTGACAGCCTCCAGCACAACGTCGGCAGCCGCCTCCGAGCCCTCCGCCTGGCGTACACCCTCCGCCATCGCGGCAACCGCGCGCGCCCACGCCTGGGGGCGGCTCAGCACCCCCATAATATGCGGCGATAATTTATCGGCGAGCCCAGAACGCCCCAGGAGTTTGATTTCCAAGAGAGTCTCGGTCAAGCCACGATTCGGATCGCTTTCGGCCTCGTGGCGAATCACGGCCAACCCCAGACTGGGCTGGCCTGAAGCAGCGTAGAGACGGGCCAGGCGCATCCGGGCATCCGTGGCCGTTGCATCCGCGCGAATCGAGTATCGAAGTTCTTCGATGGCGCGATCAAAATCACCGATTTTTTCGGCCGCGATCGCCGCCAGATAGCGGGCAATTGCATTTTCGGGCCACAGCAGTAGGCCCCGCTCAAAGTGTTCCAGCGCCTGGGCCGGACGTCCCTGAGCCAACGAGATGCGGCCTCGGATCAATTCTTGGTGGGGCTTGACCGTCATTTTCTCGGCCAGTTCCAGCGCCTTTTCGTATTGCTCGGCCACGATCAGCGAATCGGCATACGTGAAGAGAAACTCCGGACGCGGATCGACCAAAAGGGCAAGGGCCTGCTCAAAGGCAGCCACCGATTCCTGGAACTTTCCCAACTGAAAATAGTGCCCGGCCAGGTCGCCAAACGCGCTCGCTGCTGCCTCGGGCTGGGAATCGAGGGTTGCTTCCAGCAAGATCCCTTCGGCCTCGTCGGTCTTGCCCTCGGTGTAAAGACGGTAAACCAGCGAACTACGATAGGAACGGAAGGACGGCGCCTTTTCGTAGGCAGCGCGAATGATTTCCGATGCGCGCTCGGGCCGATCAATCGAATCGAAGAACTTCATCGACTCCCCAACAACCTCGTAATGGGTCGGATATTTCTCAAGACATTCCTCGAAGATCTCCTCAGCCGCGTCCAGTTCGCTCTTCTCCTTCGCAAAAACAGCTCGCACAGCACAAAAGCGCGGCGCATCCACCAACCCAAGTCCCTCGGTGTCGAAGTGCTCACCGGCCGCTTCGATCACCTCCGCCGCCTCCTCGATCCGGTCCAGGCCAAGCAGCGCGACCCCCCGAAGCACTAGCGCCTGGCTGTTTATTGGATCCTGGGCCAAAACCGTATCGGCATCCTCAAGGCTCCCTTCGTAGTTTTGCCGACTCTGAGCCCGCGCATACGCACGCAGGAGAAGTGCCTTTGAGTTCTCCGGCTCGGCCTCAATAAAACGATCGAGAATATCCAGCCCAATAACCCAATCGGTGGCTGAGATCGCCACATCCGCAAGATGCAACGACGCGACCGGGTACCATTCGGGGTCTTCCATCGCCCGGACAAGGGGCCAAATCGCCTGGGTCAAGAGTCCCCTATTGCTCAGAGCCACACCGTATAGGTAAAAAACTTCAGCATCCTCGGGCCGAGTTTCGATCAGATCACGGAGCGGCTCGAGGGAAGCTTCATACTGCCTAGCG
>DUCT01000094.1:26304-28120 GCA_012959665.1 Myxococcales bacterium | reverse complement strand
ACCACCTGGTGGATGATTCCTGCCCCCGGACCCCAGAAGCCAATCCCGTAGCGGGCGGAGCACATGCGCAGGAAATCATAAACCTCGGAATTTGTGGTTTGAGCGCTACCCAGGTCGGATTTGGAACCCTTGTAGGCCTCGATGAGATGATCACAATGGACCGTGGTGGGAACGGCGGTCTCGCTCTTGCCCGCCTGCATAAACTGAAGCAGAGCCATTTGAGCCGTTGCGTCCTGCATGGCAATCCGATCGGGTCGCAGCAGCAGATAGGCTTCGCCGGGATCGAGCAATTGCCCCGCCGGGTCGTCGAGGTGCCCGAAAAGAACTTTCTCCGCGTAGGTCAACGGGCGACCGAGTCGGGCGCGCACCGACTCCAGGCGCTCCTTCATCTTTGCGTAGGTATTCTCGACGAGTTGGGCTGTGGTTTCGATCACCGGCATCGTTCTTCTCCTGTCGGTTCCTTGCTGAATTCAAGACCCCTGGGGCTTCGCCGAGTCGGGTCGGGTGTCGCCACGGTTCCCAGGGGAACGGTTTGGCGAAGACATCCCCAGCGAAGGCACCCCCAAAAGTAGGCGCGCAACCGGACAGGCGACCCACTTATCTTCCCGGAAGGCGGGGAATCGGTGCCAACCACTATAGCGCAGGCCCCCAACTCATTCCCGATCCCGGGGCCGCCGTCCGCGCTCGGCGGAACCGCGCCGCCCGCCTTCGCCGGGCCGCATCCCGGCGAAGACGTCGCCCGACCGGGCTTTCTTCGGGTAGGATCCTCCCCATGGAGTGCAGCGAACGAAAGATCCAGGGTGCCGATGGGCTTTCCCTCAATCTCGTGGAGTGGAGCCAAGAGGGCGTCCCCATGCTGCTTCTCCACGGTTACAGCAACGAGGCGCACATATGGGACGATTTCATTCCCCACGTTGCGCCCCACTACCGGGTCCTGGCCCTGGACCTGCGCGGCCATGGCGACTCGGACTGGCACGCCGAGGGCGCTTACGACTACGAAAACCATGTCGACGATATCGAGGCCATCGTCGAGGCTCTGGGCATCGAAAGGCTGGTGGTGATCGGCCATTCCCTTGGCGGACGGATTGCCATGCTTTATGCGGGTCGAAATCTCGAAAAAATCGCTGGCCTGGTGATCGTTGACTCAGCCCCGGAATTGGATCATCGCGGAACCCTTCGTATCTCCATGGAGGCCGCCCAGAACCATGACCCGAGCTTCGGCTCCGTGGCCGAGTACGAGCAGATGCTCGTCCACCTTTACCCCTCGGCCACCTCCGCATCGATTCGGCGCATGGCGCTCCACGGCTGTCACCAACGCGAGGACGACGGGCGCTGGATTCTGAAAATGGACACCGCTTTTCGCCAGGCCGTCGGCGGGGGGAGCCAGGGCGTCGACAGCGACGAGATCGAAAAACGACAGGCCCATGCGAAAGAGTCCATGTGGGAAGCCCTCAAGAAAATCTCCTGCCCCACCCTGGTGGTGCGCGGGGCGGCCTCGGACATCCTGAGCGCCGAAGTGGCCGATCGCATGGCGGACGAGGTTCTCGCCCGGGGTGAACTCGCGGTGGTGGCCCAGGCGGGGCATTCGGTGATGACAGACAACCCCGAAGGCTTCAACGCCGCCGTGTCCAAATTCGTTCTCGGAGAGTGAACGGGTAGGCATGATGCGCTCCATTTGGGCCGTTCATCTCGTCCAAAGCGACCCCGCCCTTCTTCGCTAGTATTTCTCCCCCCACCGGTCCGGGCACGGGGCGTTGGAAGTCGGACGCCTGAATCACCCAGAAAAGGACGCCGCCATGCTCTGCGCACGACGAAG
>DUCT01000094.1:0-26174 GCA_012959665.1 Myxococcales bacterium | reverse complement strand
ACTGGCACCGGCACTGGCAACTACACTGGCAACTACACCGACTACAGAGGGCTCCGGGGCCGCAACCCCGGTGGCCGATGCGTCGGCAAAAGTTCCCGGCGCCGCGCCCAGCGAGGTCGTGGAGCGCCTCCACTTCGGCCTCCTCGAATCGATGCAGAATGCCGATCAGCTCGGCTTCCAGGGACGCTTTGACTACCTCCGGCCGGTGGTCGAAGAAAATTTCGATCTCGCATTCATGGGTTCCAAATCCGTAGGACGCCATTGGAAGAAACTCAGCCCCGAGGACCAAGCGGTTTGGCTCGACAAGTTCACCGGCTTCCTCGCCGCCAACTACGCAGGCAATTTTAACGCCTACGACGGCGAATCCTTCCACACCCTGGGCGAGGAGCCCGCCAAGCGCGAAACCCGGGTCGTCCTCACGGAATTGCGCGTGCCCAATGGCGAGGACGTGGTCTTGAACTACCGACTGCGCGAGACCGACGACGGATGGCGAATCATTGATATCTACCTCAAGGGCACAGTGAGCGAACTCGCCCTGCGCCGCTCAGATTTTTCCAGCACTCTCAAGGACAAGGGTTTTCCCGAGCTTGCGGCCGCCGTGGATCAGAAAATTCTGGACCTACGCAACAAGGGCGGTAGCTGAGCTCCGTTCACAAGTGCGCTTCACAAGTGCGCTTCACAAGCGCCCTTCACAAGCGCGCTGGACGGGAACGGGCTCTCCGCACGGGAGTCCGGCGCTATTTGGCTGCCCCACTGGAATCCGGGGGCCTGCGATTTTCGCGCCTCGCCCAGATCTGCGCATCGCGGTTTTGGATGAACCCGCTGCGAAGCGCCGAGTAGTAATCAATGGAGCTTTCTTCCAGCGCCTTTAACTCCTCGTAGTGGCTTTCGCGCTCCGAAAATCCCGAACTCGTATTGAAGAAGAGAGCGTCCATGCCCGGAAGAAAAAAGAATGTCGGATGGAAGAGGGAATCAACCCCAAGACCCACTGCGTCGCGTGCATCCGAGGGTCCGAAGAGCGGCAGGACCAGATACGGACCCGTTGAAACTCCAGCGAGGGTCAGTGTCTGACCGAAATCGGAAACATGGCCAGGCAACCCCCAAGCCGTGGCCGGATCAAGTAATCCTCCGATCCCAGCGGTCGAGTTGATGAGCAACCGGGCGAAAGTGCGTCCGGCGTCACCCCACTCGAGTTGGAATATATCATTAATCAGGCTCTGGGTTGAGTTGACGTTGGTGAAGAAACGATTCACCGACCGCCGGCCGGGCTCGGGGACCACATAGCGGTAACCGATGGTGAGCGGATCGAGGATGAAGCGATCCAATTGGCGATTGAAAAACAGGGTCGCCCGGTTGATAGGCTCCAGGGGGTCAGCAATTTCGGAGTCCTTGAGTTCGAAGTCCAGATCAAAATCGTCGAAATCCGCGTAGTCGTCATAGTCGTAGTCGGTGATGGCGGTGGTGGCGGTGGTGTTGTTGGCGGTGGTGTTGTTGGCGGCGGCAGGAACCGGCTCCAGGCTCACCGGCGGCGGCTCCTCGGACGCCCCACCCTGGGCGACCGGCGCCGCCCGGTCTCCGGGATCGGTCTCGGAGGCCCCGGCCCCAGCGGCAGGCCACACCCATGCAGTCAGCACCAGAGCGAGCAGCCACGCCCCCAGGCTTCGTCTCGCCTCCACGGCGGTTGGCGGATTTTTGCGGAAGCGGCACCATCCCATGGGGGCGGAGGCTACAAGAAGCCGGCGGGAAGGGATAGCGCCCGGCCTAAAGGTGGGGCTAAAGTAGCCCGATAATCCATAAGGGCTTCGCCTGAGCGTCGAAAACGCGTGACGAGGCCAAAACGGTTGGGGTAACCTCGCGGTCCTCCAGGCGGGGCGGGAAGGCTGTGTATGTTCATTACTAATCAGTCGCCGCGCTCTTGTTGCCCCCATCAATGCAGGTCCCAAACCGACCCACCGCTGCGGTGTGAAATCGTGAAATAGTGCTGGCCCACGGCAATGACCACCGCAATGGCCAGCGCAATGACCAGCGCGAGTCCCAAGGAGTCGGGGACACGGTCTGGCCGGGCGAAACGACAGTCCCGAACACGCGATGCGAACAAGAGGAGAGCCGAGCCCGTGGACGTCTTGCAGAAGTGCGCCGAAGACACCCGGTACCGCGAACTCCGCCGAGCGGATCTCTATACCTATTACCGCGGAATTTCCTCGCCCCAGGATCCCGTGGTCACCATGGACGGCCAGAAAGTGGTGATGCTCGGCTCCAACAACTACCTGGGGCTGACCAGCCACCCTGCGGTCAAGGAGGCTTCGGCAGCGGCCGTCATGCGCTACGGAACCGGCTGTGCGGGATCCCGCCTGCTCAACGGCACCCTCGATATCCATATAGAACTCGAGGAGCGCTTGGCGGAGTTCATGCGGACCGAGGCGGTCCTGACCTTCTCGACCGGTTTCCAGGTCAATCTCGGTGTCCTGTCCTGCCTCTTGGGCCGTCAGGACGTGGCCTTTCTCGACAATATGGACCACGCCTCCATCATCGACGGCGCCCGCCTGGGCTTCGGGAAGTCCTTAAAGTACAAGCACAACGACATGGCGGATCTGGAAGGGAAGCTTTCCCGAACCTCCGATGATAAGGGCAAGATGATCGTCGTCGACGGTGTTTTTTCCATGGAAGGCGACCTGGCCAACCTGCCCGAGATCGCCAAGCTGAAGAATGCCTACGGGGCGCGGCTTTTCGTGGATGACGCCCACGGCATAGGGGTCCTGGGCGAGTGCGGACGAGGCAGTGCGGAGCACTTCGGCGTAGAGCACGAAGTCGATCTCGTCATGGGAACTTTCTCGAAATCCCTAGCCACAGTAGGGGGCTTCATCGCCTCCACCACTGAGGTCGTGGACTTCATCCGGCACAACGCACGCTCGGCAATTTTCTCGGCCGCCATGCCGCCGGGAACCGTCGCGGCGGCCATCAAAGCCATCGAAATCATCGAAGCGGAGCCCGAGCGCCGCAAGCGACTCTGGGAATCAACTCACTACATGAAGCAGGAGCTCATGGGGTTGGGGTTCGATACCGGGCACTCGGAATCACCGGTCATCCCCATCGCGGTGGGCGACGACCTGGTCGCATTTACCATGGCGAGCCGGTTGCAGGAGGAGGGGGTATTCGTGAATCCCATCGTGACCCCCGCCGTGCCTCCGGGCCAGGGGATGATTCGAACTTCCTACATGGCGACCCATCGCCGTGAACATCTCGACCGGGCATTGAGCTCCATCGCCAAGGTCGGGCGGGAACTCGACATCATCTAGAACCGGGACGGCCCGACCCCATTTTCTGAATCCGACCCTCAGGATTCAGACGCGCGCGTCGCCAACCCAAGGCGCCCCACGGCATCATCGACAAATTGGCGTGCAGTCCGCCCCGAGCGACTCCCTCTCGCCAGCGCCCATTTCAACGCCGCTTCGCGCAGATCACTGTCGAAATCCTCGATCCCCGCACGGTCCAGATAGTGCCCGACAATTGCCAGATACGTCGACTGGTTGAAGCTATGGAAGCCAATAATCAATCCGAAGCGATCGGCCAGGGCCAACTTCTCCTCCAGCGCCTCGCCCAGTTGAAGCTCGCCCTCGTCGTCGAGACCCGCGGCCCGATTCTCAGCCATGGACTCGGGGACCAAGTGCCTTCTGTTACTGGTAGCGACGAGGCAGACGTTATCGGGCCGAGCTTCGAGGCTTCCCTCCAGTGCCGCTTTGAGTTCCCGGTAGCCAATCTCCCCGGGGCTGAATGAGAGATCATCGCAAAAGATCAAAAAACGGTGACTCGCACCGCCACCCAGAGCGGCAAGCACTCGGGGCAACTGCGCAAGGTCCGAGCGGTCCAGTTCCACAACCTTGAGACCGCCATTGCCGTAACGAGTCAAAAGCCCGCGGACCGCCGAGGATTTTCCCGTCCCGCGCTCGCCGTGAAGCAAGACATTATTGAAGGGCAAGCCCGCCAAAAACTGGCGGGTGTTCCGCTCGAGGGCTTCCAGGGATCGTTCCACCCCGATCAAGTCGTCGAGATCGAAGGCCACCGGATCGGGAATCGCCACCAAATGGCCTCCGGAAACCCCTCGCTGCCAACGAAATGCGCGATGGCTCGCGTACTCCCCCGGCCCTAGCACTCGAGGTGCCATCTCCCCGAGCACACTCTCTGAGAGGGAGAGCACCCTCTCCAGGCTTTCGAGCAATCGCTTGATTCGTCCCATGGAATTCCTTTCGCTGGGGGCAGTGTAGGCCCAGCCCGGACAAACGGCCCTTCCCAGCCCCAGGGAAGACGCCTTCCGTTACCCTCGTTCCATGACGGCCCTTGTCGCCCTTACCCTTCTCGCACTGATCGCCTTGCTCGGGGCCCAATACCTGGATCACCAGCGGGCGGTTTGGATCGCGAAACCCCTGGCTTCGACCGGCTTTGTCGCGGTCGCGGTCGAACGGGGAGGCTTGGGACAAATCGCCAATGGCGACGTCTACGCCATGGGGATGATGGCGGGTCTGGTCCTGTCGTGGTGGGGCGACGTTCTGCTCATCCCCAAGAACCGTCCGTCCCTTTTTCGCGCGGGGCTGTTTGCCTTTCTGCTGGGACACGTCGCTTACGCGCTGGCCTTTGCGAGCAAAGGACTCGACACAGGGGCGGCCGGAGCATCGGCCCTCGTCCTCGGGATCATTGGAATCGCCGTTCTGCGCTGGCTTCGCCCCGCAGTACCCGATCCCTTGCTTCTCCCGGTACGCGCCTACGTGATCGTGATCAGTGCAATGCTGCTGTGCGCGGTCGGCGCTGTCGTGTACGGCGGCGACTCAAGGATCCTCCTGGGAGCGGGCCTGTTCTATGTCTCAGACCTTGCCGTTGCCCGAGATCGTTTCATCGCCCCGGGCTTCGCGAACGCCGCTTGGGGGCTTCCCCTCTACTACGGCGGCCAACTGGTTCTGGCGCTGACCCTGGGCTGACCCGCGAATTCAAGAAAAATGGGGATGCGCAATTGGGGGCGGCTTAGGAATCCGAGAAACCCGAGAAGTCGAAGTCCGCCGAGCGATCGGGAAGCGGAGACTCAATCACTTCCATGAAGAGTTCAAGGAAGCGATAGGTGAGCCCCCAAACCACGTGGCGTCCAGGCTCACCCACGAGAACGCCAGGGAATTCCATGCCCCCCGCCTGAGACGACGGGTGGGCCACGTGCCGGTCCTTATCGAGAATCTGCCTCAGGGGAAACCAAATGGCGGCCCGCACCTCGGAACTCTGCAATTCGATGGACCCAGGATCCTCTAGAAAAAAAACATGGGCGCTGACCACCATGTGATGTTGCCCAAAGCGACGGTGGCCCTGGAGGTCGGCCAAGCGCCCAATGTACTCGGCCCCCCGGAGAGAGAGACCCACTTCCTCCTCGGTCTCGCGTTCCGCAGCCGCTCGGAGCGTCGCATCCCCGGGTTCCAGACGGCCACCGGGAAACGCCATATGACCCGACCACGGATCCCCCGAACGGGTCGCCCTCTCGATGAACAAAACCTCCGGGCCCTCGCTCCTGTCGCGCAGAATGACCGCCACCGCGGCGCGGCGGTCCGCCTCATCCCCGACTCCTTCGGGCTCGTGGGAAGCAAAGCATTCGCGGATTCGGTGGACTCTCGGCATTCGGGCACCATAGCGCGCGGGTTCCCAGAGATGAAAATGGAATTCCTGTAAATGGACATTTCGGGCAAGTCCCCTAGCCTGCCCGGTAATGAGCATCCGAGAAACGACATTTCCCGCCGCACGGAAACTCTTGAAGCTTGCCGAAAAGGATTACGCCCTCGCACGAAGTGAGATGCGTACCCTCTCGAACGAGGAACAGGTGGCGGCGATCTGCGAGGCGCCCATCGCTATGCGGGGAGCTCTGCTGGAACTCGCTGAGGCTCCCGAAGAGCTGATTCCCCTCTTCCCCGAGGCCGAGCTCTGCTTTACGTGCAAGCAGGTCGGAGTGAGCGACGCCAGCTGGATTCTCGACTACGCAACCACCGATCAGATCCTGGCCTGTATAGACCTCGATGCGTGGTCGGGACTTTCGCCGGCGATGGGGAAATTGGACGGATGGATCGCCGCCCTCGCCGAAGCGGGTGAGGAGAGCCTGCTCCGCGCCTCCCAGGCGATGGATCCCGAGATGATTGCCCTCTACCTACGTAACCTCGCCGATGTAGAACTCAAGCCGGCGGGAGACGAGGACTGGCAACCGCCCGAGGGCGGGCAAACCTTCGAGGGTCAGTTCTACCTGATCGCGCGCCGACCCAACGACGACCTGGCCCCCCTGCTTCGCCTCCTGCACGTTCTCTTCCAAAAAGACTACTGGCTCTACTTCCGCATGATGCATTCGGTACGCGAAGAGGCCGAATCGGAAATCACCGACTGGGCCCTGCGTTGGCGAACCAATCGCTTGGAAGACCTGGGCTTCCCGAGTTGGGATCGTTCCATGGGGATCTACGGCCACTTGCGCCCCGAGCGACTCGCCGATCTTGCCCCGGAACCCATCGCAACCGAACAAAACGCATGGAATCTGCCAGTCTGGATTACATCGCTACCCGCCGCTGTCGATCACCAACACGCCATCTTCCGCGCGGTCGTCGACCTCGACGCCGAAGAACGGACACGTTTCTTCTACGCCTTCCTTTCCCTCGCCAACCGAATTGCGGTTGCCGACCGCCGGGATCTGGGCGACAGCGAAACCCTGCCCGATACGATGGAGAAGGCGGCATCGATCACAAGCCTAGGACTGGAATTCATCGCGCAGGAGAACCGAACCACAACCGCCGATGTCCTCCGGCGAACGGACCTAAGCCGACTCTTTCGGGTAGGTGTCAACCTGCAACCCGAGGGCGTGCGTCCCTCTTTCTCCGAAGCCGATGAGGACCAGGCAGCCGAGCCCGAAGCCCCCACGCCCTGATCCCCCGGTGCCAGGGAAGAGACGGGGAGAAAACGGGGAGCAAATAAACAAAAGCCCGCCCCGGGAATCGTGGATCCCCGGGGCGGGCTCGATCGGCTTGAAAATCTTCTGTCGCGAAGCGACTAGAGATCAACCGCCTTCAAGGTCTTGCGCTTGTTGCCGATAGCTCGCGCCTCGGCACCCTTGATCAAGTCCCTCACAACCGCATCGAGCGCGCCGTAGAACTCAGAGCCCACGTTGCACTTCTTCACTGCAGCCTTGGTCCGTGCCTTGGAGATGATCAGATCAACGGACTTGCCCTTGCGTGCTGCCTTCTTCTTCTTTTTTTTCGCGGCCATGTGACCTCCCGATTTCCGGTCTGCCCATCGCCACGGAATTCGTGACGACGACCGCCGGTAACCCCCTTCCGTGTTCGCAAACACGGTGATTGGCGCGGATCATAAGGTTTTCCGCCTTGGAGTCAATCCGAAACACCACGAAGAGGCTCTGAGGGACTCGTTTTCGACACTTCCGCCGCTGACTCTGCAGCCCCCTGCCCTCATGAAAAAGCTTCTCGCTCTTGACCGCAGCACCTCGAAAACAATCGTGAGGTTCCCGTAAAAAATCCTGAAAGACGAGAAACCTGGGAATAGCGCCCGAATCAGGCGCTTCTCCCCTTTATTATTTGCTTTCAAAAGCCATTATCAATTCGTTGCAAAGCACGGAAATGAAAAGGGTTTGCCAAAAACCATTGAGCCGGGGCAGCGAGATCGGTAGCGTTGCCGTCCGTGGAGCCCCGATCCGAGCGATTCGCCCATACCCTCTGTTCCGGCATATTTCTGCACGCGCTTCACTGGGGCGATGAAAGTGACCCTCCCATCGTCCTCCTTCACGGGGGAGGGGCCAACGCCCACTGGTGGGACCACCTGGCGGTTGATCTCGGCCGCCACCGGCATGTTTTGGCATTGGACTTCCGTGGCCACGGCGACTCGGATTACCCCGAAGAACTGGAAGTGGGCGGGTTTAACGCGGATCTCGAGGCCCTATGTGAACACCTCGGAACCGAGTCCCTTGCCCTGGTGGGCCACTCCATGGGGGCCCAGGTGGCTCTGGATCATGCATCTCGACATGGAAAAACCCGCAAACTGGTCCTGCTGGACTTGGCCCGAGGAGCCAGCCCTCGATCCCGCCGGGTCGCCCGGCTCGCACTCGCTCTACGGCGCAGCTATCCCAGCCGGGACGAAGCCATCGACCGGTACCGGGTCATCCCGCCTTCGGACCGCATCCCCCCCACCCTGCTCCGCCAGATCGCCGAACAATCCGTTCGTCAGGAGGAGGACGGGCGTTGGGGTTTCAAGTTCGACCCGCGCTGGTTCGGCATTCCCTCCCGCCCAGCCCCGAATCTCGCCGGAGTTCGCGCTCCGGTTCTTTTGCTCCGCGGTGCTGAAAGCAAGCTTTTGTCCCCCAAGGGCGCCGACGGGCTCGTGGCCGAACTCGCCGATGCACGGCTCAGGACCATCCTCCGGGCCGGCCACCATGTCCACCTCGACCAACCCGAACAAACCCGCGCAAGGCTCTTCGAATTCTTGGAAATCCCGGACTCCGAGACCTCGGGGACGCATTGAAATCTCGGCCTTCGCCGAGTTCGACACCCACCGCCGGACCGAAATAGATTCTTCACCATTGCGGGGGCTCCGCGAACTTCGCATCCTCCCCGAGAACCTACCCTGGGGGTATGTCGATTGATAACGGTCACAATGGCAACCGTGATCGATTCCGAAGCCGGTCGGGTCTGGCGCGCGCTCACCGACCCCAGCGAAATCGTCGCGTGGGATGAGCGAATGCTCGCGCCAGCCGATGATCTGAGCCGCTACCCCTTTTCGGGGCAACACGTGCGCTGGCGCTACCGACTGGGCTCGGTGCAACTCGTGATGCATGACCGCCCCCTGGAAATCGACCCGCCGAGGCACCTGCGCAGCCGTATAAACACCGGGTCCATGGGCTACGAGCGAACTTTCAACCTTCAGCCCGAGAGCCCACAGCGAACCCTCCTTTCCATGCGGCTGGTGTCGCCCAACTCGATTCCCCTGCTCGGCGAAACCATCGATCGCTTCGACGTAAGGCAGATGGCCACCGAGCAGGTCGACTCCACCCTGCACGCGGTCCAGAAGTGGTGCGAGGAACACCCCTAGGCGCTTCGCACTCCACGAGCGCCGGAAACCGCCCGAACACTCCGGGGCAACCCACGGACGACCCGGGCCCGGCTAGAGGATTTCTTCCGCCAACAGCCGCAACAGTTCGGGTTGGCCTCCGCCCACCAGCATGGAGCCGACGTGGCCCTTGCGGCCGGCCTCCTTCCAGGCCTGAAGGCGATCGCGAATCCGATCCCCGGGACCCACCAGCGCCACCTCGTCCACCAGGGAATCGGGCACCGCAGCGGCCGCCTCGGCCTTCTTGCCGTCGAGGTAGAGATCCTGGATCTTGACCGCCTCCTCCTCGTAGCCCAGCCGCTTGGCGTAATCGTTGTAGAAATTCTTGCCCCGGGCGCCCATACCGCCGATATAGAGCGCCATATTTGCCTTGACGGGCATCCGGCACTTCTCGAGATCGTCTCCCATGATGGCCGTCACAAAGGGCGCGACCTCGAAATCCGCCAAGCCCTTGTTCCCCTCGGCCTTGGCAAAGCCCTTTGCGAGGGACGGCTCAAAAACATCGAAGCGCTCGGGGTTCATCCAGACCGGGAAAACGCCATTGGCCACCTCGCCGGCGCACTCCATCCCGTTGGGCGAAATCGAGGCTGTAAAAATCCGCAGCGCCGGATCCCCGTGCAGAATGCTCTTGAGGGGCTTGCCCAGGCCTGTGGCATCGGAACCCTGGTAGGGCATCTCGTAGTGAAAACCCTTGTGGGTCACGCGCTCCTTGCGCTCCAAAATGTTGCGAATGATTGCGATGTATTCCTTGGTCCTCGTCAGCGGCCGCCCGTAGGCAACGCCATGCCAACCCTCGACAACCTGGGGGCCCGAGGGGCCAAGACCCAGGATGAACCGCCCACCCGACAGGGCATAGAGGGTCATGGCCGTCATCGCCGTCATGGCGGGGGTGCGCGCGGGCATCTGCATAATGGCTGTGCCCACGCTGATCTTTTCCGTCTGTGCAAGAACCCAGGCGGCGGGGGTGGCCGCATCCGAGCCCCAGGCTTCGGCGGTCCATACCGAACTGAAGCCCAGCCCCTCAGCTTGCTTGATCAAGTCCATGGGCATCGAGAGAGTGGCCGGGGAATAGCCGACGAGAAGACCGAGTTTCATACCATTTGTCCTTCTGGTTGGGGGAGGGAAGCGCCCATTCTAAGCTTCGCCGTTGGACAAGTCGATGGCAGTGCGTCTGAGTCGCGGCTGAGTGGACCGGCACTAGATGCCGAGCCCACCGTCCTGATCTTCGCTCAGGTGCAGCCCGCACTCCTTGACACCATCGGATTCCCACCACCAGCGCCCGGCTCGGGCATCCTCACCCGACTGAATCGCCCGGCTACAGGGCTCGCAGCCTACGGACGGAAAGCCCTGGGCGTGCAGTGAGTTGATGGGCACAGCGTACTCGTCCACGTAGCTCATCACCTGCTCGTGAGTCCAATCCGCCAGGGGATTGAACTTGACGAGTCCCCCGTTGCCCACGTCGAGTTCCATCTTGGCCGTGTCGTGCCGGTTCAAGTTCTGGTCCCGGCGCAGACCGGACACGTAAGCATCCAACTCGGTGAGGTATCGCCGCATGGGCTCCACCTTACGAATCCGGCAGCAGTGTTTGCGATTCTCCACCGAACTGTAAAAAAGGTTCATGCCCTGCTCGCGCACCATGTGCTCGACCTCGGCGGCCCGAGGAAAGACCACCTCCACCACCTTGCCGTAGCGGTCGCGCACCCGGTCCACCAGGTCGTGGGTCGCGGTGTGTAGCCGCCCTGTATCGAGCACAAATACCCGCGCCTCGGGCTCGATCCGGTGCATCATATCCAGCAGAACCATCCCTTCGGGCGCGCCGAAAGAAGCCGAGAGTGCCAAGCGTGGATGGTATTTCTTTACTGCAATAGTCAGGATTTCTTCGGCGCTCTCAGCTTCGAGATCATCGGCTTCACGACTTGTCGATATATCCTTAAGATCTTGCTCTAAAAGCATTATTTCAGCCTCTGCCAACGCCATGGCGATTCGATCTCCCGATGCCCCTGCGGGCCAGGAAATTACTTGGCCTCTATTCTTGAGTACTCTAAACAAGATTTAATTGCAATATTCCTACTCTTTAGATCATCTATATCTCCAGCGGCGAGCCGGGAGGGCTCTCAGGGTTCCAAGGGGTCTAATCCCGTGCTCCAGCCCGGGATCTCCCCGGACCAGACCTCGACCCATTCCGAACCCACCAAGCGTTTACGCAAACTGCCCACCGACTCGCCCAGGCCTGGGTGAACCCAGGCGGGTGCCAGTTCGTACAGGGGTTCCAGCACGAACGCGCGTGCGTGCAGGCGCGGATGAGGAATTGCGAGGCCCGCTTCGTCCACAGTGGCGTCGCCGTAGAAGAGAAGGTCCAGATCGATGGCCCGGGGACCCCAGCGGGAGTTCTCGGCGGATCGGGTTCGGCCTCCCTGGCGCTCGACGTCGAGCAACCGCTCCAGCAAGTGCCGAGGCGACAGTTCCGTGTCCAAGGCGATCACCGCGTTCAGGTAGGGGCCCTGGTCCTCAGGACCCACCGGTTCGGTTTCGTAGATTCGAGATGCGCCGACGACCGCGATTCCCGGGACCAAACCGAGCTCGGCCCGGGCCCGGGCCAGGTGCGAACCCCTGTCTCCCAGGTTCGAGCCCAGACCAATCCATGCGCGTACGAGATGTTTGGCCACCCTCTCGCCTCCCCCCACCTGCCGGGGCTCCCGGGTCAGGTCTCGCTGCTAGATTAGCCGACACCTCAATGGATCTCGAAACCCCGCGCAAAGCTGGGCGCCCCGCCTTCCCCGGCGGACCGGCCCGCATCCGGTGCCCCCAGTTCGGGGGCCGGGAGGTGACCCGTGGCCGAGCGCCAATCCGCGGCCCCATATTGGGTGTGAGATACGCGTCCCTGTTCGCATATTCACTTGAGTGCCGAGTCGAATGTTCAACCGGCCTCAACGCCCCGGGACTGCGAACCCACCTCAGCTCCAAGCAACGGGAGCCGGAGCCGCTGGGCGGGTTCCCATGACGCCTTCCCCGGCCTCCGCCCTGCCTCCGACCCAACTCCCGGACCTCCGCACCCGAGTCCCCGGCCCCCGATCCCTTGCCCTCGCCGCCCGCCTGGCCGCGGTCGAGAGTCGCAATGTCACCGCGCTCGTGGACCCGGGGCCGATCTTCTGGCAAAGGGCCAAGGGCGCCAACATCTGGGATGCCGACGGCAACCGCTTCGTCGACCTCACCGGGGCTTTCGGCGTCGCCAATGTGGGCCATGGCCATCCCGAAGTGGTGGCGGCCGTGGCCCGTCAGGCCGAGACCCTGCTGCACGCCATGGGGGACGTGCACCCCCCGGTGGTCAAGGTCGAACTTCTCGAAGCACTGGCCGCTCACTTCCCCGGAAAGGAGCCCGCCCGGGCTGTCTTGGGCTCCTCGGGTTCCGACGCCGTGGAGAGCGCGATCAAGACGGCCCAGCTCGCCACCGGGCGCGCCGGATTGCTGGCTTTCGAGGGCGGCTATCACGGCCTGGCCCTGGGCGCCCTGGATGCCACCGCCCGACGTGACTTCCGGGACCCATTCGCCGCTCGGCTACCCGGCGCCACGATCTTTGCCCGCTTCGGCGACCTCGGGCACGTCGAGAAATGCGTCGCTGAAGCCGAGACAGGCGATCAACCCCTGGGCGCCATTCTGGTTGAGCCGGTTCAGGGCCGGGGCGGCGAGCGCGTGGCGCCACCGGGCTTTCTGTCTTCCCTGCGAACCCTCTGCGACGCCCACGGCCTGCTGCTCATCGCCGACGAGATCTACACGGGATTCGGCCGGACCGGACGGTGGTGGGCCTGCGACCACGAGGCGGTGGTCCCCGACCTGATCTGCCTGGGCAAGGGCCTGGCTTCGGGGATGCCCATTTCCGCCTGTGTCGGGCGCGAGACCATCATGGCGGCTTGGCCCAAATCCACAGGGGAGGCCCTGCACACCCAAACTTTTCTCGGCCATCCCCCGGGCTGCGCAGCGGCCCTGGCCTCCATGGCCGTGCTCGAACGGGACGGCCTGGTGGCCCGCTCGGCGGAACTCGGCCAAGGGGCTCTGGACCGGCTTCGAAAAGCCCTGACGGCCCGGGCCCATGTGATGGACGTCCGAGGGCTGGGCCTCATGCTCGGCATAGAATTCGCGTCGGGCCACCTGTGCGCAGCGGCGGTGGCCCGATGCCTGGAAAACGGAATCATCGTACTTCGTTCGGGACCCGGGGGATGCGTGCTCTCCATCACGCCTCCGCTCTCCATCGACCCGGCTGCCCTGACCCATGCCCTGGACGTGGTCATCGAAGCCTCCGGGCAAACCGGGAACCCGGCATGAGCCCCGCCGTGGCCCACGAGGGGGGCAACCGCCAGTCCCTGGATCGCGCAGTACTCGGCTGGATGGGCGAATCCGATTGGCACGAGGACGAGGAGCGCTTCGATGCCTTGGCCCAGGGGCTCTTCGCCCACCAATTCAGGCACTGCCCCCCCTACGCGCGTTTTGCCCGGGCAAGGGGGATCACACCGGAAAACATCGCGAGTTGGCGAGACATTCCCGCCGTCCCAGCGGGCGCCTTCAAGGAGATTGCCCTGCGCGGGTTCCCCTCGGCGCGGATCGTCAAGACGTTTCGCACAAGTGGAACCTCGGGCCAAAAACGCGGAGAGCTTCATCTGGACACCCTCGCGCTCTACGAAGCCTCACTCCTCGCGAGCCTCGAGAAACTTCTGCTTCCCGATCGAGTCGACCCCGGCGGCGAAGGCCCCCGACCCGGGCGCACGCATATTCGAGTGCTGGCCCCCTCGGCCAGCGAAGCGCCGGATTCCTCCCTGAGCCATATGTTCCAGATCCTGATCGAAACCCTCGGCTCCGAGGCCAGCGGCTTCGACGTCGTGGACGGACACCTGCGCGTCGAATCCTTGATTCATCAGCTTCGCGACGCCCAGGATCGCGAGGAGCCCGTTGTCCTTTGCGGAACCGCGTTTTCATTTGTTCATCTGATCGAAAACCTGGAAGCCCAGGGCCTCGGATTCCGCTGTCCGCCGGGCTCGCGCATCATGGAAACCGGCGGCTTCAAGGGCCGCTCTCGGGAAATGTCCCGCGAAGGTCTCTACGCCGCCCTCGAGCATCGCCTGGGAATACCCCCAGCGCACATACTCAATCAATATGGGATGACCGAACTCGGCAGCCAATTCTACGATTCGATCCGGGTGGACCCCAATGGCCCCCGGCGCAAACTCGGACCCCCCTGGGCCCGGATTCGTTTGCTGGATCCCGAGACGGGCCAAGCCGCTGCGCCCGGCGAGGCGGGCATCGTCGTCGTCCACGATCTCGCCAACACCGGGAGCGTGGCAGCGATCCAAACCGCCGATCTCGGTTGCTGGGTGGCCGGGCCGGACGGAGAGCCCGAGGGTTTCGAAATTCTTGGTCGCCGTGCCGGGGCCGAGGCCCGGGGCTGCTCGATTGCCGCCGACGAAATGCTCGGCTCCGTCGCCTAGGCGGCGAATCCCCTCGCCCGAGGCCGAACCCTCGCGTAGGATTCACGCGAGTACTCCCGCCCCTGGATCGGGACGCGGCTCGACGCCCCGTCCCGGGAGGAACCGAGCGCCCATGAGCAACCTGACCATCCAATGGCCCGATGCCAACGCGGAGCAGGTCGAAGCCGCCAAGGGACGCTTGGATGTCGCGCGCCGACGTCTGGTAGCGCGGAGCCCGGACGGAATCCTCTCGGTCCTGGGCACGGTTCTCGACCAATGGCGCAATCCCGCCTCCAAGTGGCGCCAGCGCTTCATGGGCGAGTTCCCAGCCCTCTCGGGCTTCTCTCCCGAGATCGTCTCCGCCGGCCTGGATCTCGCTCTCGAACACTGGACAGGGGATGCCCTGGCCGAAGCAGTCCGGGCAGAACTGGATTCCGGACGGCGATCGCCAAGCCACCGAGTCGCTCCCTTTTCCATGACGAGCGTGTTGCTCGCCGGCGCGATTCCCATGCCGAGCCTATTGGCCTGCCTGCTGCCCCTCTGCGTGCAATCGCCGGTGCTTGTGAAATCCGCGTCCCGGGACCCCATCACGCCGAACCTACTCGCCGGATCCATCGCCGAAGTCGATCCCGAACTGGGTCGCTGCATGGAAGTCGTTTCCTTCCCGGGGAGCGACCGGGAAAGCCTGGAGCGATTTCTCGCCGCCGAGTGCGTGGTGGCGAGCGGCTCGGACGAAACCATTCGGGAAATCAACCAGCGGGTTCGGCCGAGTCAGCGCTTCGTCGCCTACGGGCACAAGCTCTCGATCGCCGTCGTTCGGGGGGCGGGATGCAGCGACGACAAACTCCCGGGGATCGCCGATGCCCTGGCTCTTGACGTCGCGCTCTGGGACCAGTTGGGCTGCCTCTCCCCGGTTTGCATTTTTGTCGTGGGCGATGACGCCCGGGGCGCAACGGGGCGGCTCAGCCACGCCTTGGCCGATGCCCTAGCCCGGGAGCAATCCGCTCGGCCCCGGGGCGAAGTCGACGCCGAGGTGGCCGCCGTGATTCGCCACGAGCGCGAAGAGGCACGAATGCGCGCGGCCAACGGAGCGGAAATCGTCCTGCGGGAAAGCGAGGGCAGTCATTGGACTGTCGTGGGCGAAACCGACGCCACCTGGCGCCCCAACCCGCTCCACCGTTTCGTTCGGGTGCACCCCGTGCCGGGTTTCGACGAACTCCCCGACGCCCTGACCCCCGTCGTTCGCAACCTCTCCTCGGTCGCCCTGGCGGGCTTTGATGACGATCTCGAGAAGCTGGACGCGACCCGGGTGGAACTCTCGCGTCTGGGCGTCCCCCGGCTCTGCCCGGCCGGCCGGCTCCAGGCGCCCCCCATCGGGTGGCACCACGACGGGCTCCCCGTTGTTCTTCCGCTCACCCGGTTCAGCAGTTTCGAGTCGTCGGGCCCCTGAGCCGAGGTGGGCCCGGCTCCCGCCGGAGAACCCACCGAGCAGACTTCGGCCCCTCGCCCAAGCCCCCCCCCCGACCTCTTCTCATTTCTTTCTTCCCGTTCCCTTCCTCTCCGTTCCTTTCCTCTCCGTTCCTTTCATCCTTTTCATCCATCCTCTCCCCCACAGCCTCTCCATTCACCCCCTCCTCCTACCCTCGCCGTCCTTCCGCCATCCTTCCGCCATCCTTTTTCGGAGTCACCCCGGGGGGTATGGAGAAGAGAGGTGTGGCCGCGTGGGCCCGTGAGCCGCAAACGAGGCCAAGCCAATGAAGACAAATTCGGTCCTATATTTACAGGACCCATTTAGTCCTCTATTATCGGGCTCCTCTCGACGCCGTGACCAACGTCGAACTCGACTCCCGGCACCCTCAAATGGAACCGGACTCGTTGCATGAGGGCACCACCGCTAGGCACCACCGCTAGGGCATCAAGAGACGGCGCCAAGAGATGGCGCCAGGAATAGCGTCAGCCGAGGCGCGTCTTAAAATCCCGGAGTTTCCCCATGTTTCGTCTCAGCAAGCTCACCGACTACGGGATCGTGATCCTGGCCGAGTTGGCCCTCAGCGCACCCGATGGCAAATCCGCCCCGGCCGGCGACCCCCGGCCCAGCCTGAACGCTCGGGAATTGGCCGAACACGTCGACCTCCCCCTGCCCGTCGTCAGCAAAGTCCTCAAGGCCCTCACCCGTGCCGAGATTCTTGACTCCCAGCGCGGCACCAAAGGGGGCTACTCCCTGGCCCGGAAACCCGAGGACCTGACCGTGACCGACATGATCGCCGCTCTGGACGGCCCCGTGGCTCTAACCCAGTGCAGCGAGGGTCCGTCGATCTGCGATCACGAAGCCACCTGCGCCATCAAGAGCCCGTGGCAAGTCATCAACGACGTGGTTCAGAACGCTCTGGCCAGTATCACCCTGGCCGATCTCACCAACCCGGGCTTCGCCGCCCAGCACGCCTCCTTGGCCGGATTGGCCGTGCTGCGTGGCCAGGACGACTCGTCATTGAATGAGGAACTTTGAAATGAGCGCGCAAAACCCCGAACTCGAACGCCTGGCCAACGAGGAATACAAGTACGGCTTCGTGAGCGATATCGAGTCCGATCAGATTGCTCCCGGCCTTTCCGAGGAAGTCGTTCGCCTGATCTCGGCCAAGAAGGAAGAACCCGCTTGGCTGCTCGATTTTAGGCTGAAGGCCCTGGCCCGTTTTCAGGAAATGCTCGAGGAAAAACACGAACCCGGCTGGGCGAAGGTCGATTATCCCGAAATCAACTACCAGGACATCATCTACTACTCGGCGCCCAAGCCCAGCGTTGAGGTCGAAAGTCTTGACGAGGTTGACCCAGAACTCCTGCGAACCTATGAGAAGTTGGGCATCTCCCTTGATGAGCAGAAGCGCCTCTCCGGCGTGAAGGTCGCCGTGGACGCGGTTTTTGACAGCGTGTCCGTGGCCACCACTTACCGAGCCGAACTCGAAAAGCAGGGCATCATCTTCTGCTCGTTTTCCGAGGCCGTAAAAAATCACCCGGACCTGATCAAAAAATACTTGGGTAGCGTTGTGCCCTACTCGGACAACTTCTTTGCCTGCCTGAATTCTGCAGTCTTCAGCGACGGATCCTTCGCATACATCCCCAAGGGCGTTCGCTGCCCCATGGAACTTTCGACGTACTTCCGAATCAACTCGGCGGGCACGGGCCAATTTGAGCGCACGCTCCTCGTCGCCGACGAAGGCGCTTCGGTCAGTTACCTCGAAGGCTGCACCGCACCCATGCGGGACGAAAACCAACTGCACGCCGCGGTGGTCGAACTCGTCGCCCTCGACGATGCCAGCATCAAGTACTCGACGGTTCAAAACTGGTACCCCGGCGACAAAAACGGGGTCGGTGGCATCTACAACTTCGTCACGAAGCGGGGCGCCTGCCGGGGGAAACGTTCAAAGATTTCTTGGACCCAGGTCGAAACGGGATCCGCCATCACGTGGAAATATCCGAGTTGCATCCTCCAGGGAGATGACTCGGTCGGCGAGTTCTACTCCGTCGCGATGACGAATAATTACCAGCAGGCGGATACCGGTACCAAGATGATCCACATTGGAAAAAACACCAAGAGCACCATTATTTCCAAGGGAATCTCCGCCGGGCGCGGTCAACAAACCTATCGAGGGTTGGTCAAGATCGGGCGCAAGGCCGAGGGCGCGCGCAACTACTCGCAATGCGATTCGCTTCTGCTCGGAAGTGAATGCGGCGCCCACACCTTTCCCTATCTCGACGTGGAAAACCCAAGCGCCACCGTGGAGCATGAAGCAACCACGTCCAAGATCGGCGAAGACCAGATCTTCTACTGCCTCCAGCGAGGCCTTTCAGAAGAAGACGCCATCTCAATCATCGTCAACGGGTTTTGCAAAGAAGTGCTGCGGGAACTCCCCATGGAGTTCGCCGTAGAGGCCCAGAATCTACTCTCGCTCAGCCTCGAAGGGAGCGTGGGCTAACCGTCCGCGCAAACAGGGATTCCAGAATGCTCGAAATCAAAAACCTCCACGCCAATGCCGGGGATACTCCCATCATCAAGGGCATCGATCTCAACATCGGTGCCGGCGAAGTCCACGCCATCATGGGTCCCAATGGATCGGGGAAAAGCACCCTCTCGAATGTCTTGGCCGGGCGCCCGGGCTACTCGGTCACCCGGGGTGAGGTCCTCTACGCCGGCCAGAACTTGCTGGACATGCCCACCGAGATCAGGGCCCGGGAGGGGGTTTTTCTGGCTTTCCAGTATCCCGTGGAAATTCCCGGAGTCGGCAACAGCTACTTCCTCAAGACTTCGGTGAACGCCGTCCGAACCCACCGAGGCGAAGATGAACTGGACGCCATGGATTTTCTCTCCATCTGCGAAGAGAAAATGAAGCTGGTGGAAATGCCGAGCGATCTAATGAGCCGCTCCATCAACGAAGGCTTCTCCGGAGGCGAAAAGAAGCGCAACGAAATTCTCCAGATGCTTCTGCTCGAGCCCAAGCTCTGCATCCTCGACGAGACCGACTCCGGACTCGATATCGATGCCCTTCGAGTAGTCGCCGAGGGGGTCAATGCCATGCGCTCCCCGGATCGCGCGATGCTCGTCATTACCCACTACCAACGACTCCTGGACTACATCGTACCCGACCGGGTTCACGTGCTCTCGGGCGGACAGATCGTCCGGTCGGGGGGCAAGGAACTCGCTGGAGAACTCGAAGCCAAGGGCTACGGCTGGATAGGGAACCCGGAATGAAGGGCGCGGGGAAAACATCCCTCGCCGAGACGTGGATTCACGCCTTTCCAGCGTTCGCGGAAACCGTGAACGACGCCCCCTGGCAACGGGCCCTGCGAGAGGAAGCCCTCGCTTGCTTCAGCGAACTCGGGCTACCCCACACCAAACTCGAGGCCTGGCGCTCCACACCCCTGGGCGTGCTGGAGCGGCTGATGCCCCCGGCGCCCAGTGGTCGGGTTCCAGACCCCGAAAGCCTCTTGGCCACGGGCCGAGCGGCCCTGGCCCAGCACCCGCTCCCCGAAGCCATTGGCTCCCGCGGCGTCTTCGTCGACGGACATTATTGTCCCGCGCTTTCTTCCTTCGAGAGCGAAGCATCCCGGCTGCAATTCCTGCCCTTCAGCGAATCCGCGAAATCCGATCAGGCGATATCAACTCGACCCCCGGGTTTCGGAGAGTTGGCTTCGCCCAAGCAGGATGCCTTTACCGCGCTCAACACAGCCTTCGCCCAGGGCGGCGGACTTCTGGAGATCGCGCCCAATCACTTCGAACAAAAGCCGATCCACTTGATGTTCATCGCGAGCGGTTCCGGCGAACTGGTCTGCCCGAGGCTTCTCGTTCGGGCTGGCGAAGGGAGCCGAGCCACGGTGGTCATGGATTTCCTCTCGGGAGCAGAGGAGTCCAATCACGGCAAGGGGTTGGTCAACGAACTCAGCGAAATCTTCGTCGAAGAGAATGCGACCCTCGAGTGCATCGTGATCGAACGCGAAGGCATCGAGGGCCTCCACATCGGCAACCTTCAGACCCATCAGAAACGCGATAGCCGGCTGCATCTACACACCTTCAGCCTCGGCGGCGGACTGGTCCGGAACGAGTTGGGCGCTCGGCTCGCCGATACCGGCGCGGAAGTGCACATGCGCGGCCTTTACCTTGGGTCGGGAAACCAGCACATGGACAACCACACACTGGTGGACCACGCCATGCCTCACACGACCAGTCGGCAGATCTACAAGGGAGTTCTGGGCGAAAACGCGCGCGGGGTTTTTCGCGGCCTGGTACACGTGCGACCCGACGCCCAGAAGATCGACAGCAGTCAGTCCAACATGAACCTATTGCTCTCTGACAAGGCCAGAATCGATACTCGACCCCAGCTCGAGATCCATGCCGACGACGTGAAGTGCAGCCACGGGTCGACCATCGGGAAGCTCGATGAAGAGGCCCTATTCTACCTCCGTTCGCGCGGACTATCCGAACCCGATGCCCGAGCGCTGCTCACAGAGGGCTTTGTCGCAGAGATCTGCGATGCCTTGGAGGGGGACTCCCTTCGCTCCTTTGCCCAGGCACTGGTGATGGATGCACTGGCCTCGTGTATCGGAAATAGTGCCGGAGCCCCGGAGTGATGGGAGACAGGGCCCTGGACGTGGCCAGTATCCGCAAGGATTTCCCCATCCTAGAGCGCGAGATCCGCGGCAAGCCCCTGGTCTATCTCGATACCGCGGCCAGTGCCCAAAAGCCTCGGGCGGTGCTCGAAGCGATCCAAAATTTCTACCAGAACTCCTACGCGAATATCCACCGTGGGGTGTACCAGCTGTCGGCCGGGGCCACCGAACTCTACGAAGGCGGGCGGGATGACGTCCAGCGCTTCATCGGTGCCAAGGATCGGCGAGAAATCGTTTTCGTCCGAAACGCCACCGAGGCCATCAATCTGGTGGCCCACACCTGGGCCGAAAAAAATCTCGAATCCGGGGACGAAATCCTCATCACGGCCCTGGAGCACCATGCCAATATCGTACCCTGGCAGATGCTCGGCGAGCGGCGTGGAACAAAGCTTCGGGTCGCCCCCATCGACGCCAACGGCGACGTTGTGATGGAATCTTTCGAGGCGCTCCTCGGTGAACGGACAAAGCTCCTGGCACTGACCCACGTCTCCAACGCCATCGGGACCATCAACCCGTTGAAGAAAATGATCGAACTCGCCCAGGCCCGAGGTATCACCGTTCTGGTAGACGGTGCCCAGGCGGTTCCCCACACTCGGGTGGATGTCGCAGCCCTGGGCTGTGACTTCTACGTCTTCTCGGGCCACAAGCTTTACGGCCCCAGCGGCATTGGCGTTCTCTACGGCCGCCTGGCCATGCTCGAGGCCATGCCCCCTTTCATGGGAGGGGGCGACATGATCGAAACCGTGAGCTTCGAGCAGACCCGCTACGCCGGTGTGCCCCAGCGCTTCGAAGCGGGCACCCCGGACATCGCGGGCGTCGTCGGGCTCAGCGCCGCCATTCGCTACGTCGAGGGGATCGGAATCGAAGCGATCGAAGCCTGGGAACAGACTCTCCTCGCCCACGCCAACCGGGTCCTCGGAGCGATTCCAGGCTTGCGAATGATCGGCAATGCCCGGCACAAAGCGGGGCTGGTTTCCTTTGTCCTCGACGGCATCCACGCGCACGATGTAGGCACCGCCCTAGACCAGGCGGGTATCGCCGTTCGCGTGGGCCATCACTGCGCTCAACCCCTGATGGAAATATTCGGAGTGCCCGCCACTGTGCGTGCTTCGTTTTCGCTCTACAACACACCCGCCGAGATCGACGCCCTGGCGGCGGCCCTCGGTGAAACACGGGAAATTTTCGGCTGATGGACGAACTTCGAGAGCTCTACCAGGCAACCATTCTTGATCACAACCGAAAGCCGCGCAATTTTCGAGTGATCGAGGAAGCCAATCACCACGCCGATGGCCACAATCCCATTTGCGGCGACAAGCTTGTTGTCTTCCTGAACCTGACCGAAGGCCGGGTGACGGATGTCGCCTTTCAGGGTACCGGATGCGCGATTTCCGTAGCCTCGGCTTCCCTCATGACCGATTTTGCTCGGGGAAAAACTCTCCCCGAGATCGAAGCGGAATTTGAACGTTTTCACCAGATGGTGACAAGCTCACCCAACTCTCAAATCGACACGAGCGCCCTGGGAAAACTCGCCGTCTTCGCCGGAGTCCGGGAATTTCCCATGCGCGTCAAGTGCGCAACCCTGGCCTGGCACACATTGCGGGCGGCTCTCGATGCTGACGGCAGCGTCGCGCATACCGAATAGATCTGATCCCCGACACGCACTCCCATCGAAGAGAGGCAGGCCATCATGAACGACGCCGACAGCCCCGACAACGCCGACAGCCCCGGAAAAGGCGAAAACCTCCACAATGACCCTGAGTCGACGCCGTTGCCCGTGCCTCAAAGCAAGGTGAGGAATGTCGATGACATCAAGTACGACCTCATCGCCGCGCTCAAGACGGTCTATGACCCGGAAATCCCCGTAGACATCTACGAACTCGGGTTGATCTACGAACTGAACGTCGATGAGAAGGGCTTCGTCGATGTCGTAATGACACTGACGACCCCCATGTGCCCCGCAGCGGAGATTCTACCTCCCGAGGTGGAAGCCAAGGCGCGCGAGGTCGAGGGGGTCAGCGACGTCAAGCTCGATCTGGTTTGGGAGCCGCCCTGGGATATGGAGATGATGTCTCCAGCGGCCCGGCTCCAACTCAACCTCTGATCCGAACCCGGTTGCCGGGGCCAGCCTTCGCCATCGACGATCCTCCTTCAGGCGACTGTGACTTCCGCTAAGGTGAAAACATGACGCACCTGCCCCGCAGAGTCCTAGTGACGGGTGCCAACGGAAACCTCGGAAGGCAACTCATCGCTCGGCTTTGCGATGTCTCCGAGGAGGACGGCGGCGATCAGCCCAGGGTTCCAACTCTCGTCCGAGCTCTGGTCCGATCCGAAGCCGCCGCTGAGAGCGTGCGCCGAGTACCCACCGCCGGCCAACCCGAGGTCATGGTGGGCGACTACGCGAATGCCGACTCCATGGCCAAGGCGGTCGCCGGCTGCCAGTGCATCGTTCACCTCGTGGGCATCATTAAGGAAGGCGGACGAGCCACCTACTCCTCAGCCCACGAAGAAACCTGCCGTATTCTCGAAGAGGCTGCCGCCCAGGCCGAGTGCCGGCGCATTGTCTATCTCAGTATCTTTGGTTCCCGGGCCGGTGATCCCAATCCTTGCCTGAACTCAAAGGGCTTGGCCGAAAACGTTCTACTCCAGGGCCGGGTTCCCGCGACCGTCCTTCGGGTCCCCATGGTGCTCGGCCCCGACGATTTCGCCTCCGCCGCCTTGCGGGCCCAGGGCCAGGCCGGGCTGGTCCCCTTGGTGGGGGGAGGCAAAACCCTCCAGCAACCCATCGACAGCCGGGATGTCGTCCAAGCCATCCTGGCCGCTCTGGCCGATGAGAGCGACGCAATGTCCGCCCTGGATTTGTGCGGTCCGGAATGCCTCGAGCATCGCGACTTGCTCGCCCGAGTGGCCGCACTTCATGGCAAGGCGCCCCGGGTCCTTTCCCTCCCCGTGCCCTTGGCGCGTTTTTTCGCCGGGGCCATGGAGCGCTTTTCAAAGAACCCGCCCATCACCCGGCCGATGCTCGAAATCCTGCAACACGATGACCAACTCGACGAAACATCCTGCTGTGAACGGCTCGGCATCACCTTGACCCCACTCAGCAAGACCCTGCGCGACTACATGGGGCCGGACATGGGGCCCGACGCGGGGCCCGACACGGGGCCCGAGCCCCCGCAGCCAACGAACCCCGAGGCCAAGAACCATGACTGAAGACGAACACGGATCCGACGACCGTTCCCACGAGGACCCATCAAAGCTCCGAGCCTGGAGCCTAAGAGCTCTGCCTTGGCTAATCACCTTGGTTTGTTTCGCCTACCTCTACAGCAAACTTTCGGGCGCCGCCGGCCGGGAGGGTCTCACCCTCTTCGCATATCTAGGGGGCGTTTTTGCAAACGTTCACTGGGGAAACTGGCTGCTCCTGATGATCCCCTACTCGTTTTTCTTTTTCCTGATCGATACAGCGGTGGTGTGGCGCGTCGTCAACTACTTCAACACCCGGGTCGGATACAGGGACATGTTGCCCATTCGGGGCAGCAGCTACATCCTTTCGATCCTCAACGAACAAGTGGGCAAGGGGGCAATGGGGCTCTACCTCAACCGGCGCTACGGCGTACCGGGGTGGGAAGTCGGCTCGAGCATGCTCTTCATCATGTTCTGCGAGTTCTACTACTTGCTGGCTTGGGCGACCGTGGGATGGTGGATCGGCCGGAGTTCACTGCCCGAGGTCTTCGGATGGATTCCCTGGATCGCGCTGGGTGCGAGCTTTGTCTTCCTTGGGTGGATCATGCTCTTTCGGAGCAAAGCCGCAAAGGGCGTGGCGTTCCGGGAGAGACCGGTCTTTAAAGCCTTCCGAGAAGCCAGTCCCCTCCACTACCTTTCCATCGTACTCATCCGATCCCCGGCCCTGCTCTCCGCCGTGGTCGTTTATACCCTGGCGCTTCGCCTATTCGGTGTTGAAGTCGGCTTCGTTCAGATGCTCGGCTTCCTGCCGGTGATCTTCTTCGGCGCCGCAACACCCGGACCCATGCGCACCGTGGCGATCACGCTCTGGGTGGTGCTCTTCCCCGGGAATCAAGAAGGCGAAATGGCGGCCTTCGGTCTCGTCCAGCACAATTTTTTCATCTTCTTCAACGCCGCGATTGGTCTCATTTTCTTGCGGCGTGCGAATCGTGAACTTTTCGACTGAACCACCATGTCTGGGCCCGGTCACCCATGGAGAGCAGGGTTGAAAGAACCAACAGCCAACCCAGTAACCAGAGCAGTCCATCCCTGGGCCACCCCAACCCCAGGAAGTCGCGAACCAGGGGCGTCCCAAGCAGCGCAAAATAGGCAATCCCATTGATGCGTCCGAGCTGACTCGTGCGCAGGGACATGCCCGCCAGCACCCGGGAGTCGAGGGCATACTGGGCAAAGGCCAGCAGCACCAGGGGAGCCAGGGGCCGGGGTACGACCCCCAGAGAGGCAAGGGCAGCCAATCCTGCCGACACGAAGAGTGCATCGCTCGTATGGTCGAGGAGTCCGCCCAAGCGCGACATCTCACCACGCGAGCGGGCCACCCGGCCATCGGAAAAATCGCTCGCCACGGCCAATCCGAAACAGACGAAGGCCGTGACCACCGAACCGTCCAAAATTGACCACGCGCATAGGGGGGCCAGAGGCAACCGAATCGCGGTGATCGCATTGGCCAGGGTGAACCACTGACCCTTGGCTTCGGCGGTCCCTGGCGTCAAGGCGTCCCCCGTTCAGCGCCGCTCGTCAAGAACAGCCTCGACGATACTCACCGCCGCTTGGGCCACTTCGAAATCCCGCGTATCGCCCAACCGGCGCCCCTTCAATTCCACTACGCCATCACTCAGCCCCTTGGGCCCCACGGTCACCCGGTAGGGGATGCCCACCAGGTCGGCGTCCTTGAACTTGACGCCCGGGCGCTCATCGCGATCGTCGAGAACGACGTCGATTCCGCGCTCCAGCAGCGCTTCGTAAATGCGCTCGGCCGCTTCAAGGCAGTTCACGTCCTTGGGCTTGATCACGCTCACCACGACTTCAAAGGGCGCCACGTTCACGGGCCAGACAATCCCCGCTTCATCATGATGGGCCTCGACGATGGCGGCGAGATTTCGATCGATTCCGATCCCGTAGGAACCCATGACCACCGGCACCGTCTTGCCGTTTTTGTTCAGCACTTCGGCCCCCTGGGCCTTGCTGTGCACGGTGCCGAGCTTGAAGATATGCGCAACCTCCAGGCACTTGTAAACGTCGAGGGGCTCGTCGCAAAGCGAACAACCCTCCCCGGCCTTGACCTCACGCAGATCAAGCCACCCTTTAACCTCGATGTCGCGTTCCATATCTACACCACGCAGGTGGAAGCCGTCGTCGTTGGCCCCGGTCACCATGCCCCGGCAACCCCGCAGCGCTTCGTCGGCAATGACGAATAGGTCCTTC
>DUCT01000093.1 GCA_012959665.1 Myxococcales bacterium | reverse complement strand
CTCGCATTGAGTTCAACCGCTCGCGCCAATTCGGCCCGGGATCGATGAAGATCCCGTGTCATCAACAGCGCAGAGCCCAGCACGAAGTGGGCTTGCGCCCAATCGGGCTTCCCCGCGATGGCATCCCTCAGAGCTTCCACCGCTTCTTTTGGATTGCCCATAGCAATCTCTAACTTGCCTCGAACAAAAGCCGCCTCGGCACTCGAGGGGTCCTTAGCCGCCACCGCCGCGACGAGCGCAACTGCCTCCGCGACTTGCTCGTCGTCGTCGCCGCGCAAGCCGATATCGATCAACAGTTCGGCCTTTCGAAGAGTCGCTAGGTTACTCGTGGGATCCGCCAGTACCGCCTTCTCGGCAGCCTCTAGTGCCCCCTCTAGATCACCCACTCGACCTCGGGCATTGGATACAGCAAGCCAAGGCTCGGGGTCACTCGAATCGAAAGCTGTTGAACGTTCGAGAATCCTGGCGGCGTTATCCATGTCGTCTTCGGCGCGATAAAACCGAAGAAGAACATCGCTGATTCTACGCTTTCCTTCGGCGATCTGCTCGATTCCTTGCTCGAGAATCGCCGTCCCTTCGTCGTTTCGCTCGCGGGCAAAAAAGAAAAGGCCGAGATTGATATAGGCCCCAGCCAGATTCGGATGCTGCTCGCCTTCCTCTGTTGGCTCTCCGGCCAGGACAAGCGCTTGCTGGAGAGTTGACTCGACTTCGTCGAAGCGCTCTTGGGCCATCAGGACATTCGCAAGATGGTTGCGAACCAGCGGCCCATCCTCTTGGTCAATCGCTGCATTCAGCTGGGCTTCGGCCCGTTCTAGGTCCTCGGCCTGCGCGTAGTGGGCCGCAAGTGCGATCCGGTAGTTCACTTCATCGGGGTCCAGTTCGATGGCCAGGATCAGCTCTGGTTCTACTTCATCCAACCGGTCGAGGGCGCCAAGCGCCCCGGCGCGAATCAGATGACCCTTGGCGTCATCGGGGGCGAGTTCGACGATCGCATCGGCTTGCTCGAGAGCCAACTCGAAATTCTGGGCAGCGATGGAAATCGTCGCGTACGCGATTCGCGATTCCACGTCATCGGGATCCAATCGAACCGTTTCGCTGAGCTCCCAATACCCCTCCTTCAACTTCTCCGATTCCAGGTAGGCATCCGCCAACTCTCGATGAGCTTCCACGGAATTAGGGTCTATCTGCAGGACGTTGCGATATTCAATAATCGCCTCCTCCAGTTGCCCGGCCTCCTTATACTCACCGCCTCGCTTCATGAAGTCCGCGAGTTTTTCCTCGTCACTGGCGCAGCCAAGAGGAGACACGAAGATCGCGCTCAGGATGACAACAAATATTCGGGATATTGTCAGTGAACGTGCGACTAGATTCATTTTTAAACCTCGACTCAATGCGGGCTGCTCCCATGCTCAAAACGCGAGGGGGGAAGCTGCCCTATTCATGGCCGGAATTCCACAGAAGCCGGCACCCTTGAGGGCGTGGGTAAGTGCACAAGAGCCCTCGGTACGTACAAAACCACCCTAGGACGCTAGCAAATACTCTTGCCGCGTTAAATCGCGACCCACAAGAACCCTTTCGGACTCAGGTAAGGTCGTTGCGCCCAGCCTTGACAAGCGCCGCGACCAGTTTCCGTACCTCGTTGCTCCGGTCCATGTCGGCGATCAAGATCGCGTCTTCGGTGTCGATGACCGCAAGCCCTTCGACCCCGAGGAGGGCCACAAGGCGATCTCCACCCCAGACCAGGTTCGAAGAAGACTCTACGAACAGGACCTCACCGTCCACGACCCGGTTGCCTGCATCCGCGCCGGCAAGGCCGCCCACCACTCCCTTGGCCCGAGCAGGTCGAGATTTGCCCCCTGGTCCGCCCACGCCGAGTTCCTCGCCCAGGGAGGCCCAGGTGCCCACGTCGCTCCAGGCGAAATCTACCGGCAGGGTCCAAACTTTCCGGCTCTGCTCCATCACCGCCACATCGAGGGGAACCGAGGGAGCGCGCCGATAGGCCGCCTCAACGGCGCGTGAATTTCGACCTCGGGGTTGGGCTCGGAGCGGCGCAAGTGAGCGATGCAGTTCGGGCGCACAGACTTCGATCTCTTCAAGCATGGTCCGCGCCGCAAAAATGAAAACACCTGCGTTCCAGAGATACTGGCCCGACGCAAGGTAGCGTTGGGCGCGCTTCGCATCGGGTTTCTCGACGAAGCGGCGCACCCGATGCAAGCCCGGAAAAGCTGTGCCTGCCGCCCCCCCCTGCTGGATGTAGCCGTATCCCGTATCCGGACGTGTGGGCAGGATGCCGAGTGTCAGCAGAACTCCCGCGGTCGACGCGGCCCGGGCGCAGCGTCGAATCGACGACGCGAAAGCCCCGGCATTGGGGATATGGTGATCCGCCGACAGGATAGCCATGACGCTTCCCGAATCCTCTGCCTCGATTCGCTGGGCGGCCCACGCCACCGCCATCGCTGTATTCCTGCGCAAGGGTTCAACCAGAACCCGGCGCCCGGGAAGCCCGGACTCGTCCCTGATCGCTTTGGCGTGCTCCTTGCCACAGACAATCCAGACCTGATCATCCCCTGCAAATTTCCTTGCCCGGGCCAGGGTCGCTTCGAGGAGCGACTGTCCGCCGACCACTCGCATCAGGGGCTTCGGGTGCTTCTTGCGAGATGCGGGCCAGAAGCGTTCACCCGCACCCCCCGCGAGAATCACGGCATGGAGCGAGGGCCGGGCCCCCTGACGCGGCTTTTTCGGTCCCATCACGGATTTCTTTTTCGTCACCGACGACCTATTCCCCAGTACTCAAAGCCATTTTTACGCACGGACTCGGGGTCGTAGATGTTCCGCAGGTCCACCAGCCTTGGCCGCCTGAGGAGCTGCTTGACCCGACCGAGTTCCAATGCACGGAACTCGTTCCACTCGGTGACAATCACGAGGACATCGGCCCCTTCCGAGGCATGGTACGCATCTTTGCAGAGCAAAATCTCGGGGATTTCACGAGACGCTGGGACCATGGCCTGGGGGTCGAAAGCCCGAATTTCGGCACCGGCTTTTAGCAGATCCCGAATAATAACCAGAGCGGCCCCCTCCCGGATATCGTCGGTCTCGGGTTTGAAGGAAAGACCCAGGATCGCCACAGTCTTTCCCTGGGCGTCGCCATCGCATGCTTCCAGAATCTTCGCCACCGCATAATCGATCTGCCGACGATTGACTTCCATGGCCGCTTCGACGATCTCGAATTTTCGTCCCAACCCGCGCACAAAGTGGGCGGCCGCCCGGGTATCCTTGGGGAAACAGGAACCTCCGTATCCCGGCCCCGCGTGCAAGAATTTGGTCCCGATTCTTCGGTCGAGCCCCATGGCCCGAGCGACACCCTGAACATCTCCACCCACTTCGTCGCACAAAATTGACAACTCATTCACAAACGAAATTTTTGTCGCCAAGAACGCGTTGGCCGCATATTTCGATATCTCCGAGCTCACCAGATCCGTGAACACGAAGGGGGTTTCGTTCAGAAAAAGCGGCCGATACAAGTCCTTCATAATCCCCAGGGCCTGTTCGTCTCCCGGCTCCGTCCCCACGACAACCCGGTCCGGACGCAAGAAGTCCGCAATTGCGGAGCCCTCCCTGAGGAACTCGGGATTCGAGACCACACTAAAATTGACCGTTCGGCCCGCTGCCTTGAGTTCTTCTTCGATCCAGCCACGCACCTTGGCCGATGTGCCGACAGGAACAGTGCTCTTTGTGACGACTACCTTGTAAGCCTTCAGATTCCGTCCAATTTCCCGCGCTACGGCTTCGACAGCGCCCAGATCGGCACTCCCGTCCTCAGCGGAAGGGGTCCCTACTGCGATAAAGACGACGAGCCCTCCTTGAATCGCTTGATCGCGATCGAGGCTAAAGGAAAGCCGGTTGGCCTCGACGCTCCGCTGGACGAGCTGGGCCAGGCCCGGCTCGTAGATTTCGATCTGGCCGGAGTTCAGAGCATCGACTCGTGCGCGATTTACATCCGTGCACGTGACCTGCAGACCAAACTCCGAGAAGCAAGCTCCGGTGACAATACCCACATATCCACAGCCGACGACGCAGACGTTCATGAGCGTTTATTCCCAATCAATGCTGATCCCTTAAAAGCAATGCGCGATGAAAAAGCGTGCGGCTTAACTTCCAATTACCAGTAGGTTGTCAGGTCACTTGCCCACATCGGCATAGTGTTGGTGTTCAGTTAGAAGAACCCATTTCGTGAGTTCTCGACAGCTCGGAGAAAATGAGATGAGCCCGCCCAGCCCCAGGCCCGAGACAGAACCCTCACCCGATCAGCGCGTTCCGGGATCACCCAAGCCCACGCCGTGCAGCTTCTGTTGAGCTTCGAGGTCCGCATCCACCATCATTCCCACCAAGCATTCAAAACTCGTCTCAGCACGCCAGCCCAGCTCTTTCTCCGCCTTGCTGGCATCTGCTAGGAGGGTATCGACCTCCGCCGGCCGCTGAAGGCTCTTGTCCGTTTTCACAAACTCTTCGGGCTCGAGACCCACACGGGCAAAGGCCAGTTCGTAACACTCCCGAACAGAGTTCTGCACCCCCGTCCCGATCACATAGTCGGCGGGCGCATCGACTTGAAGCATTCTCCACATCGCGTCCACGTACTCGGCCGCGTAGCCCCAATCGCGCCGTGCCTCGACATTTCCCAGCTTCAATTCATCTTGGAGGCCCAGCTTGATTCGCGCGACGCTCTC
>DUCT01000092.1:20046-28439 GCA_012959665.1 Myxococcales bacterium | reverse complement strand
TTCAAGGTGGCTGGATCCGCGCCTGGCCGGGTTGAGCGTGTCCCCGGAATTCCCAGCGGCTAAAAATGGCCCCTTCCACCGCCCCCCCATGGATCGGCCATGGTATCCTCGGCCACCGCTTGTGCAGTTCTGCCTGTGCAGCTCAAAAGGGGGGGGACCATGTCCGACCAACGATCAATCACTGCTTCCGTGGCCTATTGGGGGAGCATTGCAGCGCTCACAGCTGCGCTTTGCGGGCTCCTCGGCATCCAGCTCCGGCTACTTCAACCCATTACGGGCTTCTACCTCTTCGCCCTGGGGACCCTTGTCGGGGGTATCTTTGCCCTCTCCGTCGGATTGATCGCTCTCTGGGTCACCCGGCATCAGGCTTCGGGAATCGGCCGAAAGCGAGCCTGGATCGCCAGCGCGATCGGGTTCGCGCTGACCATGCTACTCGTGACCTCAGCCCTGCCCGGGCGTGAATTCCCACCCATCAATGACATCACGACGGATCTCGTCGACCCGCCGGCTTTTGCATCGGTGAGCCTCGTCCCCGCCTACGCGGGTTTCGACATGGGCTATCCGGCAGAGTTCGTCCCTGTGGTCCGAGAAGGCTACTCGGACCTCGCATCCCTCGAACTGAATCTCACACCGGGCGCGGCCTATGCACTCTCCGTTGAAGCCGCAGAGCGGTTGGGCTGGGAGGTCACCCAGCAAGATCCCGGAAAAGGTCGCTTCGACGCAAGCGATACCACTCGAATTTTTCGTTTCGTGGACGACATCACCGTGCGCATCCGGCCCCAGGGCTCGGGCTCAGAAGTCGATATTCGCTCGCGCTCCCGGGTGGGGCGCGGCGACCTCGGAGCCAATGCCCAGCGAATCCGCGCGTTTTATGCCGAACTGAGAGACCGCTAGAACTCCGCGGCTAAAGCCCCAGCGCCTCGCTGGCGATTTGTCTGGCCCAGCGGTAATCCGCCTTTCCGCTGGGCGCGCGGACGATTTTTTCGACAAAAACGAACACCTTCGGAAGCTTGTAGCGCGTGATGTGTTCGTTGGCCGTCGCGCAGAGCTCCTCCTCGCTGACCTCTTCGCCCTCGCGGAGTTGAACGATCGCGGTCACCTGGCTCCCCCAACGCTCGCTCGGTGTGCCACAGACGACGCAGTCGTAGACACCGGCATGATGCTTGAGGGCGAGTTCGACTTCCTCGGCGAATATTTTCTCGCCGCCGCTATTGATGGTCACCGAATCCCGCCCCAGGAGTTTCAAACGACCATCTTGCTCGAGCCGGGCCCTGTCCCCGGGCACCGAGTATCGGACTCCACCGACGGTCGGAAATGTCTGGAGAGTCTTCGCCTCATCCTTGTAATAACCCAGGGGCATGCGGCCTTCCCGAGCGAGCCACCCCCGCTCGTCCGAACCCGGCTCAAGGATGCGGCTCAGGTCCTCGGAGAGAACCATATTATTCTCGCCCAAATCGAAGTTCCCCGTGGACGCCCCGGTTTCCCGCGTGGACACATGGGTCGCCTGGGCGCCGGATTCCGATGAGCCCAAGGCATCCAGAATCCGAATATCCGGCAGCAGGTCGAGCAGTTCCTGTTTCAGAGAGGCGGTAAAAATGGCGCCGCCCGAAGTCACCATAAATAGACTCGAGAGGTCGTAATGCTTCGCGCGAAGCTGATCGATCAGCGGGCGCGCAAAGGCGTCGCCCACGATGGCCAGGGTATTGCCCTTCTCCCGCTCGAGAGTCGACCAGATATCGTCGGGGTTGAGCCGCTCTACCTCGGACTGCACCAGCACCGTGCCCCCGACATGCCACATATTGAACGCGACCCAGTGTGCAGCGCCGTGCATAAAGGGCGGCGCGGGTAGGGAACGAATGCCCGAACCCGATTTCGCTCTCTCCTGGATGGAAGCAAGACTGGGCGGCAACTTGGAACTCAGGGCCGAATAGAAAATCTCTTCCTGGCGCCAGAGCACGCCCTTCGGCATTCCGGTGGTGCCCCCGGTATAGAGGATGTAGAGATCATCCGCCGAGAGATCCTCGGGCAACGGCGCTGGCGTTGCCGCCCCAAGCGCCTTTTCGTAGTCCAGAGCACCTTCGAGCAGCGCGTGACCACTGCCGTCTTCCACCTGAATTAATAGACGCGCCTGGGGGATCTGGTCTCGTATTTTCTCCAGCATGGGGGCGAAGGCGGCGTGGTAAATCACCGCCCGCGCATCGGCATTTTCAAAGAGATAGAGGAGTTCCTCCTCCACGTAGCGATAATTGACATTGAATGGGACGCAGCGCGCCTTGAAGGCACCGAGCATCCCCTCAAGGTATTCATTGCCGTTGTGGAGATAGAGCGCCACATGATCCTGTCCGGACTCCCAGCCCCTGAGACCGGCTCGCTCCCGGCGACAGCCCAGGTCGTGCGCCCGCAATAAATCCGCAAGCCTCCGCGTGCGATCGGTCACCTCGGACCAACTGAAACGGCGATCCCGGAAGACAATGCACTCGCGTTCCGGAATGACTTCGGCAATGGCTTCGTGAATCAGGGCGAGGTTCATCATGTCGAGCGGACTCCAGAGATCGGGCCAAGAAGGGCTAAAAGTGGCTTTTCTCCTGGCTCAACGCAATGCCGAGCGATCTGGAACTCAGAGGCTATCGCAGAGTCGGAGGGTCCCCAGAATGGCATCAAGGGTCGGTTCCACCCGGGTCAAATCAGATCCCGAAGTCAGTTCGGCGAATCCCCCATCGGCGCCCTGCTCACCCAAGAGATCGGTCAGCAGATCAAAGGGGGCGAGGCCTGCCCCCGGAATCGCCAGGGTTTGACAATGGAGCAGGGTGCGGAGCGTGAGGCCCGCCTCGTAGACCCGCATGCGAAAACCGCGTTCCAGTTCGCGTCCGATCCATTGCAGCGCGCTGTCGGCCTGGTCATGACCCACGTTGGTGAAGAAGACGCCGAAAGAAGTCAGCGCTTCCCAGTTGCGACCGGAAATTCGCTCGGGAGTAAAGAGTTCGGCCAGGAACTCGCCCGCAGCATCGAGGACCTCCGGACGCACCACCCGGGTTCGGCCAAGCAAACCCGCCACCATGCCCGTCGCAAAAATGCGACTTTCCCCACCGACCTCCGGGCTCCCCCAGGAACCGTCCTCCAATTGAATCGAGTGCATAAAAACCGCGGCGCCCTCGACACAGGGGTGGTGGTGCATACCCAGATCCGCGAGGACGATCAGCGCTTCCAAGGTGCCCAGACAACGGGAGTCCAACTGGCCCGCGTGGGCCTCGGTCAGACCCGGTGCCCCCGCCTCCCCCAGTCCCAGGGGCGGGAACGAGCCATCCGGGTTCTGGGCTTCGGAAATTCGCCGGGTGCACTCGTCCAAAGGCTCTGCCCCGAGCACGCCCCGAACCCTGAGCCGGGCCAGTTCGCCTCCATGGCGATCCACAAAACCGAGCCCCTGTTCCAGAGCAGTCGCCGCACGCAGTCGAAGCGCCTCTAGCTCTTCGGGGGAGGGCGAATCCGACGGGCCGTCCTCGATCTGGGCGCCCTGCTGACCCAGTACCAACCCCTCTGTCCGAATCCGGCTCAACCCGGAGCCTGCCCAGCGGACTCCACCTCGAGAAGACAGCCATTCAGGTAGCGACCCTCGGGATGGTAGATCGAGAAGGGGTGATCCGCGGGCGCGCCCAGGGTGCGAAGCCAGCGCACGCCACGGTGTGCATCCAGAGCGGCCCCAAATACGATCTTCTGAAAAAGATCGGGGTCGATGTGGTGGGAACAACTGAAGGCGAGTATGAATGCCGAAGGTGATGCGCAGCGAAGCGCGTGCAGGAGCATATCCTTGTAGGCCCTGGACGCGGCTTGGACCGCGCGACGCGAGCGCGCCAGGGGCGGAGGATCCAGAACGATCAGGTCGTATTTTTCCCCCGCCTCCGCCGCAGTCCGAAGCGCCTCGAACGCATCCGAATGGCGCACCTCGATGGGACACTCCACTTGGTTCAGCGCGAGGTTCGACGATGCTGTTTCCAGCGCTGCCTGGGAAGAGTCCACCAGAACCAAGGCCCGGGCACCGCCCCGCCCGGCCGCCACCGCAAAGCCTCCCGTATAGCTGAACACATCCAGGGTCCGCCGCCCCCTCGAGAGGCCTTGCACCAGGTCCCGCGCATCCCGCTGATCGAGATAGAAACCGGTCTTCTGCCCCTGCATGAAGTCCACCGCATAGCGTCGACCGCGCTCCTCGATCGCCGCGAGTCCGGAAGGGTTTCCCCAAAGCACGCCTTCATCGGGAGAGATTCCCTCCCTCCGAGCCGAGGTGTCGTCCCGGCGCCGATAGCCGTGGGGAGCGTCCGTGAGTTCCTCGAGGCACCGAGCAATTCGTTCCGCCCGGGCGTGCATGCCGGCGGTCAGGAACTTCACCACCAAGACATCGCCCATTCGGTCCACCACCAGTCCGGGCAATCCATCGCTCTCGGCGTTGACCAGGCGCAGACCAGTGGTTTCTGTCAGTAGCGGATGATCCCTGCGCCGGGCCAACGCGGCTTCAATGCGCCTCTCAAGGAGAGCTTCGCCGGGATCCTCCTTCCCAAACGCGAGCAAGCGGACGCGAATGCTTGAACGCGCCGAGTAGTGACCGTGCCCCAGTACCCCGCCGGCACTCGACAGCACCCGGACCCAGGCCCCGCTTTCAGAGGCACCGGGCTCCTGGGCCACTGCCCCGGAAAGAACCCAGGGGTGCTGGCGAAGTACGGAACGCTCGCGACGGGCTGAGAGAATGATGTCAGTCATGATCCGGAGAAGTTCGTTCATCCGAACCGTCCCAACAAGCGGCAACCCCGCTAGAATTCGCGCCTCGCAACCTGAAATGGAAAGTGCTTCCCTTGGATTCCCCAGCTTCCCCTCCCGGCCCACCGGCCTCGCCCTCCCCTGCCGGAAACCGTTTGGCCTCGGAGTCGAGCGCCTATCTCCTCCAGCACAGCCAGAACCCCGTGGACTGGTATGCCTGGGGACCCGAAGCACTGGATCGCGCTCGGGAACTCGACCGGCCGCTGTTGATCTCCATCGGCTACAGCGCTTGCCACTGGTGCCACGTCATGGAGCGGGAATCCTTCGAGAACGAAGCGACCGCCGCGCTCATGAACAAGCACTTCATCTGTATCAAGGTCGATCGCGAAGAGCGCCCGGATGTGGACCAGATCTACATGGACGCCGTGGTCCGGCTCAATCAGGGGCGCGGCGGCTGGCCGCTGACCGCCTTTTGCCTACCCGACGGAAGCCCCTTCTTCGGCGGCACCTACTATCCCGACGAGCCCCGCCACGGCATGCCCAGCTTCGGCCAAGTCCTCGAGGCCCTGGCCGACGCCTATGCGAATCGCCGAAACGAGGTCGACGAAGCGGGCCAGCGCATCGTCGGCTCCCTTTCAGTTGAAGTCGAGCCCGGGAGCGGCGCCGAAGTCGGAATTCACGCGGCCCTCCAGGCCAGCCGCATCCTCATGCAAAACGCCGACACCGAGCACGGAGGCTTCGGCCCGGGTCCGAAGTTTCCCACGCCCACCAACCTCGAACTGCTCCTGGCCACTGTGGATCTCCTCCCCCCGGACGAGGCGAGAGCCGTGGCGGTTCAGCTCGCGCACACTGCCCGCCAGATGGCGCGCCGGGGCCTCTACGATCATCTGGCCGGCGGCTTTCACCGCTATTGCGTGGACGACGATTGGACCATTCCCCATTTTGAAAAAATGCTCTACGACCAGGGTCTGCTCCTACGCGTCTATGCCGAACTCCTGCGGCGGGGAGGCGAGGCGGGGGAACTCGCCTGGCCCATGCGCGAGACCGTCGACTATCTCCGCCGGGAAATGACTTCCCCCGAAGGCGGCTTCTACGCGAGCCAGGATGCCGATGCCGACGGGGTCGAGGGGGCCTTTCACGTCTGGACTCCCAAGCAGATTGGGTCGCTGCTCGGGGACCGGGCCCCCGCTTTCTGCTCGGCCTACGGAGTCGATGAGCGCGGGAATTTCGAGGACGGCACCACCCACCTGATCGACTCATTGGGCGCGCCCCGAGAGCAGTTCGCCGAGGAGCGCGCCGAACTACGCACCGTTCGCGAGCAGCGCATCGCCCCTGCCCTGGACCGCAAGCGGGTTGCCGCGTGGAACGGCTATACGGTATCGGGACTGGTGCGAGCCGCCGAATCCCTCGGCGACCCGTCGATTCTCTCCGATGCCACTTCTGCCATGGATTTCGTTCTCGACGAAATGGTCGATCAATCCGGGCGTCTCCACCGGGTCTTCAACCAGGGGCGAGCAAGCGTGCCCGCTTTTCTCGACGATCACGCCGCCCAACTTGACGCCTGCCTGGATCTCTACCGCGCGGGCGCGGGCGAACGCTTCCTCACCGCCTCCTTGCACTTTGCCCAGGAAATCGGAGACCGCTTCTTCGACGAAGCCCGGGGCGAGCTCTTTTTCACTCCCTCGGATGGCGAGCCCCTCGTTCACCGGCCGGGTTCCGACCACGACGGGGCCACTCCAGCGGCTGCGGGACTCGCGGTCGTAGGACTCACTCGCCTGGCCCATCTCTCCCAACTCGCGCCCATCGAGGCCCAGGTCCAACGGATCATCCAAAGCCAGGCAGCCGTCCTCGAACGCTCCCCCCACGCGCTCCCGACCCTACTCCGAGCCGTGGTCCTTCGCGCCCGGGGACTCTCGGTCGCCGTTATTCGCGGTGCACTCGAGGATTCGCGAACCCTGGCCCTCGCGGCTCGGGCCCGGCGGGTGCTGCTGCCCGACGATGCCGTCGTGGTGCTCGCACCCGGGGCCCCGCGTCCCGTCGGTGTCGGGGCCGATTGGCTTCGAGACCGGGAACCCGAACCCGGACAACCCACGGCCTGGGTTTGCCAAGGGACCCGATGCTCGCTTCCTACCGGCGATCCCGACGCGATCGGTCCTCTGGCCCCACTCCCCTAGAAAAGGGGAGCCCCCGCTTCTTCGTTTGTGGACCCCTCCTTCCTGGGGCCTCCCTGCGCTGCTAGGCTCACGGCGCATTATTTCATACCCCCTGCCCTATCGATGGAAAGAGCTCCGTGAATATCAGGATTTGCTTCGTATGCTTGGGGAACATCTGCCGTTCCCCCACAGCCGAGGGGATCATGCGCTCCCTTCTCGAGGACTCAGCGCTCGAGGAGACCGTTGGGGTCGAGAGCGCAGGCACCAGCGCCGAGCACCTGGGTGACGAACCCGACCCGCGCGCCCACGAGACCGCCGAGCAACACGGGGTCACCATCGCCAGCACCGCCCAACAATTCGAGATCGAGGACTTCGATCGCTTCGAGTACATCCTCGCCATGGACGCCGAGAATCGCGACGAGCTCTCGTCTCTGGCCCCCGACGAGGACTCCGAGGAGAAGATCTTCCTGATTCGTGACTTCGAGACCAATGCACGGCGCGATCAGGATGTGCCCGATCCCTACTATGGGGGCGTCGATGGATTTGACGAAACGTTTCAAATTCTGGATCGAGCCTGCCGAGGACTTCTCGAACACCTGGTCAGCCAGCACGATCTTGATCCCTGATGGAGCCCGAACTCCGCGAACACATCGACGCACTGCTGCCCGCACCCGTCAAGACGGCAGCGCCCGTGGAAGGTGGGAGCATCGCTGAGGGATGGCGGGTCGAGGTGGAATCGGGAGAAATCTTTTTCGTCAAGCACTACGAGGACGCCCCCGATGGGCTCGTCCAGGCCGAGGCCCGGGGACTCGAGTGGCTTGGGGAGGCCGACACTCTGACCACGGCCCGGGTAGCCGCCGTGTGCGACTCGGCCCCCCTCTTGATTCTGGACTGGATCGAAACGGGTAAGCCAACGGCAGACTTCGCCGAGGACCTGGGCGCGGGCCTCGCTCGGCTCCACGCTTTTGGCGCCCCCTGCTTCGGCCTTTCCGAGGACAACTTCATTGGAAAGCTGCCCCAGGCCAACGCGGCCTGCGAGCGCTGGCCCGACTTCTACGCCTACCGGCGCATCGAGCCCATGGTACGCCGGGCCCGGGACGCGGGCAGCCTGCCCCCGGGCCTGGCCCGGGAAGCGAGCCAGATGTTCAGCCGCTTCGACGCCCTATGCGGGCCCGAGGAAGAGCCCGCGCGCCTGCACGGCGATCTCTGGAACGGGAACGTGATGACCGGACGGGATGGCCAAGCGGTTCTCATCGACCCCTCGGTCTATGGGGGCCACCGGGAGATCGACCTGGCCATGATGCGACTCTTTGGCGGCTTTTCGGAAAGAACCTTCGACGCCTACGCGAACCAGCACCCCTTGTCCGAAGAGGCCGCGGACCGCGTTCTCTTCTACCAGTTCTACCCCCTGCTCGTCCATATCACGCTCTTTGGCGGCGGCTACGTGGATCAATTCGCCCAGGCGCTTCGCGCGTATCGCTAGGCGCGTATCGC
>DUCT01000092.1:0-19959 GCA_012959665.1 Myxococcales bacterium | reverse complement strand
AAAATCCAGCGAGAGGCCCACAAGGAAATTGAACTCGGGCGAGGGATAGAAGTTCTCCACCCCCCCGTAGACGACGCCGAATTCCGAGTATTCGGCATCCGTCAGATTATTCAGATCGACGAAGACAGACATCTTCTTCCATGCGTATTTCAGCTTGGCATTCAGCGCAAAGTAGGAGGCCTGGTCGGGAAGGGCGTTGGCGAAGTCGCTGATGAAGGGCCGAGTTCCCACGTACACGCCGTCCGCCGCCAGAGAAAAACCGCCACCGAGGTCGACCCGCCCGGACACGGTGAACTGGTGGGCGGGCACGCCGGGTACGGCATTCCCCGTGAAGAGCGGGCTGCTGACAATTTCGGCGTCGGTGTACACGTACCCCACGCGGAACTCAAGATCCTCCAGGGCCGAATACCCGGACAACTCGAGTCCCCGGCGACGCGTTTCTCCGTCAAGGTTTTCGTTTTCAAAACTTTGCGGGTTGTAGAAGATTTCATCCTGGGTGTTGATCTGGAAGAAGTTGACGTTCATGCCCGACCGCTCGCCGTATCGATAACGGATGCCTGCTTCGTAATCTTTTGACACTTGGGGAAGCAGCAGCTTGACCGCTCCATTGGGACAGAACGCGAAGCCGTCGGCGCAGTAGATATTGTAGAGCTCATCCAAGACGGGAAACCGAAAACCCCGCGAGAAGCTGAAATACGCGTCGAAGCTGGAATCGACTCGATAGGTGATTCCCGCCGTGTAGAGGTTCTCATCCAGAGTCTCGTTTTCGTTGTGCACCGCGGAGTCGATGGTGAATTGAGCCTTTTCGTATCGATAGCCAGCCGAGAGGGACACTCCCTCCATCGGCACCAGTTCCTCGTATACGAAATATCCATAGTCCTTCTTGTTGAGGCCTACCAAAGCGGCAACGGCATAGGTGTCGATGATCTCAGCGTCGTTCTCCTCGTAGTCAAAGCCGAAGGTCAGGTGGTTTTCGAGGCCGAAGACGTCTTTGTCCAGAATAAATTGAGGCGAAGCGGCGATCGTCTCGGTATCGGTATCCGATTTGTATGCGAAGGAGGGTAGAACTGCCTGGGAATCCCTCTGGCGAAGGGAAGCTTCCAGCAAGAAGCGAGCGTGACTGCCGAGATCAACTTCCATCCCGCCCTTCACGAAATAGTCTTTGATGTCGGTGAAGTCGCCAGGCGTTGATGAATATCGCCGGGAGAAATCGGAGATCTCGCTGGCGGTGAGCGCCCCCGGCAAGCGGGCTTCGTTGTCGGTGTACCCCCCACTGAGGCTCAACTGGAGGTTCTCCGCCGGGTAGTAGCGGAAATCAGCACCCAGGGAATTAAACTGAGTCCCGCTGTTTTCCCGATACCCGTCGGAGTGCTGTCGGCTCCCCGAAAAGGCGTAGTTCAGCTTTCCCTCGGAGCCCCGGATATAGCCTGTGGTATCCAGGGTCGCGTAGCTCCCCATGGCGACCGCGATCCCCGCCTCAAAGTCCTTGCCCTCGTGGGTGATGATGTTGATCACGCCCCCGGAAGCGTTGTCGCCATAGATGACACCGCTTCGCGCGCCCCGAATGATCTCGATGCGATCCACGCGGTCCAGGGGCATGGTGGTCCAATCCGTTCCGCTCAGATCCGCCGAATTGATTCGGCGACCATCGACCAGGACAAGGGTATTGAGCGCTGCGGTTTCCCCGAAGCCGCGAATGTCCACGCTATAGCTCGCGCGGTTGCCCGCGATATCGGTGACATGAAGGCCCGCCTGGCTGCGCAGCAGGTCGGGGATATTGCGTGCCACGCTCTGCTCGATCTCTTCCGCCGTGATCACACTGACATTCGCGGGAATCGAGTCGAGTCGCTTGGGATAGCGCGTCGCCGTGACCACCATCTCCTCCCGGGATTCCGCCGAAACGTCGGGCAGTCCCGGATCTTCCTCGGCCGCGCCCACGCCCTGCCCGACCCCCATCATCATTGCGAGCGCGGCGAGGGTGCCGTGCGCTTTCGTCCGTCCACTCAGCATTTCCTGTTCCCCATGCCCAGTTGGGCCCGGGGCATAAAAAAACCCCGAACCGATAAAATCGATCCAGGGATGTCCCTTGCTATCCACTGATTCAGGGCAAGCCTCGGTCCGTCAAGGATCTTGCCGAGCGCCTGGGCAGGTCTTCTGACTTTCGGATCGTCCTACTCGCCACACCTTCCCGGCCATTTCCCTGGCCAGTGGTCTTCGTGGCTTTCGTCCCCGATTACAGCGACGGGCTCGTCCCTGATTTTCACAGGGTTCCCTTTTATGCGTCCGCCGGACTCCATCGGTGGGCGGATCAAAAATCCGGACCGAACCTCGTTCCCAAGCGGGTGTCGCACCCAAGCACATTTATTTTTTCCGGGGTCCTCGGTTCAAGGTTTCCCCGCTCGTGGTGAAGTTGTCCCTCCGTCCATTTCCCAGGTCGCGAGGCGCCCCGATCTAGGTTTTTTTGCCCCTGGGATCAAGAGACCCGGCCGGCCGCTGAAGCGCGGCAAGGGATACACCATGCGCTCGGAGAGAACCACGGGGTGGCCCGGGGGGTGGGAGGGGGAGTGGAGAGCCGGGAGAGTCCGGAGAGCGCGTAATAGGGGAACAATTGCGCCCCAAACCGGGCTCGCTATGGTACTGACCAGTCAGTTCTGTTCCTTTCCACTCCGAAAGAGACTCTGTGCCCCCCCAGAACGAGACCAAGCGACATCGGATTCTTGATGCGGCCCGCCAGGTCTGCTCGCAAAACGGTTACGAAGCCGCGCGAATGGATGACATCGCCCATGTGGCCGGGGTCTCCAAAGGGACCCTCTACAACTTCTTCGAAAGCAAGGAATCGCTCCTGATCGCAACCGTGTTGGCCACCCACGAGGATTTTGTCGTGGTTCTCCCCGCCGTCTCGGATCCAAATCTCGACCCCCGGCTCCGGCTCGAGGCGCTGGTCGATTCCCTCGCCGACGGCTTCGACGGAATCACTCAACATATCGTCCTCAGCCATCTGACCTGGAGCGCGGTCCTCACTTCGCCTTCGGGTCGCCAGCAACTCCTGGCAACCCTGCGTTCGATCTACTCGGGCTACGAACAACAATTGCAATCCATTTTGCAGGCGGGTATTGAGTCGGGCGTCCTGCGGCCGGACATCGATATCCCGGTCGTGATCGCCAACTGGATCGCTATCTACGACGGCCTCCTCTACCGCGCCGGTTTTGAAGAGGACGACCCGAGCCCCGCCTATACCGCCGCTGGGGTCAGGCGATCCTTGACCTGGTTGACCGAGCAGCTGCTTGTTGCTGACTCGACGCACCCAAAAGTTGAACTTGAAGAGGAGACTGTCCGCCCATGACGGACGAAAATGACATCCGGCCGGACAGGTCGGGCAAAGGATTAAAATTCATTTTCCTCGGCCTGGCCGCTGCCGGCGTGGTCGGTGGGGGACTTCTTCGCGCCACCGCCCCCGACCCCGAGTCCACCCCCGCCGCTCTAGCCCAGGTACCGGTTCTTGAGACGTATAGACTCGAGGCCCGGCCCTTCCAACCGCGCACCTCAATCATTGGCCTCCTGGAGCCCAGGAGGGAGGTCGAGATCTTCGCCGAGACCAGTGGCCGAGTCATGGAAATCGGTGCCGACGAATTCGACGCCGTCTCCGCGGGCCAGATGCTGGCGCGAATCGACCCCCTGCTCGCCAAAGCAGCGGTCAACCGCGCTGAAGCCGCCATTGCCCGTGCCAAGAGCCAGGGCGTTCTCGCCCGAGCCAACCTCGACCGAAACCAGGGTCTGGCCAAGGTCGACGTGTCGAGCCGAGCCGCTCTGGACGAAGCCGAGAATTCCTCACGACAGGCGCGGGCCGCACGTTTAGAGGCCGAAGCGGCTCTGGCCGAGGCGATGGACCGCCTAGCCAAAACCGTGATCGCTTCCCCCTTCGAAGGCGTTCTGCGGAATTTCAGCGTCGAGACGGGTGAGTACCTTCGGCCCGGCGAACGGGTCGCCGAATTGCTCGATGTCGATGCCCTACGCATCCGCATCAGCCTGACCGATCGACAAATCGTCTCGGTGCTTCCGGGCACCCTGACCGCCCTTCAGGTCGATGCTCGCCCAGGGGAGGTCTTCGGTGGTCAGGTAATCTCGGTGGCAGGCGCAGCCGACCCACTCAGCCGAAAATTCCCATTGCTCGTGGAGGTGGACAACAGAGCCGGACGCCTGCTTCCCGGCATGGTGGTCCGAGTGGACTTACGGCTCGGGGAAAGCCGCGAACTGATGGCCCTCCCTCTGGACACCGTGCTGAACGAATTCGGGCTGAAGCATGTTTTCGTGGTTGAGAGCGACCCCGAGTCGGGATGGCGAACTGTAAAACGACGAGTCGAAACTCGCCCCATCCCCTTCCGCCCGACTGAATTAGAAGTGGTCGCCGGACTCGCCGAAGGGGAACTTGTGGCCATCTCGTCCATCCGCCAGTTGCAGGATGGAATGGCCGTCCAGCCGGTCACCAATGATGCGGACGGGACTCACACGATCGGAAAGAGCAACCCGTGAGCCTGATTCGCTTCTCCGTCCGCCAGGTCGTGCTCGTCAACCTTTCGTTCGTCGTCTTGATGCTGGCGGGGCTGCTGGTCAGCGACCGCATTCCGGTCGACGTCTTCCCGGACATCTCCTTCAACTCGGCCGTCCTCGTCACCCCTTGGCCCGGGGCTTCGGCGGATGAGGTCGAGCGCCTTGTGACCCGAAAAATCGAGGACGAGGTCCGAGATATTGCGGGCATCAAGGAGTGGTACAGCTTCTCCTCCGAGGGACTGTCGGAAATCAATATCGAATGGGAGGAGACCCTCAGCAAATTCGAGCAGCAGGCGGCGCTCAACGAACTGCGCGCCGCCATTGATCGGGTGGCGGACCTGCCGGCCGATGTGGACGAAAGCATCCTCAGAGAGCTCTCGGTTTCAGAGGTCTCCAACGTCTGCATGATCACCTTGACCGATGTGGGGAACGTCGGGGAATTCACCCTGCGCGAACTGGCCCGGGGGATCGAACGCAAAGCCGAACGTCTCGAAGGTGTCCGCAAGGGAAACCTCATGGGCGCTCGCGATCGCGAGCTCCGGGTCTACGTGGACAAGGACAGGGCTCTCCAACTCGATATCACCCTCGAGGAAATCAGCTCCGCCATCGCTCGGAACAACATCAACCTGCCCGGTGGCACCTTCTCCAGCGAGTCCCAACAGGAAACTACCCTTCGCGGCCTGGGCAATTTCACATCACCCGAAGACCTGGCCAACACCATCATCCGCAAAGACCCAAACGGCCATCACACCACCCTGAAAGAAATCGCCACGGTGCTGCCGGACTTTGAGAAGCGCCGCAGCTATGGCTACCTGAATGGCGAGACCGCCATGCTGGTTGGAATCTCGAAAAATTCGGGGTCCGACATCGGCGAAGTCGTTCAACGAGTTCGCGATCTCGTCAGCAGGGAGTCGGGCAAGCTTCCCGCCGGCGTGGAGGCTGGGGTCATCTGGGATGAATCCAACTTCGTCAAGAAGCGGATCGGAATTCTACGAGACAATCTGGCCCTGGGCGTCATCTTGGTCATTTTCGTGCTCTGGCTCACCGTTGGCTTTCGCAACTCCTTGCTTGCGATCCTGGGCATCCCCTTCTCTTTTCTCACCGCGTTACTGATTTTCCCCATACTCGGCATCACGATCAACCTTCTCAGCCTCGTGGGCTTCGTCATGGTCTCGGGCATGCTGGTCGCCGATGCGATTATCGTCATTGAGAATATCTACCAACACATCGAAGCGGGCGAACCCGTGATCGAAGCCGTGGTCAACGGCGCGGAAGAGGTGATGTGGCCCGTCATTGCGGCGGTATGCACCACGATCGCCGCCTTTGTCCCCATGCTCCTCGTCACGGGAACCAGCGGTCAGTTCATGTCGATTCTCCCCAAGACCGTCATCGCCTGTCTCGCGGCGTCATTGATCGAATGCCTTTTGGTCCTCCCCGCTCACTACCTTGAGTGGGGGAGTACCTCACGCGCGAAAGACGCCCTGGCCAGCCGCGAATCCCGGGGCGGGATCAGGGCGTGGAGCCACGAGCTACGAGCCCACAGCGACGGGTTCATCGACTCCCTGCGAAGCGCCTACGTCCGCGGCCTCGAACGCGTGATGGCTCATCGGGGAGCTTTCCTCCTGGCCTGCGTCGGCGCGTTCATCTTTGCCCAGGGCCTCTCCAGCCGAGTTCCCGTCGACCTCTTCCCCAGCGACTTCAACCAACTCTTCGTTTCCATCGAGACGCCTGTGGATTTCAGCCTCGCGGAGTCCAACGAGGTAATCCTTAGGCTCGAAGCCGCTCTCGAACCCCTGGCCGACGAATTCCTGTCGGTCTCCACCTTCGTGGGCCAAGGCATGTCCGCCGAGGAGCGCCCGATCTTCGGAACCAACTACGGCGTCTTCTACATCTCATTCAAGGACAGCGAAGAAAACATTGCCGACCCCGGACGAATGGTGCGCCTTGTCAGCCAGACCCTCGAGGCCCATCGCGCCGAAAACCCGGCTGGAATCCAGAAGCTGATTGTGGTTCCCCCACGCAATGGTCCTCCCATTGGGAAGCCCGTCGCCGTGAGGATCATTTCCGAGGACTACGACCGCGCCAAGCAAATCGCGGCGAACATGAAAATCGAACTGGCAAGCATTCCTGGAGTTTTCAACATCGAAGACAATACGCCCCTGGGGCGTAAGGAGTTCCGGGTAGGCCTCGACGACTACCGGGCATCGCTGCACGGCATCAGCTTCGATCGCGTGGGCATGGCACTTCGGGGCGCCAATGACGGACTGGTTCCCTCCACCTACAAGGATCCTCTCTCGGATGAAGACGTGGATATTCGCGTACTTCTCCGGGAGGACCAGCGCGCCAGCGCCAGCGATCTGATGGACGTCGAGTTGCGTACCCCGGGCCAGTATCGTGTCAAAATCGAAGATGTGGGCACAGTCAGCATGAGCCGCAGCTACCAGCGCCTCTACCACTTCGACGCCCAACGGGCCGTCGTCGTGTACGCCGATGTGGACAACCGAAAGGCCACTTCCGTCTCGGCCAATGAGGCTCTCCGGGCGCGATTTATCGATGCTCCCAGACAAAATCCCGGCTTGTCTCTCGTTTTTGGCGGCGAGTACCAGGAAACGAACCGAACTTTCGAAGATATGGGGCGTGCATTCATGGTGGCCCTGATTGCGATCTACACGATTCTCGCCGCCCAGTTTCGGTCGTATTTGCAGCCCCTGGTTGTGATGTGCGTCATCGTCTTTGCCTATATCGGCGTCATCGTGGGCATGTACCTCTGGGGCTACTCGCTCTCCATGTACGTCATGTACGCCATGGTTGGCTTAGCGGGAATTGTCGTTAATGATTCCCTCGTTCTCATCGACTTCGTCAACAAGGAACGCGAACGGGGTACACCGGCCCTCGATGCTGTCCTCATCGCCGGGCGGCGGCGTTTCCGCGCAGTGCTCCTCACCACGGTGACTACTGTCGCCGGACTCCTCCCCATGGCCATGGGGCTCTCGGGCGTCTCCACTGTTTTCGGCCCCTTTGCAGCAGCCATTGTCGCGGGCCTTTGCGTCGCAAGCCTGCTCACCCTTTTCGCGGTCCCCGCCCTCTACCTCAGCATCGAAAGCCTGCGGGTCAGGTTCATGAACCGGTTGGGCTTGGGTATGCCCGAATCCGAGTTTGTGGTTCCCAGTACCTGAAACGGTTTCGTTCTCTCATCCCCGATTCCGACTCCGGAGCCACTCGGTCAAAGTCAAAGTTTGCACGTACGCGCTCTTCCCTTTGTGTCAAAATAGGCGAAGCTACTGATCGGCCTGGGCAGCAGGCCCCCTTCGGCTCGCCCCTTAATAGTCCGGGCCTCATAACAGGAGATCCATCCATGTCATCCCTGAAACTTGGCGTTCAACTCGGCTATTGGGGCGCCCAGCCTCCGACCAACCTGATCGAACTCGCCCAAGAAGCCGAAAGCCTGGGCTTCGACTCCCTATGGACCGCTGAGGCCTGGGGGTCCGATGCTTTCACTCCCCTTGCCTATATCGCGGCACACACCAAGCGCATCAAACTCGGGACGGCCGTTGTACAACTCTCCGCGCGCACCCCGACGGCCACCGCCATGGCGACCCTGACCCTGGACCACCTCTCCCAGGGCCGAATGATTCTCGGCTTGGGCGTCTCTGGCCCCCAGGTCGTCGAGGGCTGGTACGGACAACCGTTTTCCAAGCCCCTGGCGCGAACCCGGGAATACATCGACATTGTTCGCCAGGTGCTGCGGCGCGAGGCACCCGTCACCAGTGACGGCCCCCACTATCCCCTGCCCTACAGCGGCGAGGGCGCCTGGGGGCTCGGGAAACCACTGAAGCCCATTACCCACCCCCTACGCTCTGACGTTCCTATCTTCATGGGCGCCGAGGGACCCAAGAACGTTGCGCTGGCCGCGGAAATCGCCGATGGGTGGCTTCCGCTCTACTACTCCCCCTTCCGCCAGGAGGTCTACGCCGATTCGCTCAAGGATCGAAAGCCTGATTTCCAGATCAGCCAGTTCGTGATCTGCAATATCGATGACAACCTCGAACGTGCACTGACTCCCGTCAAGGCGATGCTCGGCTTCTACATTGGCGGAATGGGTGCCAAGAAACACAACTTTCACATGGAGCTAATGGCCCGAATGGGCTTCGAGGCCGAAGCACAAAAGATTCAGGATCTCTTCATGGAAGGGAAACGCGCCGAAGCGACCGCGGCGGTCCCCGACCAGTTTGCCGACGAAGTCTCGCTTTGTGGCTCAGTCGACCGCATCCGCGAACGACTGGATGCCTGGCGGGAGACTCCGGTGACGACACTGCTGCTCGCAAGCCAGGATGTGGCGACAATGCGGACCATGGCCGAGATCGTCGGCTGAGCCTGGCAATCAGGCCATGCGTCAATGAGAGGGCGGTCGCGATGAAGTTCCATTCCACCGGGCCTGGCCAGGGTCGTTCCTTCCGCCTAGCCGAGTACTTCGATATCGAACTTCGTATCCATTGGAGTTTCGCAGCCCTTGCAGGGGGTCTCGGGCTCTGGGTTCTAGCGGAAACCGGGTCTCTGCGGGCGGTTGGGGCCATCCTGCTCCCCATCGCGATGGTCTTCACCTGCGTGGTCTTCCACGAATACGGCCATGCCCTGATGGCCCGCCACTTTGGAATCCGCACCCAAGGCATCACCCTCTTCCCTATCGGCGGCGTCGCGGTCCTCGAGCGCGAACCCGCCTCCCCCGCCCAGGAACTATGGATCGCGGTTGCGGGACCGGCCGTCAACTTTCTTCTGGCGGGCCTTCTGCTCGTCGGCCTGCTCGCCTCCAAGGGAATGCCCTCCGAACTCCTCAGCGCACCTTCCGATGCCTCGGCCCTGGGCTGGCTGCTGAGGGTGAACCTTCTACTCGGCACCTTCAACCTGCTGCCCGCGCTCCCCATGGACGGCGGCCGAATCCTGCGCGCGGCGCTCGCCCTACGGATGTCCAACTTTGCCGCGACGCAGATCGCATCTCGGGTGGCCCGGGGCATCGCCGCGCTCATGATCTTCTTCGGGTTAACCCGAGGGCAATGGATGCTCGCGCTGATCGGGACCTTCGTATGGAGCACGGCGAAAGCCGAGCTTGTGCGCGCCATGGTCCGGGACGCCCTCGAAAAGCGTCAGGGGCGTTGGGGAAGTTCCTTGGGCCGCGATGCCACCCAGGGCGATCGTATGCAAGGCGGTCCTATCCAGGATCATCCCATGCCTATGCAAGGGGACCCTCGGACGCAGCACGCCCCCGACGGTGAATGGATACAACCACCCGTCCGGCCCCACTCCCGCGACTCAGATTAGCCGAACCAGCTTGCCTGAATTGGAGGGGGGTTTTTCGTTCTCAGGAATTCGCTCGGCCAGGGGGGTCAGCCCGACTCCGACCTCCACCGAACGCTGCCGCTCAGATCAGACAGCGCGAACGTTCTGCGCCTCGGGACCTTTCTGTCCCTGAGCCGCGTCGTACTCAACCGCTTGCCCATCCTGCAAATTCCGGAATCCGTCACCGACGATATTGGAATAGTGACAAAAAAGATCTTTGCCCCCGTCTTCCGGTGTGATGAATCCATAACCCTTCTGCTCACTGAACCACTTGACTGTACCGCTGGCCAAAATTCTCTCTCCTTGATTATTTCGGACACGTGGAGACTTCTCCGCGCAGTCACACTTCTATCCTAGTCCGTACTATCGCGGATTGTATAGAAAAAATTTGCCTGCATAATCGGGCCGAATACCCCCACCGGGGCAGCTCACCCCTTCTGAAGTGGGGTCATCGGGTCGAGCACGGATTGCATCCGATTTTCCATCGAGCAGTCTTGATCTGCAACTGAAGCCCTCTAGAGTCTGTCCTGACTCACTCTTCAGATGCAATTTCGGCACATCAAAGATAGTTCAAGGCATGAAGTTTTGACTTCGCGGTCTGTCTAATACTGCAGCCAAGCTGCACACAGATAGAGATCTCACCGCTAACGCGCCCCTCGTCTCGACTCCCAGCCCCCGAGAATGCATCGAGGTTATCCTCTCCACCGGAGTACTCGGCCTGAAGCCCGACCCGGGTTGTGACGCGCGAAGAATTAAAAAGGAGTCGACTTGCTCGGTATCGCGGGGGGCGCCAGAAGTTGGGGAAACCCAGAATGCGTAGGCATCGGTAAACTTCCGGGCCGAAGCCCACTGATCCCATTTCACGACGCGGACGCCGCTCGGGAAGGCCCTCGAGAAGCATCCCCCTTCTTCATGCCCCTCAATGGAGCTTGGCGCTTTCAGCTCTACGATCGCCCAGAGGACACACCCCAGGGCTTTCCCCGCCCCGACTTTGACGACAGCGGCTGGTCCGAAATTTCGGTGCCCGGCAACTGGACTTGCCAAGGCTACGACCGCCCGCACTACACGAACGTTCAAATGCCCTTTCCCGGCGAACCGCCCGCGATTCCCAAGGACAACCCGACGGGCATCTACCGGCGACGCTTCCACCTCCCCGAGGCCTGGTCGGGCAAACGGGTGGTGATTCATTTCGGAGGCGCAGAGAGCGTTCTGTATGCCTGGCTCAACGGGCGCGCGCTGGGCTTGTCCAAAGACTCACGGCTCCCCGCAGAATTTGACCTGACCCCGCACCTCTTCGAAGGCGAAAACACCTTGGTGGCCATGGTGGTGCGATGGTCCGATGCGACCTACATCGAGGACCAGGACCACTGGTTCATGGCGGGGCTTCATCGCGAGGTCTACGCCTACGCCACCGGTGCCGCCCACATCTCCGATGTGCGGGCCCGGGCGGCAGTGGACGAAACCTGCTCAAGCGGGCTTCTGGATCTGCGAGTGGAGGTCGGCTTTGCCATCGAACCCCGGGCGGGTTACCGGGTCCGAATGGAACTCTATTCTCCCCGAGGCGCTCGGGTCTTTCGCAAGGCTCAGGAACAACCCGTGGCCATGGCGGAGAACCCCTACCTCTACCAGGGGCACTGGGCCGAATTCCTGAGCGAGGTCCGCACGCCTCGACTCTGGTCGGCTGAAACCCCGGAACTCTACGACCTTGTGGTTAGCCTGATCAACCCCGAGGGTCGCTCGGTTGAATCGGTTGCGATCCGAATCGGCTTTCGGCGAGTCGAGGTGCGAGCCCGTGAACTCCTGGTCAACGGACAACCCGTGATGATCAAGGGCGTCAACCGCCACGACCATCACGAGACCCGGGGCAAGGCCCTCACCCGGGAAGACATGTTGGCCGACGTGCGGCTCATGAAACAGTTCAACTTCAACGCCGTGCGAACAGCCCACTACCCCAACGACCCCTACTTCTACGACCTTTGCGATGAGTACGGGCTCTACGTCGTGGACGAAGCCAATATCGAGGCCCACGCTTTTCTTGCCCGAATCTGCCACGACCCCCGGTACGCCCCGGCCTTTCTCGACCGAGGCATGCGCATGGTGCTCCGCGACAAAAACCATCCCAGCATCATCATGTGGTCCCTGGGCAACGAAAGTGGTTTCGGCCCGAACCTACAGGCCATGGCGGGATGGATCCGAGGCTACGATCCGACCCGGCCGATCCACTACGAGGGCGAACTGCAGTGGGACCTCTACCGGGAGAAACGCGTCAGCGATGTCGTCTGCCCGATGTACGCCTCGGTGGAGGAAATCACGCGCTGGGCAAAATCGAAAACCGGAGACCGCCCGCTGATCCTCTGCGAATACGCCCATGCCATGGGGAATAGCAGCGGCGGTCTGGCCGAATACTGGGCGGCTTTCCGCCGCTATCCCGGCCTCCAGGGGGGCTTCATCTGGGACTGGATCGACCAGGGTCTGCTCCAGAGGGACGAATCGAATCGTCCGTACTGGGCCTACGGAGGAGATTTCGGCGACGAGCCAAACGACCGCAATTTCTGCATCAACGGAATGCTGGCACCGGACAGGACCCCCCATCCGGCCATGTGGGAATTCAAGAAACTGGCCCAGCCCGTGCGCGTGGAAGCCCGAGAGATCAAGCGGGGAAGTCTGCGCATCCACAACGACCAGGACTTCAATGACCTCAGCGGCTTTGTGGGGAGTTGGGAACTCAGCGTAGATGGGGTGGTCAAGAAACGCGGACGCCTCCCGCGTTTGGACATCCGACCCGGTGAGTCCCGGAATATCAATCTGGCTATTTCACGTCCGCCCTTTCTCGGCCACCAGCTCTGCCATCTGACCCTCCGCTTTCGCACCCGGAAGGCGCTGCCCTGGGCCGAAGCCGGGCACGAAGTCGCCTGGGAGCAGTTCGAAATTCCCTGGAAAGCCGGTCCGGCCCCGAAACCCAAGGGACGAAAGAAGCTCATCCCGGTCCCGGTCGAACTCGTCCAGGACGATCGCCGGGCCACGGTTTCCACCGGCGACCTCGAGATCACCGTGCACAAATGGCAAGGCACCGTCGCGTCCATGCGCTGGCGCGGCGAAGACATACTCGCATCCGCCCCTGAATTGAACACCTGGCGCGGCCCCACGGACAACGACACTTTCCAGGCGACTCCGGGAATCACCCCCGCCCCCAAAGCCCAATGGCTCGCGTGGGGGCTGGATGAAATCGCCCTGACACCATTGAATTGCAGCGTTCGCGCCCAGCGCGATGGCAGTGTCCGCATTCGCTGCCTTCAGATTGCCCAGGCCAGGAACACCGAGGACTCCGAGGAACACCGGATCCAGCACCTCCAGCAATGGATCGTCAACCCGGGGGGCTGGATCGCGTTCAACAACGAAATTCGCATTGGGGCCGGGCTCGTGGATCTTCCCCGGGTGGGCATTCACTTCGAAACAACTCGGGGGTTTGAGCGCCTGGACTGGTTCGGGCGCGGCCCCCATGAGAGTTATTGGGATAGAAAGGCCGGGGCTGCCATGGGCCGCCACGAGAGTTCAGTGGACGATCTATACCACCGATACGTGGTGCCCCAGGAAAATGGCAATCGAACCGATACCCGTTGGTTCGCCCTCTGCCGCAAGGCCGAAACAGGCCTGCTCGTCGGTGGTGTTCGACCCTTCGAGTTCGGAGCGAGCCACTACAGCCCCCAGGACCTCCATGCCGCCGAGCACATCAATGAGTTGCGCGCCCGTGCGGAAACCCATATCAGTCTGGATGTCCATCAACGCGGCTTGGGCACAGGCACGTGCGGACCCGACACCCTGCCCGGCTATCGCATAAAACCGGGACTGCACAGGCTGGGTCTCTGGCTGACCTGCTTCGACCCCAATCGAACCGAGCCCGGACGCCTCGCCGGGCAGATCGGAGCCGACACGAGGTTCATGGGCCAGCTTCGCTAGCCCGGGCGACCGCCGGCCCCGGCACGTTTCCCTCTACTCGTTCAGGCCCCAGTTGTATTTGAAGTAGGAGACGTCGACTTCCTGACGGTTCTCTCGAAGCCAGCGCGCATCAGCCCCAGGGGCGTACCTCTCAACAAACGCCAGGACGCCTTTTCGGCCACCGAAATCCTGGGCGAACCATTTAAAGATGCGGCTGAGTTTCAGTTCCCCCGCCCCCGGGTCCACCGCCAGCCCTTTCTCTGGGCGGGCCAACCATGCGCGAATAGATGCATCGAGTTGTGCATCCAGCGTCGGAGCCCGGTACGGCACCCGCGCGAGATTGGGGCAGGAAATCGACGCACAAACGATGGCGCCGTGGATCCGAGGCTCCTTCATGGGCCTTAGAATGTCGTGTTCAATCTCATCCAGCGAGTAGGCCCGGACGCCCAGAGAACCGGCTTCCCGCTTCCACACCGAGCGGAAAAACGACCCGATGTCGCGAATGCTCGCAACGGGGGAGTGCCGAACCACCAAGTCGATCGCGAAAATGTTATAGGCATTGATCCAAAAGGCGATCTGTTCCTGCCGGCCACCGAGCCGGGCGGGCTCCACCGTCGCCAACTCTCCCAGCAGGACGGGCCAGCGAGGCTCATCCCTCAAGCCCCGGTAGTCGACCCGGGTACCCACCTCGGCATCCACGGATTGCGTGTAGTCGGCGAGCAATTCGGCGTAGAGCCCGACGTAGTCCGAGCCCGCCTCGGCCAGGGCCCCGGGCACCAGCAGCCAACCAAGAGCCAGGATCGCTCCGATCCGGCTAAGACCTGTTCCCAGGCGTCCCAATCCCGAGCTACCGCGGGGCCAAGTCGCGAATGGATTGTTTGAGGTCGTCGGTGTGGAGCAGCGCCAAAGCAGGCGTGTGGACCCCGTTGTCCACGTAGCGCTGGATGTGCTCCCGGCAGGCTTCGGGCGAGCCGTTGACGATCAGGGCGTCCACCACCTCTTCGGGAATCGCTTCGAGGGCCGCTTTTCGGTCGCCCTCCTTCCAGAGTTTCCACATGCCGGCCAGCTGATCGCCCCGCCCGAGCCACTCGTGGAAAGCCGCATAGACCGGAACGTTCAAATACGCGGCCACTGCACGCCGGCCGATAGCCAGGGCCAGTTCGCGATCGGCCACGGGCAGCACAAAAATTCGCGCCGCGATTTCCTTGCCCTCGCCGCCTTCGTGCACGAGGGGAACCACTTGCTTCACATCCTCGGCGGAGAGCCAGTTCAAAATGGCGCCATCCCCTTCTCGGCCCGCCAGCCTGAGCATCCCCTGGCGCAGGGCCGCAATCAGGATGGGCGGCGACTCGGGGAGCTTCACCCCCAAACGAAACCCCTTCACGGTGAAGCGCTCAAAGCTCTCGTCGACCTTTTCCCCAGCCAGGGCCTTACGCAGGAAGCGCACCATGTCTCGAACCTGCTGGTAGGGCTGCTCAAAAGGAATTCCGTTCCAGCGCCCCACGATGACATCCGAAGAGGCCCCGATGCCCATCACGAAACGGCCGGGCGCCGCATCGGCCAGGGAGGCCACGGACTGGGCCATCAGGGCCGCGCCCCGGGTGTAAGCGGGAATGATCGCGACGCCCAGGCGCGCGGTTGGGGTCCAGGCAGCCGCCATGGCCAGCGGAGTGAACCCATCGTGGCCATTGGCCTCGGACGACCAAAAGTCCGTATACCCGAGATCGACCATTTCCTTCAGCCAATCCTCGTGGGCGTGCAGCGGGATTCCTGCCAGGGGGAGGGACATGCCATATCGCGCCATCAACGCTTCTCCTTCTTGGCCAGCTTGGCCCATGTGTCGCGCAGAGTCACCGTGCGATTCACCACCAGACCCTCGGCACTCGAATCGGAATCAATATTGAAATACCCCAGGCGCTCGAACTGGCAGGCGCTGCCGGGTTCTGCCTCCGCCAGGCTGGGCTCCAACTGGGCATTTTTAATCACTTCGAGAGAGGCCGGATTCAGGTAATCGAGGAAATCCTCGCCTTCCTCCAGGGCCCCAGGCTGCTCAACGGTAAACAGGGACTCATAGAGACGGACCTCGGCGGGCACAGCGTGGGGGGCCGAAACCCAGTGCAGGGTTCCCTTGACCTTGCGCCCGTCGGGGGAATCCCCGCCCCGGGTCGCCGGATCGTAGGTGCAGCGCAGTTCCGTCACCTCGCCCTGGGCGTCTTTGATCACATCCGTGCAGGTGATGAAATACGCGTAGCGGAGTCGCACCTCTCGCCCCGGCCCCAGGCGGAAGAACTTCTTGGGCGGATCCTCCATGAAGTCGTCGCGCTCGATATAGATCTCTCGGGAGAAGGGAACCTGGCGCACGCCCATGCTCGCGTCCTCGGGATTGTTCACCGCTTCGAGCTCGTCCACTTCGCCTTCGGGGAAATTTTCGATCACAACCTTGAGGGGGCGTAAAACGCCCATCACCCGGGGTGCGCGGATATTCAAATCCTGGCGAATACTGTGCTCGAGCCGAGCGAGTTCGATGGTGTTGTCCCTCTTCGCAAGACCAATCCCTCCGCAAAATTCACGGATCGCTTCGGGGGTATAGCCCCGGCGGCGCAGACCCCGAAGCGTCGGCATGCGGGGGTCGTCCCAGCCACTGACATGGTTGCCCTCCACGAGCTTCTTCAGCTTGCGCTTGCTCAACACCGTGTGGGTCAGATTGAGCCGGGCAAATTCGATCTGTCGCGGCTTCTTTTCGAACCCGAGGGACTCAATAAACCAATCGTAGAGCGGACGATGGCCTACGAATTCGATACTGCAAAGCGAATGGGTGATTTCCTCGATGGCGTCGGATTGCCCGTGGGCGAAATCGTACATGGGATAGATGGGCCACGCGTCGCCGGTACGATGATGACGGGTCTTCTGGATCCGGTACATGATCGGATCGCGCAGGGTCAGGACCGGCGAGGCCATGTCGATCTTGGCCCTCAAAACCCGGGAACCCTCGTCGAACTCACCCGCTCGCATGCGGACAAAGAGATCCAGGTTCTCTTCGACACTTCGGTCGCGCCAAGCGCTGTTCGTTCCCGGCTCGGTCAGGCTTCCCTGATTGGCCCTCATTTCCTCCGAGCCCTGGTCGTCCACAAAGGCCAAGCCTTTTTCGATCAGCCGCACCGCCATGGCGTAGAGCTGATCGAAGTAGTCCGATGTAAAGAAGAGTCGATCCCCCCAGTCGTATCCCAGCCACTTGACATCCTCGACGATGGCCTCCACGTGTTCCTGTTCCTCGGCGCCCGGATTGGTATCGTCGAAGCGGAGATTGCAGGTGCCCCCGAATTCATCCGCGAGGCTGAAGTTCAGAGCGATCGCCTTGGCGTGACCGATGTGGAGGGCACCGTTCGGTTCCGGGGGAAAGCGGGTCGCCACTCGGCCCTCTCGCTTTCCTGCCTTGACGTCATCGGCGACCAGGGTACGAATAAAATCTCTCGGCTCGTTGGCTTCATCGGTGGACACGGACAACTCTTTCTCAATTCCGGGTGCGGGGAAGTCCCTGGCGTGGCACACGAATCGCTTTCAGGGAATCAATGGCGGCCTAGCGTAGCATTCCGTTGGCCCCACGATCAGCGCCGGCTTCGGGGGATCTCCGCGCTGGGCCGCTGGACAAGAGGGGCCCGGCGACGCGAACTCAACGTGCAGCCGGGCGACTCCGGAAAATCGGATTCGCCCGCCAGGCGCCCGAGACCAGGAGGGCAACCCCTCCGGTGACCACCGCCCAGGGCGAAAGCCCCGGGAGCGGAACCGGTACAAAGAGGATCTGGCCCGTATTGACTGCGCCCCGGGTATGGGTTCCAGGCGGCGCCCAAGTAAAATCCGAGGCCTGGCTGCCCTGCCCTTGGCGCTGGAGCGAATGTCCCACCGGCACCGAGCTGCCCTCGCTGACGCCTATATCGGCGGAGACCATGCCATCGGCCGCGCCCCCCACCGCCACAACCACGCCCTCGTAGCTCAGGAACTCCACCACCCCTCCCCCGGGTTCCACCAGGGCCAGCGCGTCGGCGGGACCGTTCTGCACACCGGCGCGGGGGAAGAAGAGAAAACCGAAGCCACTGCCGTCATCGACCAGCACGCCGCTCAGGGCAACCGAAGCCGTCACCCCGCCGCCGCTGCCGTTGTAGAGAACCACCTGCCAGCCCGTCAGGTCGAGGCCTTCCGGGCCGGCGATCTCGAAGCCCTCATCGGCGTCGGCGCCCGCGTTGTCGTAATGGATTTCATTGATCCAGGGCGAACTCGTCCCCCCCACCGACACCGCCAACTCGGCACTCCCGGACGATTCGTCGCCGTCCGCGTCCACCGCGATGACCGTGTAGAAGTAGAGCCAGCCGAGTTTCGCCGAAGTATCGACGAAATCACTCGACGCCCACAATCCCGCGTGCAGGTCGATCCACGGCCCCCCGGACACCCGGGCGCGCCTCACCCGGTAGCCGTCCAGATCGGGTTCGAAATTGTCATTCCAATCGAGTTCCACGGGACCGGCGTCGGAGAGCGCTATGAGTCCACTCGGGGCAGCGGGAATGCCCCCGCCCCCACATGCCCCGTCAAAAAGGCACGCCACCCATTCGGGGTGGTCGATGAAGGGATTGCGATTGCCTTGATGGCTCGCGATCGCATCGTTTCGCGCTTGCTCTCGGGCGTCCACCGGGTCTGCGATATGCCAGGACCGGAGCGTCGAGAGTCGGCCCATGTAGACCGGCACCAAGGTCTCGTTGGTCGCCGTCGTGACCACGAGGGAATCGTCATCGGTCAAGACCAAGTCGGGTTCGGCGACGCCGGTCCCGCCGTGGGTTCCCCCCTCGTAGCGAACGTCCATATAGAAGAGCGCCCGGGCCACGTCCCCCCGGCGTTCGGGCCAGGTTTCCCAAATGCCCGTGGTGGTCCAATTCGACTGGCCGGGATACACCCCGCTACCTCCGCCGACACCGCCATTGGCCACCGTGGCGCGCTCGGCGCAAGTCGCATCACATTGGCCGTAGAGTTTGTTGCTCCGGGAACTGTTGTAGCCCTCGTCCGAAAGAAACAGATGATGACAATCGGTGTACGGATAGTTGGTACTTCCGTCGGTGGGAAACCCGTAGGACTTGGGCCAGCTGTGCTCCCGGTTGTATCCCCCGCCACCGCCGCCGTTCTTGGCGAAACTCGCGTTCATGTAGACGTCAAGAATCTCCGACGTGTTGAGCGGATTCTGATCCGCCACCTCGAGAATGTCCCAGGTGTCCGTCGCGCTGGACGTGTACGGGAACCGCACATGATCATCGATCACCCCGTGGAGCGAGGCGCGCAGAGCCGAAGCGCTGGTGGCCGTCACCGAGTCGTAGTAGCCCGCCGGCGGCCCCGCACGAAGGGGGCCGGCCGTCCCGAGACAAAGAGCCGTCGCGAGGCCAAGGACCAGGGCGAGGTAAGGGGCCAGGGCGAGATAAGGGGCCAGGGCCACAAGGCCAGCCCCCGGAAAAACACGGGCGCCCTGGGCAGCCCGAAAGGGCGCCACGGGAAATCCAAATCGAATTGAGGGCCTGACGAAGGGCATCGACAGTTCGTGGGAAAACCACTTCTCCTTGACCCTTCAGTCTACGCCTCGTGGCCCCAGAAGAACATCGGAATTCCCTGAATCCGGCCGCCCGAGAGCGCGGGGGGGCCCTCGAGGGATGGCCTTCCTCGTCTGGGCGGCGCGCCAGCCCTGGAGCGAACGGCTGGGCGATTTGCCCCTTCAGGTCTTGGTCGGCTTTCAGGCCTTTCGGGTGCTGGTGGAGTTCGGCCTCCACGCCGCGGTCAACCAGGGCATTGCCCATCCCACCATGACCTGGACGGGAACCAATGCGGACATCATCCCGGGCATGACGGCCCTCGCCCTGTTTCCTTTCGCCCACCGAATCGACCGGCGCGTGCTGATGGCGTGGAACGTCATCATGGCAGGCGTGCTGGTGGTCACCGTGGTCACGGCGATGCTGGCCGCGCCCACCCCCCTGCGGCTGATCCTCGGGGATCCGGCCAACGTCTTCATCGCACGCTTCCCCTTCGTCTGGATTCCCTCGGTGCTCGTCACTTCGGCCTGGCTCGGCCACGTGGTCCTGTTTCGCCGCTTGAGGCGCAGCTGAGAACACA
>DUCT01000091.1 GCA_012959665.1 Myxococcales bacterium | reverse complement strand
AGAATGCAGCTTGAATGTCCTATCCCCCTGCACGCTCAGCCGCTCGGGCCACACGCGCTTAAGCAAGAGTTCGAGGGCACGCATGTCACCCTCTTCGCACTTCTCCACCAGCACCTGGGCAATGCGCTCCATGCGGGTCTCGTTGGAGCCTGCAGGCACCTCGGCCAGTTTGCGCTCGATCTCGGCCCTCAGTCCCCGGCCTTTGGGCCTGCCACCGGGGTTGGGGCTGGTGCCCTTGAGCCACTTGCCTTGAGAATCACGTGCTTCCATGCTGCGCGTCCCCCCGACAGGGAAGATAGCGCGGCTAGGGGGTGGACAGCGTGACAAGCAGGAAGAGAGCACGGTGAGAGGGGGCGCGGAGGTCCAGCCCTTCACGGGGATTTAACATAACGCCCATACCCGGACGCCCTGCCGTAACCCACCGCCAACGGCCTGCCCGCTGAGCCGGGGCTGACCCACCCGGACGATGCGCCGGGCCCAGCCCCTCCGATTTATTTACACCGATCAGATAAATCGGCCCTGCGCTCTAGCGCCCCAGAAACGCCTCTAAGCACGGTGGCTTAGAAGAATTGCGTATTTCTTTCACTTTCTTCGTCACTTTTCTGCGCACCACGTGCACTCACCTTCCGAACGATTTTTTCTCTTGGGAAGGAGATTGTTAGGCGGAAGGTTGTTCTGGCAGCGGTATTGGTCCTGATGGCGAGCGGGGCGCAGGCGGCGACGCTCAACGTCGGCGGCCAGTTGATGGGCGCGTCGGACGTATTGGTGAACGGCAGTTTATACGACGTTCAGTTCCTCGATGGAACGTGCATTGATTTGTACAACGGGTGCGATGATGTCTCGGACTTTACATTCCAAACAAACGCGGATGCGGCATTGGCCAGTCAAGCCCTCCTCGATCAGGTATTCCTCGATGTCGCCGCCGGGGCTTTCGATTCGGTACCCAGCCTGACCGCCGGGTGCGAGAACCCCTCCGAATGCAAGGTCCTTACTAATGACCGCGGCTTACTCGGTGGACACTTCGACTTAGACCGTGACGTCTCCTTCCTAATTCAACACCGAACCGTCTACTCCGGATGGCATTGGACTGGTTTCAGGGTTGCAAATAGAGGCCGGGTTCAACTCCCTTTATCAAAGTGATTTTACGTTTGCAGTTTGGTCAACGGTTCCCCAGCCGAATACGGCCGTCCTTCTCAGCCTCGGCCTAACCGGCCTCGCTGCAAAGGGACGTAGGCGCAATCGCTCCTAACTCTTCTGTCTGAGTACACGGGCATCGCTGCCAGGAGGCGACCGGCGGGCTAAGCGGGCGGTTGCGTTCGGAAGTGTTCGGTTGTGTCCGCTTCCCTAGCCGGCTCTAGCCCGCTCTAGACTTTTCTGATGGCGTTCGACAACGAATTGTCTGCCACCTCCCTGCCTGTCGCGCCTACTCAAGGACTGGAGGGAGAGTCCTGTGCGGAAGTTGGTTCTGGTAGTTGGTCTGGTGCTCATGGCGAGCGGGGTGCAGGCGGCAACGCTCAACGTCATCGGCGGGCAGTTGCATGGCGCGTCGGGAGTCATTGTGGACGGCAATGCATACGACGTCGAGTTTCTCGAAGGATCGTGCATCTCTTTGTTCGACGGATGTGATGATGTCTCGGACTTTACCTTCCAGACGCAGGCCGCCGCCATTCTGGCCTCACAAGCATTGTTGGATCAGGCACTCTTGGATGGTGGCGCCGGTCTGTTCGATAGCCAGCCGGGTCTTACTTTCGGCTGTGTCCCTTCTGACACCCCAAATTGTTGGGGATAGGACATACAAGCTGGGTTCTGGCACAACGTCCGAGCCTGGGCGTTATGCTAAATCCCTAGGGGAGCCCCGTGGCGGGGCCCACACCCATCGAAGGAGGGTTGTCGAGTGTCGAGGAAACAGAAGACGATCACCAGTTCGCTCATCATACACCTGAAGACGGCGATCTTAATATTGATTGTGAGCTTCTTTGCGATCAGTGCCTCCGGAGAATTGATCGTAGGCCCGGTTGGTGGGCCGGGAGATTCTAATCTTCCGCTTTCGTATCAGGACGGCAACGGACTAACGTTGGAGCAGTGCGTGGACCCCGCTGTACAATGCGGCACCGTGGAGGTCCCCGCTATTCGCCCACCCGGTCTATCAGATCCACTGGACTACTGGGTTGCCGAAGCGAGGATGCAGACTTATGGAGGAAAGGGAGGAAATCCCGATATATTCAGGCCAGGCGGGCAAGCGACGGCGACATTAACCATGCAACTTTCGCGGGCGTACGTTCTCGACGTCAATGGTGATCCGATCATCAGCAATGACAATCGGTATGTCATGCAGAGTCTTCAATTCCGCATCGACAGCCTGCGCGATGGATTTGCCTATAAGATCACAACCCCATTCGGCGTGTTCGACAATATTGTTGCAACCGCCGATTTTGACGGACCCGGCGGTGTGCGGATCAGAAATGTCGATACAATAAAGGAGACGTTCCAGTTTCCTGATTTCGCCGAGCCGGCTGTTACCGGATCCGCTCTTACCGATGCTGCTAGATTCGATCAATCCGGTTTTGGTGCCGCCGGCGGCACCTACTCGGCCACCCCTTACAGCGCGACAAACCCGTTCCCCGGAATGGACCGCTTCCTGACGTGTGTAACCGATCCTGGCACAGGGTTTCTCGGGCCGCTCGTCGTGATCCTGACCGTTCCGACCCTGGTGGAGTGCACTATCGAGGGGAGCCCGCTCGGCGCTGCATTCAATATTTTTCGAATTGAAGGTTCACAGGTTGGCGGTGGGCCGGAGTTATGGGATGACTTGAGTCGGGAAGAGACGCCCGGCTCCGGACCCAAATTTACCTGTGGAATTAATCTCATCACGGGCCTCGAAGAGTGCCTCGACAGGCCTACGACATCGGTAAATATGATCGAAACAAATCAATTCAGGATCATCGGGAAAGTCAGCTCGACCGTGGTGCCTACCCTGCAGCCGCCTTTCATCGTGCTTTACGCCGTTCTGTTGCTGGCAACTGTGTTCTGGACGCTGCGGCGGCGGCGTGTCGCAGACGGGTCGTGAGTTTGACGCGGCTTCGTCTTATCGGGGCCAACATGCGCGTTCGTTTTCGCGCTGTATCTCGGAGTCCCGTCACCCCATCCTGGGTGGGGGGGCCGTCCAGCGGCCGCGGGCCGTCGCCGGTGCAACCCGTCACGGGATCCCGTCACGGGATCCCCTAGGGATTTAACATAACGCCCAGGCTCGGACGTTATGCCAGAATGCAGCTTGAATGTCCTATCCCCGTGTCGGGGATCACCAAGACCCAATCCCCCGCCGTCTGCGGATACAATCGGACCCGGCTGACTCGTCGGGCATCGGAGTTTGATGTAGCGGGCGATCGTTTTGGTGAGGGTTGGCCTACCTCAAAGCCTTCGCTCAGCGAGAAGGGCACGCGAGGGTTCCGAGCAGTCACACCGAGGTCGACTTCAACCTGGGGCGATGGGTCAGCCACCGGCGAGAGAACTTCAAAAATGGCAAGCTCGCGGAGAAGAGGATTGCGGAACTCGAAGCTCTCAAGAGTTGGGTGTGGGACCCAATCGAAGCCGACTACCAGAAAGGACTGGCCTACCTCAAAGCTTTCATTGGGCGAGAAGGGCATGCGAGGGTCCCGCAACGCCACACCGAAGGCGACTTCCACCTAGGAAATTGGGCCAGCAGTCGGCGAATGGATTTCAAAAAGGGCAAGCTCTCGGAGGAGCGGATTGCGGACCTAACTGCACTCAAGGATTGGGTGTGGGAGGCATAGGGACCCCCAATGGACTACCGCGCATTTCGGGCGCACTGGCCTGCCTAGGCGAGTTGAAACCGAGTTGAGACTTCTTACGCTCAACATACGACAGGGCGGTGGGACCAGAATAGGCCGATTGCTGGAATGGCTTGCGCTCATTGAACTCGACATTGCTGTTCTCACCGAGTTCCGGCGTGGCAATTCTGGCGACCAGATGGCTCGAGGGCTTGCCTCTCAGGGGCTTCGCCATCTCGCCAGCCCCGAATCCCCTCGCGGCGTTAATTCGGTTCTGATCGCTTCGCGCTTCCTTCTGCAAGAGCGAATGATCGAAACTTCGCCGTCAGATTCTCATCGCCTGGTATCGGTCGAAGTTGAGGGGGTCGAACTGGCCGGGGTCTACTTCGCCCAGAAGAATGAGAAGAAGCCCCTCTACCAGGCGCTTGACACTGCGAGCGACGAACTCCTCAAAGGGCAGTCGCTCATCATGGGAGACTTCAACACGGGCATTCGGGGCGTCGATGAAACGGGCGAAAGCTTCTACGCCGAGGAATGCTTCATCAGCCTCCTCGACCAAGGCTGGATCGATAGCTGGAGGTTACGCCACCCCTCGACGACCGAATTCTCGTGGTACAGCCGGAAGGGCGCAGGCTTCAGGATCGACCACGCCCTGGCCTCACCGACGCTGGACGACCGCATCTCGTCGGCCCACTACGAACATTCGGTGAGGGAAGCCGGGTTGTCGGACCACTCGGCGCTGGTGCTGGAAATCGTCGATTGAGGCGCGGGCGGCGTGCCATGCGATGCGGGACGGACAGCTTCAGACGGCCGATGCCCTACCACCGAGAGACGGGTCCAGATCGCCCGCGCGGGCTGACGACGGGGCACCCCACGAATCAGTTTTGCACCAAGTGGGGGTAAACTGGGGGTAAGTTGACTCGAGAGCCTCGCTCCCAATCCCGTAACCCCTTGGAATAAATGGTGACCCGGGTGCGGTTCGCGCGGTCGGC
>DUCT01000090.1:4505-4798 GCA_012959665.1 Myxococcales bacterium | reverse complement strand
CTCCCCCCGAGCCCCAGCAATGCGCGGACAATTAACAGCGCAACGGAAGAGATCATGCAGGTTTACACGACGGCTCCATTGGAGGACCCCCGGGACGCTCGCACCGTCTATCCCCACCTCGAGGAGATTGGCTACGACGGCGCCTTTAGTTTTGAGGCCAAGCACGATCCCTTCCTCCCCCTGGCCGTCGCCTCGGAGCACACCAAGAACCTTCGGTTGGGGACGGCCATCGCCATCGCATTCGCGCGCAACCCCATGAACCTGGCCAACCTCGCATACGGGACCCAGAACAT
>DUCT01000090.1:1246-4428 GCA_012959665.1 Myxococcales bacterium | reverse complement strand
GATTGGGGACGGCCATCGCCATCGCATTCGCGCGCAACCCCATGAACCTGGCCAACCTCGCATACGGGACCCAGAACATTACTGGCGGCCGTTTCTTTCTGGGGCTGGGCTCCCAAGTCAGGCCGCATATCCTGCATCGTTTCAGCATGCCGTGGTCGAAGCCGGCGGCGCGCATGCGCGAGATCGTGCTGGCCATCAAGGCGATCTTCGATTGTTGGGAGGGCAAGGCCGAACTCGATTTTCGCGGAGAGTTCTATCGCCACACCCTGATGATCCCGGCCTTCAACCCCGGACCCAATCCCTTCGGCCCGCCCCCCATTCTCACCGGCGGTTTCGGGCCGCTCATGACCGAGATCGCCGGCGAAGTGGCCGATGGCTTCATCGCCCACCCGTTCAATAGCCGGCACGCCCTGCTCACCAATACCCTTCCCGCATTGGAAAAAGGGCTGGCCAAGAGCGGCCGACGCCTGGCCGACTTCGAGATCATCTGCGCGACCCTGGTGGTCACCGCCGACGAGGAAGAAGAGTTCGAGCGGGTCAAGGATGCGGCGCGCAAGCAGTTGGCCTTCTATGGCTCCACACCCGCCTACCTCCCCACCCTGAAAGCCCACGGCTGGGAGGAACTCCACACCGAGCTCAACCAGATGTCCAAGCGCGGCCGTTGGGATGCCATGGCCGAACTGATCAGCGACGAGATCCTCGAGACCATCGCCGTGGTGGGGCCAAGGGGAGAGATCGCCGCCAAGCTCACCGAACGCTTGGACGGGATCGCCGACGGCGTCAGTATCACCCACAATCGCGCCCCGGATCCCAGCCAATGGGCGGACGTGGTCGCGGACCTGCGGGCCCACCGGGCAAGGGCCTGAGATTTTCCGGCGCTCTATTTCCGGCACTCTTTCCAGGCGCTCTCTCCAGACGCTCTCTCCAGACGCTCTCTGCCAGCGCTTTCTCCCAGCGCTTTTTCCCTCTCATTTCCCCGCCGCTCAGCCGTCGGGTATCTCAGTCGTCGGTGTCGGCCCCCGCCAGTGCCCGCAGTTCCCGGCGCAGGAGTTTGCCCGAAGCGTTGCGCGGGAGTTCGGCGATGGGAACGAAGCGCCGCGGCACCTTGAAGCCCGCCAGCCGCCCACGGCAGTAGGCTTCGAGATCGGGCGCGGGCGACCCGGGCACCAGGGGCACCCACCACGCCATGGGGCGAGCGCCGTACTCGGCATCGGGCTGACCCACCACCGCGGCTTCGCGCACCGCCGGGTGCCCGTTGAGGACGGCTTCAATTTCCGCGGGATAAACATTCTCGCCTCCGGAGACGATCAAGTCATCCCGACGATCAAGCACCCGCAAGCGCCCCCGATCATCGAGAACCCCCAGATCGCCGGTCTGCAGCCAACCCTGCCGGAGCGCCCGGGCCGTGGCTTCGGGACGCCCGAGATATCCCCGCATCAGCGTGGCACCGCGAACACAGATCTCCCCGGCCTCGCCCGAATCGAGCACGCGTCCCCCGGCGTCCACCACCCGGACCTCGGTGCCGGGCAGCGGGCTTAGGCGCTCATCGAAGGGCGGTGCCACGTCGTCGGGCAGGCGAGTGGCCACTTGGGAAGCCGCCTCGGTGAGCCCATAGGTGGGGGCCAGGGGGTAGCCCGCTGCATGGGCCCGGGCCAAAAGCGCCGGGGGCGCGGGGCCCCCGCCCAGTAGAACCCGGCGCAGGCCCGGGGGAGCCCGGCGCTCACCCCGCGCGTCCAGCAATCGTCCGAGCATGGTGGACACCAGGGAAACGCCAGTGATCCCGAGATCATCGAGCGCCGCCGAAACCGCCTGGGCATCGAAGCCGGGCTGAACCACCACCGCGGATCCCGCCAGGCAGGCGCGCAAAAGGATCGAGAGCCCACCCACATGAAAGAGCGGCATGCAGCCCAACCAACGTTCGTCCGAGTCCGTGCCGAGCAGCGCCGCCGACCCCATGGCGCTGGCTCGAAAAGCCCCGGCGGAAAGCAGCGCGCCCTTGGGCTTGCCGGTGGTGCCCGAGGTGTAAATGAGGGCGAGAATCTCCCATGGGTTTTCACACAGGGGCGCGGGGCGGGGACGAGAAACCACCGAGGCCCCGCCCTCGAGACGCAAACCCCGCATCACCAACCGCGGCAGGTCGCCCGCGGCCCGGGCGACTTCGTCGCCCCCGGAATCCCCGGCATCCAGCCACAGGGACGCCCCCGAGTCGCGCAGGATATGCGCTGCTTCATCCGTGGCGAGGCGCGGGTTCAAGGGCAGCAGCACCGCACCCACGGCGCGCAACGCCCAGAGCAGCCGGGGAAACTCGACGCCGTTGCCCAGCCCCGTCGCCACCACGTCTCCCGGGGCGACGCCCCGGGCGGTCAGCTCTGCGGCCACGACGAGCACCTCCCTTTGCAATTCGCCGTAGCTCAGCGACGACGCGCCAAACTCCAGGGCGATCCGGTCCGGCGTTGAGGCGGCGCGCCGAGCCAGCCACGGTTCGCTCCAAGCCGCCGCTTCGAAGCCTTCGCTCACGGGGAAATCTCAATGGCCTCGGCCAGGGCCACCCGGGCCAGGCGATCCGGATCCACTTCCATGCCCCAGCCTGGGCCCGTGGGCACCGACAGACGGCCGGCTTGGATCTCGGGTTGCGGCGCCAGGTCCATGGCAAAGAGCGACGACGTACCCAGTCCGTGGGCGAGCCCAGCGCTGGGAAGCGCAGCCGCCAGGTGGGTGGCGGCGACAACGCCCAAAGCCGAATCCAACAGGCTTGTGACGAAGAAGTCCAGGCCGGCTTCGGTGGCCGCCCGAGCGAGGCTCGCGGCTGGGCGCAGTCCGCCCAGTGCGCCGGGTTTGAGAACCAGCAGGTCGGCGGCCCCCATCGCGATGAGTGCCCGGGCGCCGACCGGATCCGCGAGGGACTCGTCCGCCGCGACTCGGATCTGGCCGGCCCGCCGGAGCCTCGCCAAGTCGTCGATCGCGTGGGCGGCGACCGGCTGTTCGATGAGTTCGATATCCAGGGGGGCCAGGGCACGAAGCATCGAACTCGCGCGCGCCGGCGTCCAGGCCCCATTGGCGTCCAAGCGAATTCGGGATTCGGAACCCAGAGCTTCCCGAAGCATCGTGACCCGTTGGAGATCGGTCTCGGGAGAGTCGGCGCCCACTTTGAGCTTGAAGGTTTGAAAACCCGCCGCCTGGAG
>DUCT01000090.1:0-1185 GCA_012959665.1 Myxococcales bacterium | reverse complement strand
GCTTCGGGCCGAGCCCCGGACACCAGGGCGTTCACCTCAAGGGAAGCCTGGGCGCGGGTTCCCAGCCCCCGGGCCAGTAGCTCGGCCACCGAGCACGACTCGGCCCGGGCCGCGAGTTCGTGGAGCGCGCAATCAATGGCGAAACGAGCCCCGGGCGCATCGGGGGCCGCGGCCTCGCAGGCATCGAGCAGGGCATCGCGCGCATCGATGGACTCGCCCAACAGCGAAGCGGCCAGGCTTGCCAGGCGCTCACCGCAAAGCGACCACGACTCCATGCCGAACCCCGAGACCACGCCGCCGGGCTCGGGCAGGCCGGGAAAAGGGCAGGCGTCCCCCCAGCCCCGCTCCCCCGAGTCGGTTTCGAGTTCCAACAGCCAGCCTCGACGCTCCTTGAGGCGGCCGTGGGCGGTGCGCAATTCCCGCACCAGGGGCAACCGGTAAGGGGTGAGTCGCGCCCGGCGGATCCTCACACCCACCACGCCCACCAACCCGCGGACAACAACAGACAAAAGAAAAAACCCAGCCGGGCGGTTGCCGCCAGCGCCCGGTTCAGGACCGGACCCGAGACTTCGTCGCGCAGGGTTCGGTAGAGGGACAGCGCCCGGGGCAGGGTCAGCCACGGAAGCAAAACCCAGGCCGAGCGGCCGGACACGAAGATGAAAACCGGTAGGGACCCATAGGCGAGCACGAAGAGCCCCGCGTATTCCGCCACCCCGGCCCGGCGGCCCAGGCGAACCGCGAGGGTGCGCTTGCCCGCACGGCGATCGCTCTCGATATCCCGCACGTTGTTGACCACGAGGATGGCCGTGGCAAGAGCGCCGACGGGAACCGAAGCCAGAGCCGCATCGAACGCAAGGTGTCCGACCTGAACGAAGTAGGTCCCCATAACGGCCACGAAGCCGAAGAAGAGAAAGACCGCAGGGTCTCCCCATCCCTTGTAGCCGAAGGGCCAGGGGCCACCGGTATAGGCCAGGGCCGCCACCATGGAGAAGGCGCCCACCGCCACCAAGACCCAACCCGCCACGGAAACCAGGTACAACCCCACCCCCACGGCAAGGGCCAGCACAGCGCCGATCCCCCAGCGCATTTCCGTCGGCGAGAGCCAGCCCGACTGGGCGGCCCGGGCCGGGCCGATGCGATCGTCGGCGTCCGCCCCCTTCTCGAAATCAAAGAGATCGTTGGCCA
>DUCT01000089.1:20378-29006 GCA_012959665.1 Myxococcales bacterium | reverse complement strand
ATGGAGCCGACGAGCGGACTCGAACCGCTGACCTGCTCATTACGAGTGAGCTGCTCTACCAGCTGAGCTACGTCGGCTTGATGGGCCCGGGTGGATTGCCCGTGGGTATTCCGGGCGCTGGCAGCTTAGCCCTCGCCTCCGGGGGCTGGCAAGCTGAAGAGCCCTCGGGCCGCATTTTACATTGATGCGGGCTCGCTATTCACTGGGCCCGGCGCTTGACCTGCCGGGGCCGTCCGTTCTAGGCTTCCGGCCGCGTCCGGATGCGGACGTTCCATTCTTCTGGGGTTCTTTTGGGGGTAGTGATGCCGATCCTTCCCATCGTTGACCTGATGATTCTCACCGCCTGGACCTCTCTTCTGGGGGCGTGTGTGCTCAAGGCGATCCGGATCACCACTTCCTACACGCCCGACCTCTTCGGGATGGGGCCGATGGAGTTGACGCTTGTCGCCGCAGTGCTGCTGCTCTTCGCCCTGACCCTGACCGCGCGGACGTGGCTGAAGGCCAAGGAATACTCCGCCGCTACGCCCAGAGATCGAGCGGCTGAAACTCTGCAAGCCTATTCGGCCGTTCAGTCTGCAGCCCGCGTACACTCCGATGACGCCCGAGGCGAGCCATCTCGGTCTCGGCCTCCCGCCGAGTTTAGGCGTTGGAGCGACGAATCGGCGCCGGGCTTAGGCGCAGGGGGCGCTCACCAGCGCTAGCTAGCCGCTGGGAAGCCACGGGCTGGCGGGCAAGTGCGCATCGGCGTCGGGTTTTATTCCGGCCGGTCTGAAACCAAGCGCAGGGCGGACTGAGCCAGATCCCGATAGAGCTGAACGCTCAGGTTGAGGGCTAAAAAAACCTGTTTCAGGTTGTTGGACATATGGGGTCTCCACGGAAGAGCGGGGTGAACAACTCTAAGTACGCCCGGGCCGGGTTGGCGTGGCACAGTTTTCGCGGCCCCTCGTCACTTTTTCCGGGCCGCACGCGTGATACAGTCCGGCCGTGGAGGAAATTGCCCCTGTTAATCGTGTGATCTGGCTCAACGGCGAACTGGTGCCGTGGGCCCAAGCCACGGTCCACGTGCTTTCCCATAGCCTTCAGCGCGGTTCCCTGGTCTTTGACTACATGGCAGTCCGCGAAACCCCGCGGGGTCCGGCGATCTTTCGTTTGGATCGACATGTCCAACGCATGCTGCGCTCGTGCGAACTGATGGGGCTGCCCATTGCCTTGGACGAGGCCGAACTTTCCAACGCCATTGTCCAGGCGGTGCGCGCAAATCCAGGGGGCTCATCCGTCAAGGCGAGTGCCTATTTCGCTTCTCTGGAGGTGGACGTGGTCCCGGTGGACACCCGGGTCTCGGTGGCGATTGCGGTCTACGACCCCCAAACGGATCTCGAGGACCGACTTCCCCAGGCTCGGCCCCGGGCCCCGCGCCGCCCGCTTCGGCTCTGGCTCGAAAAAGAGGCGCATCAGCGGCGCGACGACATTGTCTCCCCCCAGGCCAAGGTTTCCGCCAACTATGCGTCGAGCATGACCGCGAAGGCTCGGGCCCAGCAACTGGGCTTCGATGAAATTCTCCTCGTCGACGAGAACGACCACGTCGCCGAAGGACCGACGACCAACGTATTTGTGGTGGATCAGGATGGGGTTCTCCTCACTCCCCCGGAGACGCGAGTGCTTCGCGGGGTCACCCGGGAAAGCATTATTGAACTGGCCCGGAGTGGTGGAACCGAGGTACGCGAGCAAGCGATCGACCCCGTGGAACTGATGGCGGCCAGGGAAGTGTTCCTGACCGGCACAACGGCGGGTGTGTTGGCCGTTGAGTCGGTGGATGGCGAGAGGGTCGGCAACTCTTGTCCAGGCCCTCTCTCGCAGCAACTGGCCGAAATGCTTTCCCAGGCCGAATCGGGGAACGATTCCCGATTTGATCACTGGCTGACGTATGTGGGCAAGGAGGACTGAAGATGCGTGTTCTTTCGGGCACGAAACCCACAGGCGATTCGCTTCACCTGGGCAACTACTTCGGGGCGTTGCGGCAATTTGTCGCTCTCCAGGAGCAGCATGCCGAAGCGCTCTATTTCATTGCCGATTATCACTCGATGACGACGATCCGAGATGCCGAGCAGCGTCGTCGGTATACGCTGAGTGTCGCTCTGGATTACCTGGCCGCCGGTTTGAATCCCGAGCGCGCAATCCTTTTTCGTCAGAGCGATATTCCCGAGGTCTGCGAACTGACTTGGCTGCTAAGCAGCGTCACCCCGATGGGAATGCTGGAGCGGGCGCACGCCTACAAAGCGGCGATGGACCGGGGAGAGAGCGTTGATCATGGGCTCTTTACCTATCCCGTCTTGATGGCGGCGGACATCCTGCTCTATCACGCGGATCTCGTGCCCGTGGGGCAAGATCAAAAACAACATATCGAGATGACCCGGGACATGGCCCAACGCTTCAACCATGCCTACGACTGCGAAGCGCTGGTGCTTCCCGAGCCCTATATCATGAAGGACTCGGCGATCGTTCCCGGTACTGACGGTCAAAAAATGAGCAAGTCCTACGACAACACCATCGCCATGTTTGCCGGGAAGAAACAAATCAAGAAATCCGTGATGGGAATCGTCACCGACTCGAACGGGGTGGATGAGCCCAAGGATCCCGCGGCACCTATTTTTCAGCTGTGGAATCTATTTTCTGGCGTGGATGATCAGAAGGCCATGGCCGAGCGGGCCCGGGCGGGCGGGCTTGGTTATGGAGAGGTCAAGAAGGATCTCCTCGAGCGAATTCTCGACTTCTTTTCCGAGATGCGGCTAAGGCGGGAGCAATTCGAGTCACGCCCGGATGATGTGGAGGCGATTCTGCGCCAGGGCGCGGAGAAAGCCCGGGCCATGGCAGCACCCGTTTTGGAGGGGTGCCGCCTGGCCGCGGGCCTGGGCTCCTAGCGGCTCGGCGATCTCCGGGCGATTTGGCCCGGAGCGATCCGCCGAGTGGGTTCGCCTAGTGGACGGGTCTCGGCCCGCCGAGGGTCTCTCGGCTTCGGCCCTGTTTTCTGATCACGTCCAAGGCCATGATTTCGTCCGGGGTCGGTGCTTGGGCTGCGGATCCCCGGCTGCTCACCGGCATCGCGATGAAATCGGGGGTGCCCGAGCCTGTCAGTGGCAGGCTGAGGCATTGAACGCACGGAAGATCCGCGAGATAGCCCTCGAAGACCCGTTCCCGATGGGGAATAAAAACCTGATCCAGTGCGGGTGAAATCCGGAAGTGCAGGGCCGAGTTGATCACATCGGTGTTTCTTTCGGTGACGTGGACAAAACCAAGGGAGGCAGGCCAGACAAGGCCATCGCCCAGCAGATTGGCCGGGCTCGGATTGCTCAGGCGGTGACAGCCTGCGCACGATTGGGTCTGTGATCGCCGCACGACTTCGGTGGGCGTCAAATTGCTGCCCAGGTTGGTGAGTCGGCGCTGCATGGCCCGAGCGAAGAGTCCACTTGGGTCGAAGTGCGAGACGTAGTTGTTCTCCGAACCCTGTGAATTGCTCTGGCCCGCATTGAATTCGTCGGGAATGACGTTGAAGAAACGGTTGAGGTCAGGGGCGGCCAACTCGTCCACCTGGCTAATCAACTGACGCATGAAGGGACGCGCTCGGCGTTCCGTGGACGTGTCACTAAAGAGATCACCCCACGGATTCGTCTTGACCGTGACCGGAACGAATTGCAGCCCGCACTGGGTGCCCGGCGCCGTGCAGAACATGGCGAGCTTGTATTCGCGCAGTTGCCAGTCGACGGGCGAAGAAGCCGTGTTGAGAAACTGGTTGGTGCGTATCTGGCCTGCTCCGGGTGAAAAGTGAGCGATGCGAATCACGGGTTCGACGCCCCGAGTGGGGAGGCCATCGAGATAGAACCCGCGCAGCATGTTTGCACGCACGAGAGGATCACGGACTCGGGAGAGCCTGGCCCAAAACTCGGCAACGGCCCGGCAGCCATCGGCCTCACATCCCGGTTGCGGGTTCGGGAGGGTCGCTTCGAAGATCAGCAGGTTTCGGCGCAAGGCATTGTTCTCGCCCGAACGCCGGGCGAAGATCACGCGGTACTCACCGCAGTTGGAACCGTCGTCTGGCATCAGATCCATTCGGTTCACCAGGGCGATGGGCTCGTAGAAACTCAGTGAGGAGGGGTCGAAGGGGTCGATGTTGATCTCGTTGCCCGCATTGCGCGGACACTCGATGGGGAAACCATTGATCGCAGGATCCCCCTGCAGATTGGTTCGATCATCGCAGTTCAGTCCGAGGCCAAGGCCGGGGGAAGGGTTTTGCGTGTCCCACCACTGATCCCAGAGATCAATGGCCTGGAGTCCGGGAATTCGACTTTCCCGTGCCAGTTGGCCGAGCACATCTTCAAGGGAAATTGCGTTCTGGACCACATCCAATTCGGTCACAAAGAGAGACCGACGCGGATCGATGTCGGGCACGGGGCGAATGCACGCCGGTCCGGGCGTGATGGGGCGGGAGGTAAGGAGTCGGGCCTGGGCCGGAGCGCCGAGGACGAGGTTGACGAGCAGCAGAGCCAGGATCTGTCGCGAGAGCATGATGAGTTCCTTCCAGCATTGAGTTGGGGCTTGAGTTGGGGATTGAGTTGGGGATTGAGGAGTCGAAGATTGAGTCGGGATTGAGGATCCGCAGTCCGTCAAGGGACGTCGGGAGTTTCTGCTTCAATGTCCTCAACCCGCTGGGGCGCAAAAAGTTTCGCGAGAATTGAGGCCGACCGGAGGCATCCCGGGCGGTTCTTGCGCGAATACGTGCGCAACTCACCGAGCTACCGAAAGAAAAGGATCGCTCCGGGGCTGGGATCAGGCGCTTTGCTGGAGAACCGCGTAGCGGTTGAGGTCGCCGCTGCGACCGTCGGCCTCGAAATCATCGATGAGTTCAAGGCCGGTGGCGGCGACGAGTTGATCAAACTCCGAATCGTCGCAGTGGTGGCAATAGCGTGGAGGACCGGCGCCGGCTCCAAACGAGAGCAGGAAGTCTCCGGTCTCTAATTCTTGGAGGTCAACGGGTTCAGGGCTCGCCGCATTGTATTCTTCCCAGGTTTCGATGTGTCCCTGGAAACGGTCAGCCGTGGCAAAGCGCCAAGCCGTGAAAACGAGGCACCCCTTGTCGCCGATTCCCTGGGCGAGAGCGGCCAAGAATGCCTTGCGGTTCTCGAGACCGGGAACGTGATGCAGCAACCCGAAGGCCACGGTGAGGTCAAACGGGCCGGGGGGCAGATCGAAGCCTCCACCGCCCTTCAGAATGTCTGACTCCATCCAGCGAATTCGGGTCTTCGTGTCGCCGCTGATCCGGGCGCGGGCCGCAGCAAGCAGGGCGCTGCTCTGGTCGACGCCCAGATAGTCCAGTGGGGCCGAAGCCTCCGGAAACGTCCGCATCAGGAAGCGCGCGAAGCGCCCGTTTCCGCAGCCGGCGTCGAGTATCCGAATCGCCTCATTGCGGGCCCCAGGCGAAATATGGGCCAGCGCTCTCTGCCAGCCGGGCCAGGGATGATCCCTCGAGGCATCAAAAGCATCGGCGGTGGCCGAATAAAAGCTTCGATTGATGGTCTCGAGACGCTCGCGTGTGGTGGGGTTCATGGGTACCGGTTCTTCTTGAGAATTCGATCACTCGGCCCGGTTTTGGGCCGTAGTTGCAGGCGGATGGTATCGTGGGCCGTCATGTCTCCGCGAGCCTCGACAAAAGCCCGGCGCGATCCCGCCGAGCACGGACAATTCGATCCCGAGCACCACACCGAGAATCTGCTGGCCATCATCCAGGAGATCGAGGCTGTGCCCGATGCGGGGGGCCTGATCGCCCGGGAGAGCATGGAAGCCATCCTGCGACGGCACCCCAGGGACGGCAAAGGCTTCTACTCCCGAGCGCAGTTGATCGCGGGAGCGCGGTATCTCCTGGGTCGAGGGGCCGTTGAACTGGACGAGGAACGCTTTGTTCGGCGCATTCGGATGCGCCCGGTGCGTACCCAGAGCGGGGTGACACCCTTGACGGTGCTCACCAAGCCTTTTCCCTGCCCGGGGGGCTGCGTTTTCTGCCCCAACGATGTTCGGATGCCCAAGAGCTACCTCGCCGACGAACCCGGCGCCCAGCGCGCTGCGCTCAATCACTTTGATCCCTACCTGCAGACCTGGAACCGGCTCGCCGCCTACCGGGCCATCGGTCACCCGGTGAGCAAGGTGGAAATGATTATTCTGGGAGGGACCTGGTCGTCGCATCCCGAGACCTACCAGATCTGGTTTGTGAAGCGCTGCTTTGATGCTTTGAATGATTTTGGTGAGGGTCGAAACCGTTGCGATGAAGCCTCCCAGACCCGCCTGGACTTTAATGCGCTTCGCCCGGAAGCGGGGAGCAACTACAACGAAACCGTGGGCCAGCACTTGCGAGGCCAGTTGGGGGGCGCACTGCTCGATTCGGGGGAGGGGGCCGAGTGGAGCGAATTGGAGCAAGCCCAACGCGATAACGAAGCGGCCCAATGCCGAAGTGTCGGGCTGGTGGTGGAAACCCGCCCGGATCACCTTTCCCTGGGCGAGGTCTTGCGTATCCGTCGGCTTGGATGCACCAAGGTCCAGATCGGATATCAAAGCCTTTCGGATGAAATCCTCTCGGCCAACAAGCGCGGGCACGACGTCGCGGCGACCCGGACCGCCATGCGGTGGCTTCGGGCAGCGGGGTTCAAGATCCACGCCCATTGGATGCCCAACCTGCTCGGGGCAACACCTGAAGGCGATATCAAAGATTTTGAGAAAATCTTCGACGATGCCGACTTTCGCCCGGATGAATTGAAAATTTACCCGTGCAGCCTGATCGAATCCGCGGAACTCATGGACTTTCATAAGCGAGGAGAGTGGCATCCCTACGACTACGCCGAACTTCTCGAAGTGGTCACGAGCGCCCTGGTGCGTGTTCCTCGCTATTGCCGAGTGACCCGGGTGATTCGGGATATCTCCTCCGACGACATCGTCGAAGGCAACAAGTTGACGAATTTTCGTCAGATTGCCGAACAAGAAATCAGCCGTCGAGGCGACACTTGCAAGGACATCCGCGCCCGGGAAATCCGTTCCGAGCGCATCGATGCCGATTCGCTCGAATTGCGGGGGACGCATTACGAAACAAGTATCGGGGCCGAGTGGTTTTTTGAGTTCGTGAATCCCGAGGATAGGATCGCTGGCTTTGCGCGGCTTTCCCTGCCTCGGGGGTCTTCGGATCTCGACGAACTTGAGGGCAGCGCACTTCTTCGCGAGGTGCATGTGTATGGCGCAGCCACCGAGCTGGGGGTGCGGTCCTCCGAGCGTACCCAGCACCGTGGATTTGGGCAGAAATTGGTCGAGGCCGCCGCCGCAGAAGCGCGCAAGGCGGGCTACCAAAGCCTCGCCGTCATTTCAGCGGTGGGCACACGCATCTGGTACCGCCGCCTGGGATTCGTCGACGGCGCGCTTTATCAGCACCTCTCCCTAGAGGCATGAACAAGCAGAGGCATGAACAAGCGCTTCGGGTGTTCAAATCCGGGTGAAGGCAAGGCCTTCTTTGCTGGAGTCGACATCCGCCCGGATCTTGGATCCTTCGGGGTATTTTCCTTCGAGGAGTTCCATGGCGAGAGGGTCTTGAAGCATGCGCTGAATGGCGCGCTTGAGAGGCCGGGCTCCGAATTGAGGGTCGTATCCGCGGTCCGAGAGAAGCTCCATTGCCTGGGGGCTCACCTCGAGGGTGAGTCGGCGGTCCGAGAGGAGCCGCTGTACCCGTTGCAGTTGGAGCCCGGTGATGGTGCCGATCTCAGAGCGTCCCAGTTGGTGGTAGATGATCACATCATCGACCCTATTCAGGAACTCGGGTTTGAAATGCGAGCTCAGCGCGTCCATGACGCCCGTTTCGATTTTCTCGCGATCATCCACGTCGGAAAGCCCGGTGAGAAACTGGCTGCCGATGTTGGATGTCATGATGAGTACGGTATTGCGGAAGTCGACGGTTCGACCCTGGCCATCGGTCAGCCTCCCGTCATCCAGTATTTGAAGGAAGACGTTGAAGACCTCGGGGTGGGCCTTTTCGATTTCGTCGAAGAGGACAACGCTGTAGGGGCGTCGTCGAACAGCTTCGGTGAGATAGCCGCCCTCGTCGTATCCGACATAGCCTGGCGGCGCTCCGATGAGCCTCGACACCGAGTGCTTCTCCATGAACTCACTCATGTCGATTCGCACCATGCAGTTTTTGTCGTCAAAAAGGGTTTCGGCCAGGGCCCGCGCGGTTTCCGTCTTGCCTACGCCGGTGGGTCCGAGGAAAATGAACGAGCCGATGGGTCTGTCCGGGTCTTGGAGCCCCGCTCGGGCGCGTCGGATCGAATTCGCGACGGCCACAAGGGCTTCGTCCTGGCCAACGACCCGGGTGCGTAGGTGATCCTCCAGTTCGATCAGCTTTGTCTGCTCGGTTTCGAGCATCTTGGTGACGGGAATGCCCGTCCACTTGGAGACGATCTCGGCGATTTCGTCTTCGGTCACTTCCTCGCTGAGCAGTGAGCCCTCGGACTGGAGGACGTCCAGTTTTTGCTGCTTCTCCTCGATTTCTCGTTCCAGGGCAATCAGGTCCCGATAGCGAATTTCTGCTGCACGCTCGAGGTCGCC
>DUCT01000089.1:0-20351 GCA_012959665.1 Myxococcales bacterium | reverse complement strand
TCTACTTCGAGGTTTTCTTTTCGTTCCTTGGCATCACGGACTCCGGAAATGACCGATTTCTCGTTCTCCCAACGGGCTCGCATGGAGTCCGATCGCTCCTGGAGGTCGGCGATTTCAGACTGAACGGCTTTGCTTCGGCTCAGGCTAGAGGGATCCTCTTCCTTTTTCAGGGCTTCGCGTTCGATTTCGAGTTGCATGCGCTTTCGCTCGACTTGGTCGAGTTCCTCGGGCATGGAATCGATTTGGACTCGAACGCGGCTGGCTGCCTCATCGACCAGGTCGATCGCCTTGTCGGGCAGGAAACGATCCGTGATGTAGCGGCTGGAAAGGCTTGCCGCAGATACGATCGCCTTGTCGGAAATCCGTACCCCGTGATGAACCTCGTAGCGCTCCTTGAGTCCTCTCAAAATGGAGATGGTGTCGTTGACTGTCGGCTCTCCGACCAGGATCGGCTGAAATCGGCGCTCCAGTGCGGAGTCCTTCTCAATATATTTTCGATACTCGTCCAGGGTGGTGGCCCCGATACAGTGAAGTTCGCCTCGAGCCAAAGCCGGCTTCAGCATGTTGGCGGCATCGGCTGCGCCTTCGGCCGCTCCGGCCCCGACGATGGTGTGCAATTCATCGATGAAGAGAACGACCTTTCCTGCGGCATCGGAAACTTCGCGCAGGACGGCCTTGAGCCGGTCCTCGAATTCGCCGCGATATTTTGCGCCCGCAATCAGAGCGCCGATATCGAGGGCGATCAATGCACGGTCCTTCAGGCTTTCGGGTACATCTCCCGCAACGATGCGTTGAGCCAGGCCTTCGGCGATGGCGGTTTTACCCACCCCGGGCTCGCCAATCAGGACCGGGTTGTTCTTGCTCCGGCGGGAAAGTACTTGCACTACCCGCCGTATTTCTTCTTCTCGTCCGATGACTGGATCGAGTTTGCCCCTTCGGGCGACTTCGGTGAGATCGCGTCCGTACTTGGACAGGGCATCGTATTTTGATTCGGGATCCTGGTCGGTGACCCGGGCGGTTCCGCGGACGGCCTTCAGCGCCTCGAGGATATTTTCCCGGGTACCGCCTTCGACTCGAAGGAGGTCTCCTGCCCGATCGTGCGTGTTCTCGGCCAAAGCGAGTAGGAGGTGTTCGGTGGAAACGTATTCATCCTTCAGGGCTTCTGCTTGGCTCCATGCGGCATCCAGAGCAGCTGCCGCGCTGGGAGCGAATTGAGCCTGGGTCGGGCCACTGACACGAGGAAACTCGCCGAGAGACGTTTCAACGCCCTGGCGGATTCGCTCGATAGAGGCTCCGATCTTTTCGAGAATGGGAGTCGTACTCCCTTCCTTCTGCTCCAGAAGGGCAGCGAGGAGATGAACGGATTCCACTCGGTTGTGGCTTCGCTCTGACGCAATCGCTTGGCTGCGCTGAACGGCTTCCTGGCTCTTGAGTGTGAGTTTCTCGAATTGCATGGAACCAATGGTTGGCACGGATCCCAGGGATGCAAGCCCGCTCTCCGCTCTTTTTGACAGAGCTGAGGCGGAGCTTGGGCCAAGAAAAAGTTGCAAGTGACCCGCAACCAAGAGCTTGAAGGCTCCCCGGGGCGCTCGCTCTGCCCGGGGAGGGGGAGGGGGGGCCGCGCCCAGGCCTGCCGTGGCCTGGACCCGGGCCTTTGAACTACTCCGCCTTTGAACTACTCCGAGCGCCTCATGGGGATGTAGAGCGTTGAGTCGCCACGACGAACCAAGACAAGCACGCTGGCCTTGTTTCTGCCCAGGAGTTCACTCAACTCGTTCACGCTCGAAACGGATTCGCGGTTCACCTCAACGACGATGTCTCCGCGCTGGAGTCCTGCTTCTTCGGCGGGGCTTCCTGGGTCGACATCGGAGACGAGTACCCCCGCATCGGTTCCCACGCCGAGTTGAGCAGCGATCTCCGGGGTGATGTTGTTGACTCGCAACCCGAAGGCGGAGGGGCCGGGTGTTTCCGTTCCAGCGGTTCGGAGGTTCGGCTCGTCCAGAGTTCCGATCTTGATGCGTATCTTTTTTTCCTTTCCGTCTCGGACCACCACCATATCGACCGCGATCTCTGCGGGCGTCTCGCCGACAATTCGCGGCAAGTCGCGCCATTCCTTGATCGGAGTGCCGTTGAAAATGGTGATCACATCGCCGTGCTGGATACCCGCTGCTTCGGCCGGGCTGTCGGCGAGAACCTTCGAGACCAGGGCGCCGTCTTCGTTATCGAGTTCGAAGGATTCGGCCAACTCGGGGGTCAGCCCTTGGATTACGACACCCAACCATCCCCGGGTGACATGTCCGTGGGCCCGCAACTGGGGAAGAACATGCTTGGCCATATTGATGGGGACAGTGAAGCCAATGGTGTTCGCCCGGGGATTGATAGCTGTATTGATCCCGATGACCTCGCCCGCGAGGTTAATGAGCGGGCCGCCGGAGTTGCCCGGGTTGATCGCGGCATCGGTTTGAATGAAGTCATCGTAGCTGCCGCCGACAACGTCCCTGCGATGCTTGGCAGAAATGATTCCAGCGGTGACGGTGTGCTCCAGTCCGAAAGGATTTCCAATGGCAACAACCCAGTCGCCTTGGCGTGCGGAGTCGCTGTCGCCCAGGGCAATCGCCGTCAGATCCCGATCGGTTTCGACCTTGATCAGCGCGATGTCAGTCTTGGGGTCCCGGCCGGTCACCGTAGCGGGAAGTTCGCTGCCATCTGTAAAGGCGACGAAGATTTCGTCGGAATCTTCGACCACGTGATTGTTGGTGACGATATAGCCATCCGAGGAGATGACGAAGCCACTCCCCGCCCCCTCACGCTTGCGGGGTTGCTGATTTCTGCCGCCAAAGGGAAATCCAAAATATTCCTCGAATTGCTGTGGAACTCGGCCCATTCCGGTGACGGTCTGGGAGGTGCGGATGCTGACTACGGCCGGGGAAACACGCTCGGCGAGGTCGGCGAAACCTGTGGGAGCGCCGGCGGGGATGAGGGCAGGGGTCTGGCTCTCTGTCTCCCAGAAAGGGGTCGCCCCTGGCGCCTTGGCAGGGGCCTCATCCACGGCTTTCGTGCCTCCACCGAGGAGTCGCTCGAGGAATCCCGATTCGGCCTCTTCTGCCCCCGCGTGGAGGGGGAGGGCAAGCAGCAGAAGCAATTGGGCAAGGCTTGCGGAACGATAAAATTTTCCAAAGAGGTTCAAGTTCTTCTCCTATCTCTATCTCAATTTTTTCTCAATTGTTTCGCAATGCAATGTTTTTTTAATCGGTCCGGAGAGCCATACGGTTGTGTGGTCTCGATCGGCGGGGCTGCTCCCGGCCCGCCACGGGTCTTCGACGCTCTGGAGTGCCGGCTGGTTCCTCGGTGAGCCGATCCGAGGGGACTCGGGGCCCGGGTTGTGCTCGCGAATTCGTCAACGCAGGGGAATCATGAGGTGGTACCGGCCCCGCCCGCGTTGAACCACGACGAGCGCTCGCTCCCGACCGCGTAGACCCAGAATAGCGCGGCGAAGCGCGTCCCTGCTGTCGAGTACAAGCCCGTTCACCGCAAGGAGCAGGTCGCCGCGTTGGAGCCCGATCAGGGAGGCTGGCGATTTTTGACGTACGTTGCTGATCTCGAAGCCAATCTGGGCGCGCCATTCGAGGCTGAGCCCCATCAACCGGTTCGCCAGCTCGGCCTCGACGTTTTCGGGAATTTCCTTGGCCACGACTTCGGTGGTGAAGGATTTTCCATCGCGCCAGTACTGAATCTTCAGCCGCTGTTGGGGCGTCGTGGTCTGGAAGATTTCGAAGAGCTGCCGGGCCGACCGAACCGGAAGTCCATCCAGCCGGGTGAGGACGTCGCCCCGGCGAACCCCCGCCCTTTCGGCTGGTCCGTCGGGTCTCACGCGGTTGATCAGGCAACCCGACATTGAACTCGGCAACTCCATGACCTCCCGGAGAGCCGGGTCGAGGTCCTGGAAGTCGATGCCTAGGGTGACCGGGTGGACCTCGCCGTGTTCGATCAACTCGGCGACGACGCGTTGAGCGACATCGATGGGGATCGCGAAGCCGATCCCCTCGGCACCCTGGTAGATCGCGGTGTTGATCCCAATCAGCGAGCCCTCGGCGTTGACCAGAGGCCCCCCGGAGTTTCCGGGGTTGATCGAGGCATCGGTTTGCAGAAAGCCGTGAAAGGTCTGTTGCCCGGTGTGGATCGAACGGTTGGCGGCAGAAATCACGCCGGTGGTCACGGTATTTGAAAATCCAAAGGGGTTTCCGATGGCGATCACGGGTTCACCGACCATGATGTCGGACGATGTGCCCGGGGCAGCCCAGGGCAGGGGTTCGTCAGTGTCGGCCTTGAGAACAGCCACGTCGTTCGAGGGGTCCGCGCCGACGACAGTGGCCTGGAAGGTGCGCCCGTCGGCGAGGGTGATCGAGATCCGGCGCGCCTGACGAATCACGTGTTCGTTGGTGAGGATGTGCCCCTCTGGACTGATGATCACCCCGGACCCGAGATCGTGGGAGGCGCGGGGGGCTTTTCTTTCGAAAAGATCCGAGAAATAGCTCCCCGTGCGCGGCTGAGGAGAGGAACGCGAAAATGGGTTTTGCTCTTTTTCCAGCTGCTCGGTCGCGATGCTTACCACCGCCGGACCGACCTTCTCCACCGCGCGGACTGTGGCGGTTCGGCGAAGAAAGGGGTCCTCGGCCGAGGCGTTTCCCGCGGCCACCAAAAGGAACAATCCCCCGGCCACCCCGCAGAGGCGCGCCCTTGCCCGGCGCTTCGAAGAGAAGCCGGGTACGGGATCCGCCGAGTAGGGAAGGGACGCTTAGGGTACCGCTCCGCCCCGACTTGCGCGCCATGCTGTGCGGGGCAGTGGGTGGGGTTGGGAGCACGCCCCCCCCCGGATGCGGCAATGATCCACGGGGAATGATCCACGGGCAATGATCCACGGGGAATGATCCACTGAGGACCCGCGCCGGGCTCCATGGTTCCCTCGCGTTCTGGCAGGACGCTATGGTGGCCAACCAAGGAGCGGTTTGAATGAACGCCAAGAACGCGTGGGTCGAACGGGCTCACTCCCATTTCAGCGAAGATTTTGGAAGCTCCGCCGAATGGGTCGCTGTGGCTCCGGGCCGGGTCAATTTGATCGGCGAGCACACGGATTACAACGAGGGGCTTGCGGTGCCCTGTGCCGTGGACCGCCGGACATTGGTTCTGGGAGCCCCTCGTGGGGATCGCAAGGTGCGAGTCCACGCCTGGGATCTGGACGAGGCCGGGGAGTTTTTGAGCGACGCGCCCGAACGCCGGGAAAGCTGGCTCGACTACGTGCAGGGTGTTTTTTTCGCCCTCGCCGAGCGGGGCTTTGACCTTCCCGGCTTTGATTTGGGGATCACGAGCACCGTCCCCCTCAACTCGGGTTTGTCGAGTTCGGCGGCGCTCGGGGTGGCGCTGGTGGCGGGTCTGAACGCCGGTTTGGGGCTGGATCTTTCCCCCTCGGATTGGGCGCGGGTGGCGCATCGCGGGGAGAATGGATTTGTGGGGGTTCAGTGCGGGCTGCTGGACCATTTCGCCAGCGCCTTGGGGCGGGAACGGCACGCACTTCGCATCGATTGCCGAAGCCAGACGGTCGAGCCGATTCCCATTGCCGGTGCCGGCTTTAGCATTCTCCTGGTGCATTCGGGGGTGGAGCGCCGGTTGGCGGACGGGGTCTATGGCGAGCGGGTGGCCGAATGCCGCCGGGCGTTGGGGGCCGCCCAGGCAGCGGGTATCGCGCCCCCCTCGGCTCGGGCGCTTCGCGATTTGAGCGAGGCCCAGCTGCCCCGACTCGAGAGAGCCCTGGACCCCATTGAATTTCGTCGGGTTCGGCATGTGATTGGCGAGAACGCGCGAGCCGATGCGTTTTGCCGGGCCCTCGTTGAGGGAGACACTCAGAGCCTGGGGACTTTGCTCGCCCAGGGCCAGGCCAGTTTGCGCGAGGATTACGCGGTCTCCACTCCCGAACTCGACTGGCTTTGCGAGTTGGGTAGTCGGTGTGATGGCGTCGTGGGGTCGCGTCTGACCGGCGCTGGGCTCGGCGGTTTTACCCTGCACCTGGTGGTTCCCGACCAATTGGAAGCCGCCCGCGAACAGATCGGGGAAGGCTTTCGTGCGCGCTTCGGCCGTTTGCCCGAGAGCCTGACGGCGCTTCCTTCCCGGGGTGCCTATCTGGAGGACTCTGTGTAGGATTCAGTGGAGGACTCGGCCCCGTGAGTCGCTCGGCGAATCACCCGGTGGATCCTCAACTGGGGTGATCCAAGGCTGCCCGGAGCGCTTCGGCGGCTTTCCTGGGGTTCTGGGCGGCGAGGATCGCGCCGGTGACGGCGACCCCGGCGGCGCCCGCTCGGATTGCCCCGGCGCAGCGTTTGGGTTCGAGGCCGCCCTGGGCGATGACGGGAACCCCGGCAAGGCAGGCTTCGGCCAACTTCTCCGAGCCCAGGGGAGGGCGACTGGCGGGCTTTGATTTTGGGGGATGGATCGGCGCTAGGTGCACATAGTCCACCCCGCCCGACGCCAGGCCGCGGACCTCGGCCGGCGTGTGGGTCGAGACGCCGATCAGGGATTCGGGGCCGAGCAGCGCCCGAGCGGCCGGGACCGGCATCGCGTCGAAGCCCAGGTGAACGCCGTCGGCCCCCATGGCCAGGGCCACGTCCAGGCGCCGATTGACGAGGATACGAATCCCCGGCGCGCCGCTCCGGGCCGCGGCGGCGAGTTCCTCCGCCCAGCGGAGCCAGGCCGCGCCTTCGAATTCGCGTTCACGCAGTTGCAGCCAGTCCACGCCCCCCGCGCAGGCTTCGGCCACGGCCTCGGTTAGGGGCTGGCGGGAGGATCCACGGTCCACCACCAGGCAGAGAATCGGGCGGTCTGAATTCCACTGCGTCCCGCCCGGGGAGGGCCGAGCCATTGGCATCCTCCGGGGCAGCCCGAGATCAGTAGTTCGCGATGCCGTCGAGGGGGCTCGACGCCGAGGCGTAGAGGCGCTGGGGCATTCGCCCGGATTCGTAGGCGAGGCGGCCCGCCGCCACCGCCATGCGCATGGCGGTGGCCATCTTTACGGGTTCCTTCGCGTGGGCGATGGCGGTATTCATCAGCAGCGCGGTGGCACCGAGTTCGAGGGCCACGGCGGCATCGCTGGCCGTGCCCACCCCCGCGTCCACGATCACGGGTACCTCGACGGTCTCCAAGATGATGCGAAGGTTGGCCGGGTTACGAATGCCCATCCCCGAGCCGATCGGCGCGGCCAGGGGCATCACTGCGGGGCACCCCATGGCGGCCAGACGCTGGCAGGCCACCGGGTCGTCGGTGATATAGGGGAGCACGGTGAACCCGTCGTCGATCAGCACCTGGGCGGCTTCCAGGGTGGCGGGGACGTCGGGGAAAAGGGTTCGTTCGTCGCCGATCACTTCGAGCTTGATCAGATCGGTGCCGAGTAGCTCGCGCCCCATACGGGCGGTCGTGATGGCGTCTTCGGCGGTGTAACAGCCGGCGGTATTCGGGAGGATGGTAAAGCGATCGGGTGAGACGACGTCCAGGAGCCGGGGGCCCTTTGCGGCGTCGAAATTTACCCGGCGCAGGGCGACGGTGACCATTTCGGCTCCCGAGGCCTCGGCGCACTCGAGATTCTGTTCGAAAGACGCGTATTTCCCGCTTCCAATGATCAGGCGGGAGCGGAAGGTGTAGTCCCCGATTCGCCAACTCTGCTGTTCTTCCAACTCGGACATCGATCAACCTCCTCCAACGGCTTCGAGAATTTCCACCCGGTCATCCGCAGCGAGGACGACCCCACGATAATGAGACCGCGGCACAACCTCGCGGTTAACGGCCACGGCCACGCGCTTGCCCGCCAGCTCCAGGGTCTCCAACAAGCCGTTCACCGTGCAGTCCCGGGAGACGACAGTGGCGTCTCCGTTAACGAAGACGGTTTGGTGAATGGGGGATTGGTCGGCGGACATGGGGGATGGGGCCCGAACCTGTTGCGTGAAAGGGAATGGCTCTCCAGAGCGGGCAAGAGTACCGGAGGCGTCGAAGGGGTGCCGCTGTTACGCTGGTCGAGGAGCGAAGGATCCGAGAATAAAGGGGGGGCTTCGGCATGGAAAGAGCGCGTCAGGCAACCATCGATCTCTCCGCGCTCCGAGCCAACTTCGCTCTGGCCCAGGAATTCGCCCGGGGCGGGGAAGTGATCGCCGTGGTCAAGGCCGACGCCTATGGACACGGCGCCCAGGACGTGGCGCGCTGCCTGGAAGCCGCGGGCTGTCGAAAGCTCGCCGTGATGACCGCCGAAGAGGGAGCGAGCCTGCGCGAATCCGGGGTTAGGGGCCAGCTGATCCTCCTGGGCGGTCTGGCGGATGCGCGGGAGGCCGAATTGGCCGGCCGGTACGGCCTCGCTCCGGTGATTCACCACCGGGAGGGGTTGGCCTGGGCCCGGGAGGCGGCGACTCATTTCGGCGGGGGTTTGGGCGTGCACCTCGAGGTGGACACCGGGATGCGACGTATGGGGGCCGGACCCGAGCAGGCTCTCACTCTGGCGGAGAAGATTGCCGCCGATCCGTTGCTCCGCGGGGACGGCACCTACACGCATTTCGCTTCGGCGGACTCCCCAGAAACTTCGGCCGGCCTCGAGCAGATTCGGATCTTTCGCGAATTCTTGGCCGCTCTGGCGGCGCGAGGGCTGGATCCGGGCATGGTCCACGCCGCCAACTCCTCGGCGCTTTTCCCGGGGTCCGGCCTCCACCCAGCGTTTCCCGAGGCCACGGCGGTTCGTCCGGGTCTGATGCTCTATGGCGCCCGTTCGGCGGGGCACGAGGATCCAGAGCATCGCTTGCGGCCGGTGATGAGCGTCCACGCACGGGTGGCCGCGGTGCGCGAATTGGTCGCTGGGGACGCCGTGGGCTACGGCTCGACTTGGCGCGCCGACGGGCCGACCCGGATCGCGACGATTCCCCTGGGCTACGCGGACGGGGTGCTGCGCTCGCTTTCGAGCCGGGGCGAGGTCTGGCTGGCTGGGACCCGACGTCCCATGGTGGGCCGGGTTTCGATGGATTCGCTGACCGTGGCCGTCGCCGACCCCGGGGCTCCGCTGGCTGTGGGCGACCCGGCTGGCTTCTTTGGAGCCGCCCCCGAAGGCGGCCCCGGGATCCGCGTCGAGGAGCAGGCCGAGGCCGCGGGTACCCTGGCCTACGAACTGCTGGTGCGGGTGGGGGATCGCGTTCCCCGGGTTTCGGTCGACTCGGAATGAAGCGTCGGGCTTTCTTCGATTGACTTGGAGGGGACGCGCAGTTACAAAACGGGCGACCCCTCACCCGTCTCGCCCCTCAACCCCTCACCCGCCTCACCCCTCAACTCCTCATCCGCCTCACCCCTCAACCCCTCATCCGCCTCACCCCTCAACCCCGCACTCCCAAAAACTCCCCAGGAGGATCCCATGCCCCCCACGGATACGTTACGCCCAGTGGCGCGCGCGTTGCTCTCGGTTTCAGACAAAACCGGTCTGGTTGACCTGGGAAAGGGCCTGGCTGCCCTGGGCGTCGAACTCGTCGCCTCCGGAGGGACGGCGACAGCCCTGCGCGAAGCGGGGCTGGAGGTGGCGGATGTCGCCGACCTGACCCAGAGCCCCGAAATGCTCGGGGGCCGGGTCAAGACCCTCCACCCCAAAGTGCACGGCGGGATTCTGGCCCGGCGCGACTTGGCGGAGGACCGGGCCGACCTCGAGGCCAACGCGATCGGAACCATCGATCTCGTGGTGGTGAACCTTTATCCCTTTGAAGAAACCGTGGCCCAACCCGGGGTCGCGTACGCCGACGCCATCGAAAAAATCGATATCGGCGGTCCGTCGATGGTGCGCTCGGCAGCCAAAAATCATGAGTATGTCGGGGTGCTCTCCAGCCCGGACGACTACGAATCCGTGTTGGCCGAGTTGCGCGCCGACGGCGGGCTCTCCGCAACGACCCGGCGCCACTTGGCCCTCAAGGCCTTTCGCAGCACGGCCCGGTACGATGCGGCGATTCAGCAATGGCTCGGGGAGGAGTTGGCCGATGAACACGAGGCGACCCTTCCGCCCTCATTCATTGTCGGCCTCCCGAAGGCGGCGGATCTGAGGTACGGGGAAAACCCCCATCAGACCGCGGCGCTCTACGGGGGCTTTCTGGACGCCGTCGAACAACTTCACGGCAAGGAACTTTCCTACAACAACCTGATCGATGTCCAGGCGGCGCTGGGCATGATTCTCGACTTTGATCCCGGCGATCGGACCACTGTGGGGATCTTGAAGCACAACACCCCGTGCGGGGTGGGGGCCGGGGATTCGCCCGTGGAGGCGTACCGCAGGGCTTTCGAGACCGATCCGGACTCACCCTTTGGCGGCATCATCGTGAGCAATCGTCCCTTTGATCGGGCGTTGGCCGAGGAGGTCGATCAGATCTTTACCGAGGTCCTGGTCGCCCCGAGCTTCGACGAAGCCGCCCTGGAAGTGCTGCGCCAGAAGAAAAACCGGCGACTGCTGGCTTTCGATCCGGCGGGGATCAACCGCGCCGAGTACGAGTGGCGCCGGGTCTACGGAGGGGTGTTGCTCCAGCAACCCGACGCCTCGGTGCAGGAACTGGAGGGGGCGAAGGTGGTCACCAAGGTCGAGCCCAGCGAAGAGCAGCGCATTGCGCTGGATTTCGCCTGGCGGGTGGTCAAACACGTCAAGAGCAACGCCATTTTGTTTGCGGCCGCGGACCGGACCTTGGGCATCGGTGGTGGCGCGACTTCCCGAGTGGACGCGGTGCACAATGCCGTCGCCAAGGCGGCGCGCGTCGGGGTTTCCCTCAAGGGCTCCGTGCTGGCCAGTGACGCGTTTTTTCCCTTTCCCGATGGTCTTGAGGCCGCGGTGGAGGCGGGCGCCCGGGCGATCATTCAACCCGGGGGTTCGAACCGAGACGAGCTCGTCGTGGAGGCCGCAGATCGCTTGGGAGTCCCGATGATCTTTACGGGCGTGCGGCATTTTAGGCACTAGATCAGGCACACAAGTCAGGCACCGACGCCCGGTACCGAAGCCAGGCACTGAGGGCCGGCTCAGGCGCTCGGGGTTCGACGTCCGTGGCCCGGCGGGTGTGGGTCCAGAGAGGCGTGCGGGGGGGGCGAGTCCCCCGGCGCGAATTCAACCGAAGGAGATGGTCGTTTGAAGGTGCTGGTCGTGGGCGGAGGAGGACGAGAACACGCGCTGGCGTGGAAGCTTGGCCAGAGTCCCCGGGTGGATTCGGTGCTGGCGGCTCCGGGAAGCGCCGCCATGGAAGCCCTGGCCGAGTGCCATCCCCATGTCTCGGTGGGGGACCTCGACGCGGTGGTGAAACTGGCCCGGGAGCAGGGTGTGGGTCTGGTGGTTGTGGGTCCCGAAAATCCCTTGGCGGCCGGGATCGCCGACCGGCTGCGCGCCGAGGGAATCGCCACCTTCGGTCCGTCGGCTGCTGCGGCCCAGCTCGAGGGCAGCAAGGCCTTCGCCAAGGACTTCATGGAGCGCCATGGAATTCCCACTGCTAAGCATCGGGCTTTCGAGGACCTCTCCCCAGCGCTTGAGTACGTGGCTCAGCTCGATGGGCGCTGTGTCATCAAGGCCGACGGTCTGGCGGCGGGCAAGGGCGTGGCCATGTGTGAGTCGACGGCGGATGCCGAGCGCGCCCTACGAGAGATGATGGAAGATCGGCGCTTCGGCGAGGCCGGGCGCCGGGTGGTCATCGAGGATTGGCTCGAGGGTGAAGAGGCCTCGTACTATGCCATCAGCGATGGCGAGCGCTTTGTCACCCTGGCGGCGGCCCAGGACCACAAGCGCTTGCTCGATGGAGATCGGGGCGAAAATACCGGCGGGATGGGGGCGTATTCGCCGCCGCCGGTGGTGGACCAGGCGGTCGAAGAACGAATTCTCGAACGCGTCGTGCGGCCCACGATTCGCGGCATGGCCGAGGAGGGGCATCCCTATGTGGGGGTTCTCTTTGTGGGTCTGATGGTGGATGCCGCAGGCGATCCCCAGGTGATCGAGTTCAACGTTCGCTTCGGCGATCCCGAGACTCAGCCCCTGGTGATGCGCATGGAGGGGGATTTCGCCGAACTGCTTGAGAGCGCGGCTCGGGGCGAACTCGATCCGGCGGCATCGATGGGTTGGGGGGAAGCGGCGGTCTGCGTGGTCCTGGCTTCGGGTGGATATCCGCGAACCTACGCAACGGGTTTTCCGATTTCCGGGCTCGAGGCGGCCGAAGCCCAAGAGGGTGTCGTGGTTTTTCACGCGGGCACTCGGCGGGGGGCTGCGGGTGGCTTCGAAACCGCGGGGGGTCGGGTCCTGGGGGTGACCGCCCGGGGCGAGTCCGTTCAGGTGGCCCGGGATCGGGCCTATGCGGCGGCGGCGGCGATCGAATTCGAAGGCGCCCACAAACGGTCGGACATCGCGTTCCGTGCCCTCGGCCGATCGTGATGGGCCCGGCCCGCTCGTGATGCCGTCCTCGACGACTCCCCCGAATTCCCAGGCCCCGGCTGGCTCGGCGCCTCTTCGCGAAGGGGTGCAGGCAGCGCTCGAAGTTCTGGCCGCCGAGGGTTGCGTGGCCTTCCCCAGCGAAACAGTGTGGGGCTTGGCCGGATCGGCGCGCTCGGTCGCGGCGATTTCGGCCCTGGCCACTTGGAAGGGGAGGGCGGACGACCAGCCGATTTCGGTGCTGGTTTCTGGAGAGGCGGCTTTGTTGGCCTACGGTTTTGAGATCAGCCCCTTGGCCCGAACGTTGATGAATCTGTTCTGGCCCGGCCCGTTGACCTTGGTTTTGCCCTGCCGCGCGGCATTCGCCCCGGGCATTGCGCGTGGGGACGGGAGCGTCGGCGTGCGCTGCAGTTCGCACCCCGTGGCGGCCGCGCTGGTGGTGGCCGCCGAGTCGTCGGGTCTCGGGCCGCTGACGGCCACGAGTTGCAATGCGAGCGGTGAGCCCCCGGCGCGAACCGAGGCCGAGGCCCGGGTGCTGTGTTCCAGTCGGCCCGGTGGGCCGTATCTACTGGCCCCAGGGGACCAAGACGCGGGATCCAGTGAACCCTCGACGGTGCTCGACCTTGTCGCCGTCCCTCCCCAGATTTTGCGCGAGGGCGGCGTCAGCGTGGCTACCCTCCGGCCCTTGCTGGAAACTTCAAATGCGAAACCGGGGCGGGAATTCGCCGAGCCCCACAAAGGAGAGACCCCCGGATGACCGCGATCCGTCCCTTTAACGCGCTGCGCTACGACGTCGACCGTGTTGACCTCTCAAATGTGATCGTGCCCCCTTATGACGTCATTGCCGCCGACGAGCGCAGCCTTTTCTTTGATAAAGACCCCCATAACGCCATTCGCTTCGAGTTGACTCGGGAAATCGCCGATGAAGCCGGAACGGATTATTCCGACATCGCGGAGACCCTCGCCGCGTGGCGGCGCAGTGGGGTGCTGATTCAAGATTCGCAGCCGGGCTATTACGTGCTTCGTCAGCGTTTCACGGCGCCCGACGGCGAGGTCCTCGAACGCGTGGGGTTCTACGGTGAACTCGGTCTCGAGGAGTATGACCGCCGGGTGATCCTGCCCCACGAGCGCACACTGGCAGGCCCTAAGGCCGATCGGCTGAAATTGCTGCGGGCGGCCCGAGCCAACCTCTCCAGCGTGTTCATGCTCTACGAGGATCGTGAACAGGTCATCGCGGGTTGCCTTCAGTCGGCCTTCGACGAACCGGGGGGGCCGTTGGGCCGGGCTCGGGACGAAGCGGGGGTGGACTATGAGCTTGCCCGGCTCACGGGTGAGCAGGTCGTTCGCACGGTTCAGGATTTTCTCGCCGATCGTCCCTGTGTGATCGCCGATGGCCACCATCGCTACGAGACCGCCCTCGAATACAGGCGTGAGCAACGCCGCGCCCTGGGCGATGAATCGGGGGGAGCGCCCTTTGATTCGACTCTCGCCTACTTGGCCAACGCCTATGCGCCCGGGAGCCTGCTGCTTCCTATTCACCGCGTGGTCCGCGAAGTGCCTGCCCCGGACGCACGGGGGTGGGCCCAGGCGATGCCCGGATGGAATTGCCGCTCGGTGACCGCTCCCGGGGACGCGCGGGCAGTGTCGGCCCTGGCCACCGAGACCCTGGCCAAAGAAAGCGGCCGGATGGCCTTCGTGGCGGACGCCGGAGCGGGAGAACTCCTCGTCTTTACCCGGGACGAGCCCCTGGGCGAGGCCCTGGTGGTTCGGGTGCTTGAGGAGGAAGTGATCGGTTCGGTTTTTGGGCTGTCCACCGAAGACATTCGGAACGGCGCGGTCGGCTTTCCCAAGAGCGCCGAGCGAGCCGCTCGGGACGTTCGCGAGGGATTTGGTACCGTGGCGCTCTATCTCAACCCACTGAGCCCCGACGATGTATTTCGTGTCACCGGGGCCGGGGAAGTCATGCCCCAGAAGTCCACCTTCTTTTACCCAAAGATTCCCACCGGGATGGTCTTTCGCCTGCACGAGAACTCGGCGTGAGTGCTCGCGGCGCGGGCCGCCGCAAATCAGAGCTGCGCACCCTGGGCGGGGTTGTCGGTTCGGTACTGGAGGATCTGGGCCTGGGCGAGGTCGCCCGAGCCGCTCGGGTCGTTGAACACTGGGCGCATGCGGTCGGGCCCGAAGTGGCCAGTCATTCCCGGCCCGAAGGCTTGCGCCAGGGGGTACTGGAGGTCAGCGTGGATTCCAGCGTCTGGTGCCAGCAGTTGCAGATGCTGCGCCCAAAGTTGCTGGAGGCGCTGCGCGAGGCGCTGGGCGAAGAGGCACCAGAGGATCTTCGCTTTAGGGTCGGCTACAATCCGTCCGCCTGAACCGAATTTGAAAAAACCGGAGGATCGCCCATTGGATGGACTCGACCGCACAAGCAGCGACGACCCGGGAGGTCCTGGGTTGGAGTGCGATTTCTGCCAGGTTCGGGTGGCGAGCGTTCGCCGGGTAGCCCTGGATGGGGATTACGAGCGGTTGACCACCCCTCACTCGGTGCGGTACGCCTGCTCGGACTGCTTTGAGGTGAAGGACCGTGCTCGGTTGGGCCTCGCGCCGCCCGGTTGACCCCACGAGGACGATCTTCTAGGCTCCGCGGCCCTTGTCTAGGGGAGTCCGGAAGGGGTGCCGATTCGAGCCCCTCGGATTCGCTGAACGCTTTAATCTAAAAGAGGAAATTCCGCTCATGGTGAAGATTCGCCTGACTCGGGCGGGTTCGAAGAAACGCCCCTTCTATCGAGTGACCGCCATCGATGAACGCAAGCAGCGAGACGGCCGTCCTCTGCAATTTCTTGGAACCTACGACCCCAAGCCCGACCAAGAAGATGTGAACCTCGACATCGAGGGAATCGAGGCGTGGCTCGCCAAGGGGGCGCAGATGAGTGATACCGTGCGCAGCCTTGTTAAACGTGCCCGTCAACGGGCCGTGGCCGCGGCGGGGGTCTCCTGATGGCGACCGCCGAAGAGCGTGGTGCCGAGCTGATTCGTTTCGTGGCGAGCGCATTGGTTTCCGCCCCAGACGAAATTAACGTGGTGGTGGCCGAGGACGGAGTCCTCGAGCTTGAAGCGAACGAGAGTGATCGGGGGCGAGTCATCGGCCGGCAGGGTCGCGTGGCGAAGGCCATGCGAGCGCTGCTCGCCAGGACGCCGGGTTGCTCGGATTTGCAACTCGAAATCGTCGACTGAAGAACTCTGGGCCTTGGCTCGGAGTTCTCGATTCCCGCTCTCGTTTTTCAAGCGCGGTTTTCAATCTCCGTTCTCCATTCTCCATTCTCCCGACTCTCGGCCCCATTTCCGGCCTGGGTGAGCTTGTCCCCGCTTCGCATTCGCCGGGTGTCGTTCGTTCTTTGTGGGCGGCGCGCGGCCGAGGAACCATCTTTGGAGATTCCTGTGGCTGATCCCTTGCGTGTTGAATTGGGCCGGATTGTGGGCGCACACGCGCTTGCCGGGCAGGTTCGCGTGCGCTGGTTTGGCGATGGCCCCGAGAATCTGCTGCGGGCGGATTTTCTTTTTCTTGGAGACAGCCGAGAGGATCCCGAAGCCCGTCGCTACGCGGTTTTGGGAGGGGGGAGTGGCCGATCCGGGGAGGTCCGGCTTCTCCTGTCGGGCGTGGAGGATCGAAACGCCGCGGAAGCGCTGCGGGGTTCGCTGATTTTGGTCGACCCCGGGGTTCTTGAACCCCTTGGCGACGATGAGTTCTACTGGCACGAACTGGTGGGGTGTCGGGTGCAGACCGAGGCCGACGAAGAGATTGGAGTGGTTCGAGAGCTCTGGAATACGGGGAGCCACGACGTCTTGGTGGTGGCGGGTGCCCGGGGGCAAGTGTTGGTGCCAACCGCTCGGGAAATCATGAAGCATGTGGATCTCGCGGAGAGGCGAATCGTGATCGAGGTGCTTCCCGGTCTGCTGGGCGAGGAGGACTGAAGATGCTCGAAATCGATGTCCTGACCCTCTTCCCCGAACTCTTTGACCCCTTTGTGGAGACGGCTTTTGTGGGCCAGGCCCGGGCAAAAGGGCTGGTCGAGGTGCGAGTCCACCCCCTTCGCGACTGGGCTCGAGACCGTCATCGCAGCGTTGACGACACCCCATACGGGGGCGGACCCGGCATGGTGATGACCCCCGAGCCGCTAATTCCCGCGATCGAAGCGCTCGCCGGTCCGGCCGGACCCGGGCGGAAGTGTCGGGTGGTCGCCCTGTCACCCCAGGGCCGTCCGCTGGATCAGGCCCGCCTGGAGACGCTCGTGGACGAGAAACGGCTCGTCTTGGTCTGTGGGCGTTATGAGGGATTCGACCAACGCGTGCTCGACCTGGCAGTGGACGAGGAACTCTCGGTGGGTGACTACGTGCTCTCGGGAGGCGAAATCCCCGCCATGGTCGTGATCGAGGGCCTGGTGCGATTGGTTCCCGGGGTGCTGGGAAATCCAGAATCGACGCAGATCGAGTCCTTTGGGGGAGATCTTCTGGAGGGTCCGCAGTATACTCGGCCGCCAGAATACCGAGGCCATGGGGTTCCGGATGTGCTTCTTTCGGGCGACCACGCTGCGATTGCGCGTTGGCGTCAAGAAGAAGCAGTGCGGCGAACCCGGGAACGAAGGCCTGATTTGCTTGGCCGGAGTCGAAACGAATCAAACGACGGCTGAGTTGGGTTCGGCCCAGCCGCATCAAGCGAAGAACGAGCACCTGCAGAGAGGGAAGCAAGCGATGAGAAGCCTGGACTTTGTCGAGAAACAGACCCAACGCCGGGACCTGCCGCCATTTCGGGTCGGTGACGCCGTGCGTGTACACGTCCGGGTCAGAGAGGGCGACAAGGAGAGAATTCAGGTCTTCGAGGGCTTGGTGATTCGTCGGCGAGGCGCTGGAAACGGCGAGACATTCACCGTGCGCAAGGTGACCAGCGGCGTTGGGGTAGAGCGGGTCTTCCCGGTCCAGTCTCCACTGGTGACCAAGGTCGACATCAAAAGCCGCGGCTACGTGCGCCGTTCACGGCTCTACTACTTGCGCGACCTCTCGGGCAAGAAGGCCCGTCTCCACAGCAAGGTGCGCGATCTCTCGGATCTAATTTCCGCAGACGCAGTGGACGAGCGCGATGCCGTGGTGCCGGAGGAGGAATCCCCGGAGCCCGAGGCCGTTGCGAGCGGCGAGGGCTCGGAGACCAGCGAGTCGGGTGGGGAATTGCGAGGCAAGGCGCGCAAGCGGGCCAAGGCCCAGGAGAAGGTCGAGCGGATGAAGAAGCTGAGTGCTTCCGACGCCAAGCGCGCCGCCAAGAAGGAGGCCGAGGAAGCCAAGCGCGCCGCCGAAGAAGCGGCTGCTGCCAAAGCCAGCGCAGAAGAAACGAAGGAAGGTTCGGAGGACTGATTCGCCGAGCCGAGCCTTCAGGGCTCGGAGGTCCCTTCTCGGGAGTAGTCGTCCTCCAGGCGAACCACGTCGTCGAGTTCCGGCGTCGATACCTCCACCAACTCGACGGGGTCCTCTAGGGCCTCGAAGCGGTGGCGGCGGCCGACGGGAATCCTGGTTCCCTGCCCGGGATCCAGATCGTGAATTTCAAGCTCGCCGGCGGAATTTTCCAGGTGCAGCCGCAGCGTGCCGCGCAGGACAATGAGGGATTCGTCCTTTCGCTCGTGGTACTGGAGCGATAGCCGTTGGCCCGGGTTGACGGCGATGATCTTGCCCACGTAACGGTCCGTTTCGGCCCAGATCAATTCGTGGCCCCAGGGCTTGTCGACCCTTCGCGGTGATTCTCCTGCCAAAGCACACGCCTCCTCGAGCTTGCATTGGTTGATCCCGGAGCCTAGCGATGTCGATGCTGATCACCAGAGGCGCCGGTGACCTCGGGGCGGCTCGTCGGCCTCGAATGCATTTTCGAAGTGGCGAAGTCGCCACTGGTCGGGCTCGCCGCTCCGGGCCTCGACCTGCCAGGCGACCACGTCGATTCGGGCTCCCTCGACCCCGCGCCCGTGTTCGCGCAGCCAAGCTCTTGCGCCGGTAACCAAGCGCGCCTGTTTGCCGGCATCGACCGCCAGTTCGGGCGGTCCGAAACGTCGACTGCGGCGAGTCTTGACTTCGACGAAGACCAGTGTGCGCCGGTATCGAACGACCAGGTCGAGTTCGACACCGCCTGCACGGACGTTGCGCGCGATGATGCGGTACCCTTTGGACTTGAGGTAGAGCTCGGTTCGGGCCTCTCCTTCGGCGCCTAGGGCGAGATGAGCCCCGGGTGGCCGGCGGAGCTTTCCGGCAGGGGCGCTGGACTCGAACGGGTGCCTGGGCTGGGCCCCAGTCTGAGTAGCGGACTGCGTAGTGGACCGAGTGGTGGACTGAGTAGTGGACTGAGTAGTGGACCGAGTCGGGCGGTCGGACTTGTTGGACCGGTCGGACTTGTTGGAAATAGCGGACTGGTTGGAAGAGGTTTGGCGAGATCCGGTGGGCGGTTGAGGGCTCACGATGAACTCCGCGGGACCGCATCGGGATGAGGCACGAGGATAGCCCATGGGCACGGTCCAGGTGGTGGCGACGCCGATCGGAAACCTCGAAGACATAACCCTGCGCGCCCTGCGCGTACTGGCCGAGGCCGATCGCATCTACGCCGAGGACACTCGCCGAACCCGGGTGCTGCTGGAGCACCACGGGATTGCGACCCGGGCTGTATCCCTCCATAGCCGCAACGAGGAAGGGCGGATTGGCGAAGCGCTCGAGCGACTGGCCCGGGGCGAAAAACTGGCCATCGTCTCCGACGCCGGAACGCCTCTGATTTCTGACCCCGGGGCTCACCTGGTGGCGGCTGCGGCCCAAGCAGGATTTCGCGTGGAACCCATCCCGGGCCCTTCGGCCGTTCTCGCAGCGCTCTCGGTTTCGGGGCTCCGTGCCCATCCGTTCACCTTTGTGGGTTTCCTGCCGCGCAGGGGTGGGGGGCGTCGGCGTCTCCTTGTTTCGCACCGCGAACGCCCGGAAGCTCTGGTCATCTTCGAATCGCCCAATCGAATCGCCGACACGCTGAAGGATCTCATCGAGGTTTTCGGCCCCGAGCGAAAAGCCTGCGTGGCTCGGGAATTGACCAAGTTGCACGAGGAGGTTGTGCGCGGGACGCTGGTTGATCTGGCCGCGCGCTTTGCCGAGGGCGCTCGGGGCGAGGTCACCCTGATTATCGAAGGCGGGGAGGGCGCGGAGTTGTCCCTTGCTCAAGCTCCCCTGGACGAAGTGGAACTCGGGCTTCGTCTGGAGGCGCTGGTCCGGGAGGGGCGCCGACCGCGGGAGATCGCGGCGCTCTTGGCCCCTGTCTCGGCTCTGCCGCGCCGGGAACTCTATGCCCGCGCGGTGACCGCACGGGAAGCTTATCGGGCCCCGAATGACGAGACGGAGGGCACTCCGTCTTGAAGCAACCCAACCGCTTCGGGCGCTTCGTGCGCACCGTGGGCCACCTCGGCCCAAGGCAAGCCCTTGCCCAACTCGTGTATGGGTTTCGGGGCTTGCGTCCGCCGCGCCCAGCCCAGGGCGAGTCCCCGAAACTGCTGGGCGGTCTCCTTCCTGTGGCCTTTCTGCCCGGGCCAGCCCATGCGCGCTGGCACGCTTCGGGCGAACTGGAACTGATCGGTCGACGGGTGGACTTTGCGGGGGGTGTCGACTGGGCATTCACCGGGGAGGGGCTGCTTTGGCTCTACCATCTGCACCAATGCGATCACTTGCGCGGGCCCCAGATTTTACCCTCCCAGCGGTTGAGCTCAATGCTGGCCTGGGTGCGCGATTGTTCGGGGGGTTCGGGATGGGACCCCCATCCCACGAGTCTTCGCATTCTGAGCTGGGGCAAAATTCTTCTGACACCCGGCGCCATCGAGCCCAGTGAAGACGAGGCTGCCCTGATCTGCGGATC
>DUCT01000088.1:4040-4879 GCA_012959665.1 Myxococcales bacterium | reverse complement strand
GCGTGTCGGGGGTTACGAATTTCCTGAGCGTGCCGTTGGCCGCAGACGCAAGGCCCTCGCTCGGGATTCTCCACTAGGGTCCCCCACGTTCGGCCGGGCGCGCTTGCTGTCGATGCCCCGAGTCCAGGGAGCGTTCGCCGCCGACTCCGCCCGGGAGCTTGGGTGGGTTTCGGGGAGGATTCGGCCCCGGACTGGGAGGCGCCTGCCTGCGACGGGCCGAGATTGGGCTAAAATCCGTTGCAATGAAGCCAGCCGCCGAGGCGAGATCTTTCAGCGAACCGATGAACTCTTCGCCCTGCTTGTCCCCGCCCCCGCCCAGCTCGGTTGAGCGGAGTTGGAGCGTCGCAATCGCTCTGCCCGGGTTCGCCCTTCGCTTCCTCAACCTTTTTGTTTTCCTTTTTCTAGCTTTGGCCGCATCGTCATCGTCATCGTCATCGTCATCGTCATCGTCGGAGTCGGAGTCGTCCGGCCGGGCGGGGGATGAGGCGTTCGCCGCCCGAGCACCGGGCGATCTCAGCGGCTACCTGAAAGTCGATACCATTAACCCGCCGGGCAACGAATCTCGGGGTGTTGCCTACCTGGGGAAGATTCTCGAGGCCCACGGCATCCCGTTCGAAACCGGTGAATCTGCGCCCGGGCGAGGCAATCTCTGGGCCCGGCTGAAGGGCGGGGAGAAACCTGGCCTCGTCCTGCTCCACCACATCGACGTAGTGCCCGCCGACCTGGCGTACTGGGATTTCGACCCCCTCTCGGGCGAGATTCGGGACGGCTACGTGTACGGCCGGGGCGCCCTGGATACCAAGGGCCTGGGCATCGTGCAGCTCGAAGCCTTTCTTGCC
>DUCT01000088.1:3498-3972 GCA_012959665.1 Myxococcales bacterium | reverse complement strand
GCAGACGAGGAGGCCGGCGGCGAATTCGGGGCGGGCTGGATGCTCGAGGCTCACGGCGACCTGTTCGAGAACGTCGGGTACCTCATCAACGAGGGGGGCGGGGGCGTGAAGATGGGCGAAGGCGTCGCCATCATGGTCGAGGTGACCCAGAAGGTGCCGCTCTGGCTTCGGCTCACCGCTGTTGGCCGGCCGGGCCACGGGTCCGCGCCCCAGGTCGAAACCTCGGTGACTCGGCTGCTGGCTGGGGCAGACCGCATTGCGCGTAGCCCTTTTCCGGCTCGGGTGGTGCCCCCGGTGGGCGCGATGCTCCGGGGTATGGCGCCGCTTCAGGACGAAAGCCTGGCCGGGGCTTTTGCGGACCCCGAGGCTGCGATCCAGGACGCGGACTTCATGCACGAATTGCAACTCGCCGCGCCCCAGATCCACTCGCTGCTCCGCAATACCTGTTCGATCACCCGCCTCGAAGGGAGCGCG
>DUCT01000088.1:0-3443 GCA_012959665.1 Myxococcales bacterium | reverse complement strand
CCCGACCAGGATCCAGAAGCGTTTCTGGTTGCACTCAAAGCGATCATTCAAGACGAGCATATTCGCATCGACCGGATCATGGGCTTTACGCCCGCGGTCAGTTCGGCGGAGACCGAACTCTTCGGGGCCATTGTCGAGGTCAGCGCGAAAAATTTTCCCGACGCCCGGGTGATTCCGAGCGTTTCGGGCGGCTTCACGGACAGCCATTTCTTTCGGGACAAGGGCATAGTGAGCTATGGCTATGCGCCCTTCGTAGTGGATTCGGCCGAGCGGCGGGGCGTCCATGGCAACAACGAGCGAATCTCGGTGGAAAACATGGAGCGCGGCACCCGGGTGATGATCGATCTGCTTCGGGCAATGACCGTCACGCAATGATCTTCACCGAATGACCTTCACCGAATGATCTTCACTGAATGACCGTTACACACTGACCCAGTAGAAACCCGCCCCAAGCCTTCCGGCCGGGGCGGGTGTGTCGGTGATTCTGTTTCTAGCTGCCCACCCGCCAGGCGCTCAGCTTCAACTCGCCCGAGGGTCCCCGCGCCGAGGTGACGTAGTTTCCGTTCCCGGGCCCCATCGAAAGCTCGCAGAGTGTGGGGGCCTGAATCCATCCGGGAGCGGCGTCGGCATAGGAGAGTCGATCGAAATCGGTGTTCGGCATTTCCATCCGTTCGTCGAGGTCCCAGACGCTCATCGCGAGCCTGCCCCCCGGCCTGCGTTCGGCCACCACCGCGGAGAATTCGTGTTGACCGAGCGCCGCGACCGCGGTCTGGAAGACCGGATTATTGCTGTGCTCGACGGCCCTGATCCAGAGGGGGTCTGGCCCGTCACCGTCGAAGAAGATGACTTTGAGGGCCCCGTTCAGTTGGCGCATGGAGACCGCATAGTGGCCCAACGGGCCGCTTCGGACGACGTCAGCTCCGGTGCCTATACCGAACCACAAGCTCCCCGCCGTGGAGATGTACCCCGTTATGGGGTGGATGGTATAGCCCTTCGCATAGAGGGCACCGGTGGGTGTGGTGAGGATCGCGGCGACGAGCTCATTGTTTCCGGGGCCGGGGCTTCCACCGATGGGTGAACTGGTCTGGGCGAGTGCTAGGCCGGCCCACGAACCGGATTGGGTCAGGCTGTTTTCAAGGCTCAGTCCGCTTGGGGCCACGGCGAAGGTCCGTAATTCGAAGGCGCCGCTGGTGACGAAGGCCACCGTAATCCTCTGACTGTTCATGCGCTCTACTTGGGGGTGGGTGCCCGGTCCGAGGTCCAGCTTGTGAATGAAGTAGAGACCGTCGTCGGTGCCGTAGAGGCTGACCCGGATCGTGGGGCCGCCCCGTCCCACAGCTTCGGAGACCGTAGCGATCCGGTGAGGGCCGACCCAGGCGACATCCACGTCGCCGATCGCGCCACCCGCCTCGGCGAGGGTTGTCACTTTGTTAATTTCTGAACTGCGGCGCCCCACCGACCAGCGGATCAGCTCGAGTGCGTTGTTGGCGGTATGCGAAGCCGTGACCACATCCGTCCCGGCATAGCAAGCGATGGCGTGGTGTTGAGCCACGCTGCTCCCATGGCTGGCCTCCGCCCATTCAGTCGGGCGAAATATTTCTTCGTAACCCCAGCGGAAGAGTTCAGCGGTGTCCTGGTTTGCTTCGGTCTGGTTGGTGGCGAGAAGGACCGAAGCGGTGAGGGAGCGGTCGGCGCGGGTTGCCCGGGTGACCATTGCAATGTCCAGGGACATTCCCGGCGAGCGGCCTCCGTTCTTGTCGCCGTCGATGCCCGGGTAGTAGTTGTATGGCCGATCAGGGAAGGTCATGTTCGCCCAGTAGGGGGCAGCCGAGAGGGGCGACCAAGTCAGGGTAGGGAACTTGCGGGTGCCCGTGTAGGTGAGGAAGGAGGAATTCTCCGCGACGGCCGCATCCCAGAGTTTGGCCAAGTCCCGGACGGACGTCACCTGGGTGGCGCTCGGCGCTCCGTGCACCGACGTGTAGTGGGTGTTGTCCAGGCCGAGATTGAACGCCTCGGCGTTCATCATGTCAATGAACTCCTGCTCGAGCACTTTGGACTGAGCCTTGCTCGTCCCCGTACCGACGACCGGTGTAGGGCGGTTGACGTTGGCGACCAGTTCGGCCATCGCCATGGTGGGCTCACCATGGGATAGCCCGATCGAGTAGAGCGCCATCAACACCGGCATCTTGTCGCCAGGGACGAGAACACTCATATTTCCGCCGGGAAAGCAGTTGCAATCCTGGTCGTCCGCGTGTTGACTTATAGTGATGTAGGTGTTCTCGTCGAACTTGCCCTGCTTGATGGCCCGAAGCGCCAGGTGCAGGGTCATCACCTTGACGGTGCTGTAGGGGATGCCATCTACGCCGCCCAGACTCTGGGAGTAGAGAAAACGACCGTTGGCGACATCGCGCACGGCACCGTTGGTTCCGGTCAGTTCCGGGCAGCCGAAAAAAGACGAGGCGAGAAGGCTGACGAGCAGGGCTCTCCCAAGCCTTGCCGGCTTCTTGAGTCGGTTCGAGTTGTTGGCCGTGCAGCGATTTTCCTGGTTCATTTTGGGTCCCCTTGATTCCGCTTTGCGGAGGATTGAGTGATGGCTGGGCTATGGGGAGGAGGTCGGGCTGGGGCGGGATTTGGATGTGACCTAGATCACCCCCCGTTTTTCGGGGCGAGTATTCGGAGGTGGGGTGAAGCCTGGAAAGTTGACTTATGTTCGGCGGTGGAGTCTGTTTTCTGAGAGATGAGAGGAGCCCTTCCCCATGAGCGCAGCCCTGCGAAAGTTTATTTTTCTCTTTTCAATCGCGATGATGGGGGCCGGGGCGACCGGCCTGGCCCCGACGGTTGCCCAGGCCTTCACCCCCTACCGGCTTCTCCTGCAGGCGGCGCGGAGCCCCGAGCAACCTCTGGTTTTTGTTCAGGACAAGCGGCTCAAGACGAATCTGCGTAAGGCGTTGCTCTTGGCCGAACCCGAGACCGCGCTCTCGGTGAAGCCCTATGTCGCCGGGGGGCACGGTTACCTGGTGGGCTGGGTGACGGATGACGCCCAGCGCAGCGCCCTGGAAGCAGCGGCACGGGGCGTGCCGGGGCTGCTTTCCATCGCCGTCTACCTGCCCCCGAAGCCAACGGGCGAGGATGCGCCGAGTGCGACGGCCGATCTGACCCTCAAGGCGAAAGTGGTTGCGGCCATCGGGATTGCCAGCGGCGCGGAGCGGACCAATATCGCGGTGGAGGTGGTGGGGGGGCACGCGGTTCTTTTGGGTGCCGTGCACTCGGCCGCGGATATTCAGGCAGCGGTGAAAGCGGCGACCGAGACCAGCGGAATTTCGGGTGTGACGAATTTCTTGCACGTTCCCCTGGCCGCGGATGCGCGGCCATCCCGGGGTTTGCTCCGTTAGGGATTGGGTGTCCGGCGTCGGTCCAGGGTGGCGGGCGGGGATGAGCGAGGC
>DUCT01000087.1:1825-4890 GCA_012959665.1 Myxococcales bacterium | reverse complement strand
TCCAACGCTGCGCGCTGGCGTAAGAGACAGCTCAGGCGAGTCTCTGGGGTTCAAACTGACGGTCCCGGGGGCCATGGGCTCTGGCTTGGCTTATATGAGCCGCTCGATCCGCTCGGGGGACTGCATTTGGAGCGCCCCGATTCGCGGGGTGTGCGGGGGCCCCCCCGGCCGTGAGTGTGAAGGAACGTTGAGCGGCCCCCGGTGCGGCTCGGCCTGGGTCGCACAGGGAATCCGGGTGGCTCAGGGGATCGCCCGGTCGGTTTCGGACCCCTTGCGAGATTCCCACAGGGGAATCAAACTGCCCCAGCGTTGCCCTCGGGATGAGGCGCCGCCTGGGCTTATCGGGGAGGAAAATCGGTCGTGTGGCTCGCCTTGTTCGTGTCCGTGGGCTCTGTGGCCGCTGGAGCGGCGGTGGTCTTGTTGGGCTCGCGGAGCCATCGCGCCCTGGAGCCCGTGCGGACCTTTGCCCTGGTGGCGGCCGGGGTGGTCGTGCTGGCCCAACTGCTTCCCGCCGCCATGGCGGACATTGGACTCTGGGCGCTGGGCGTCTTTGGGATCGCTTTGGTGGCGCCGGCAGGTTTCGAGCGGATTGTTCGCTTCCGGTCCGGGCGGGGCTCCGGCTCCCGTCGAGACCCTTCTTGGATCGCCGTGGAACTCGGCTATATCGGCCTGCTCTGGCACAAGCTGGCGGACGGCATGGCGTTGGGGCTCTTCGGTGGACTCGGCCCGACCGCCGGCGTCGATATCGGTGTGCTTGTCGCCGTCGCCGCCCACACGGTTCCGATTACCGGGGTTCTGGTGCTCGCTTATGCGGATCGCTACGGCACTCGGCACGCGGTGGTGCGTGCGGTGGGAGTCGCCGCAGCCACGTGCCTGGGGGTTTTTATCGTGGGCGCCACACCGGCGCAGACCATGGAACTCTGGGAGCCATGGATCCTGGCCGTGGCCAGTGGCTTGCTCCTGCATGTGATCGGCCATGATTGGCGGGCCGAGGCGCCCCGAGATTTGAGCGGACGGCTCGCCGATATGCTGGCCATTGCGGCGGGCATCGGCCTGGCGATGTTGGCCGCGGGCGGAGGGCACGAGCACACCCATTCGGGGGAGGGAGGCGGCGAGGTGCGCCAGGAGATCTTCAACGCCCTGGCAGAGCTGACCCTGGAGACGGCGCCGGTTCTCCTAATCGGGCTGGCCATTGGGGCGCTGCTTCAAACCTTTGGTGGCGCGCTCTCTACCCGCTGGCTCCAAGGGGGGTCTTCCCTGGGCCAGGCATTTCGCGGCGCGGTGGTGGGCGCGCCCCTCCCGATTTGTGCGTGCGGGGTCCTGCCCCTGGCGGAATCCCTTCGGGCCCGAGGCGGAGGCCCGGCCTTGGTGGTGGCCTTTCTGTTGGCCACGCCGGAGCTTGGCGTCGAGAGCTTCGCCTTGACGGCCCGGTTCCTGGGGTGGCCCTTTGCCCTGATGCGTTTGGGCGCGGCCGTGGCGGTGGCCATGCTGGCCGCCCTGGTGGTGGCCTGGGCTTTCAAGTCCGAGGCACGGCCGGTGGCCGAGAACGAACCCGTGGCCCCGGGTTCCGAGCGCGAAGGAGTCTGGCGCCGAGCGATGGATCATTTTGATGAGTTGCTTCATCACGTGGGCCCCTTCACTCTGGTGGGCCTGGTGCTCGCCGCGTATACCCAGGCGGTTCTGCCCGACGGCGGTATGGGAAGTTGGGCGGGTTCCGGGCTGGACATTGTCGTGATTTCGCTGATTGCGGTGCCGAGTTATGTCTGTGCTGCAGCGGCCACGCCCCTGGCCGCTGTGCTCATCGGCAAGGGTTTTTCTTCCGGGGCGGTCCTGGCGGGGCTCCTGCTTGGCCCGGCCACCAACTTGGCCACGGTGGGTTTTTTGCGCGCCGCCTTCGGCCCCCGGGCGGCTTGGCTGGGGCTGGGGGCGCTGATTCTGGCGGTCTGGGTCTTCGCGGTGGCGGCCAACCTTTTCGGCCTGGAAGCCAGCGTGCCCGAAGGGGGCTTCGGGGAGACGCATGGGCACTCGGTCTGGGCCCTGGCCGGCAGCGCTCTACTCGGGGGACTGATTTTGCGCGGCATCTGGCGAAGCGGTCTGCGGGTGTGGCTTGCCAGCCTGGGGGATGCCTTCGGGAGCGGCCACGGCCACGACCACGGCCACGACCACGGCCAGACCGGCGATCATGACCAAGACGTTCCCCCGGACCCCGAGCGAACGCCTGTCGCTTAGCGGGAAGCGTTGGATGAAGCGACCGGGCCGCCGCCGCTCATGGCCTGGAGAACATTGGCCCGGCTCCCCAAGGTGTGTCCGATCCCCGAGAGCAGCGAAAATACCCGGGCGACCAGAACGAAATCGCTGGGCACCTCGGCGACGGGATCCTCTCGGATGGCTTCGAAGAGCTCTTCGGTCATGTCCTCGGTGAACTCACCCTCGAAGGCGCCCGAATCGCTGCGACGGACCATGCGCCGGGCGATTGCGACAAAAGTGCTGGTATCTCCGGTCTTGGACCGGAAGCCCAGTTCGGTGAAGGCCCGCACCATGGCCGATTCATTGAAGGTCGCCAGGGAGAACATCAGTTCGAAGAGACCGAGACCGAAGCCTTCGGGCAACTCCTTGGAAAGGCCGAAGTCGAGGACCACGATCTCCCCAGTGGGCGTGACAAAGAGGTTGCCGGGATGGGGATCCGCGTGAAAGAAGCCGGCGGCCAAGATCATGCGGACGTAGATGTACATCAAATTCTGAAAGACTTCGGCGGGCACCAGGCCCGCTTCCTTCATGCTGGCCTTCTCGGTGATCTTGATCCCGCCGACGAGTTCCATGGTGAGCACTCGGGTTGTGCTCCACTCCCGGTAGATCTCGGGAATCTTGACATGGGGGTCGTCGGCAAAGAGTTCCCGGACTCGATCCGCGCAATCCGCTTCTCGGACAAAGTCCAATTCCATGCGCAGATGACGAGTCAATTCCACGAGCAAGGGGAGAAGCGGGAGTGGCTGGGGGTCAAAGAATTCGTAGACGCGACAGACCCGGCTCATATTCCCCAGGTCGGTGCGAATGATGCCCTCGAT
>DUCT01000087.1:0-1794 GCA_012959665.1 Myxococcales bacterium | reverse complement strand
ACCTCCCGGCCATCGATGAGCCGGGCCCGGTGGACTTGGGCGAGGGAGGCCGAGGCAATGGGCGTGGGCTCAAATTCCGAGAAGACCGCCTCGATGGGCTTGCCGAGCTCGCTTTCGACCATCCGCCGCACCTGTTCAAAGGGTTTGGGGGGCACTGCGTCGTGGCATTGCTTGAGCTTTTCGATGAACTCTTTCGGAAAAATGTCCGAGCGCGTGGCCACCGCCTGACAGAGCTTGATCATCACGCCCCGAAGGTCGAGAGCCAGGTCGAGGACGCGAGCGGCCGCCCGCTGATGCGTGGGGGATAGCTCTTCCTTTGAGATTTCGATGCCGCGAAGACGCCGACCCCAGCTCGGGATCTTGTACATCCCCCAAAGCCAGGCGGCATTCCACCCGACCTTCAGGCTCCTGCGGACCCGTGTGACCAATTCCACCGCTCAGGCCCCGTTGGCGGCGGGCTCGAAACCGGTCGTCTCCGGCGGGGTCCAGGGCAACTCCAGGGCGTCGAACTCCTCCTGAAGAGCCCCAGGATTGGTGGCGACGGAGATGGCCTGGGCAAGCCCTTCGCGGAGATCCTCGCGTTGATCGCCGGGCCGATTCCGGGTCATTTGGGAGAGAATTCGGTGGAGCAGTCCGTCCACAACGGTCTTCCCCGAAATTGTCTTGTCATCGACGGTTCGGATCGTTCGTGCGGAAACTTCGGAGAGCGCGGTTCGCAGGTAGTCGACGTGAGGTTTTTCGTCCGCCTGGATATTTCGGACCATACCTCCCGCAACTTCCGGGGCGGCGGAAATCTCGGGATCCGAAAGCACGTCGATGCCCCATTGGAAGGTTCCTTCGGCAAAGACTTCCACGACCAGGACGTTGGCCATGAAGCCCAGCATTCGCTCGAGTTCCGGGCCGATCTCTGGGAAAGCGGGCTGCTGGGCTCCGCCTCGGCCGCGCCTTCCCATTAGGCGCATCAGGACGTCTCCAGGCACCTTGGGATTCTCCAGGCCGGCGTCCCGGGCGGCCTCCCACATCTGTTTGTGGCCTCCCTCATCTCGGTAGCCGGACTCGTCCCGGGCGTGGGCCTCGAAGAGGCCTCCGGTCAAATGGTCCAAGCCTGTTCCGTCGATGGGCTCTACGAAAAGTTTGCGAAGCTCGGGAGCCTCAACGTCTCGGATCATGGCACCGAAGCCCTCGACGATGGAAATGATCGTCAGAGCGCGAACCACGGGTTCGCGGACACCGTTCTCGAGCAGGAGTTTGGCCTGGACGGCACTGGGATACTGGGGGGGCATCAGGTTGCGGGGGATCTCGATCAGGGGTGAGCCCTGGTCGCTGAGTTGGGCTTGCCATGCCTGGATGGCGGGGAGCCGGCATAGGGTGCGGGGGGAGCGGTAGAGACCGTCGGCGTCGAATCCCCCGTGGCAGCGCACGCCGTTCGCGATCAAGGGCTCGGCGACGGGTTCGCTCGAGAGCAGCTCCTCAGGGGTAAAAGTCAGAGTCTGAGTCATGGTGTGGGTGGCTTCCTTGGGATTGGGGGGGGGCCCGGAGACTAGCGCTGCACGCCGGCGATGCGGGCAACGCGAATTGGAGGAGACCTCGATTCCCTCGGGGTGAAGCAGGCCTAGGGCGGGGCGCGGAGAGGGCACTCCCGTTCGGCTCGACGGGCGACTTGCCAATTTCCGAAGTTTTTCCTTTACAAACGAGGGGCGCTAATGAGAAAATGAAATTCGGAATCCTCCGGGAAGGGGAGACGTATCGATGGAATTGCGTTCGAAGAGCCGCTTATTATGCAGTGTACTTGCG
>DUCT01000086.1 GCA_012959665.1 Myxococcales bacterium | reverse complement strand
CCCGCCTCGAGCCTGGCTGACCCGGCCTCCACAAGGAGTGCGTCGGTGACGCCCCCCAGAATGATCCGGCCGCGGCTGACCAGCCCTCCATGGATCGTCGTGACGCCCGTCGATTGGGCGTTTTCAAGGGTAGCCCCGGCGGCTAGGGTCACGCTCGACGTACTGGGCAGGTCGGTCTCCAGGCGCAATGTGCCGCCATTGATTGTAGTGGCCCCCGTGTACGAATTCGGCGCGTTGAGGATGAGGGTGCCGGTTCCCGACTTGGTGACGTTGCCGAGATCCGAGATGAAGCCGTCGAAGGTTTGGCTGCCAGCGAACGAGAATTCCGCGGTGGCGTCCACGGAACTCAGAACAATGTTGCCCACCAGGCTTTGGGCATCGCCGCGCAAGGTGCCTTCGACGATCTCGGTATCGCCGGTATAGGTGCTGGTTCCGCTGAGGGTCAGGGTGCCGAGGCCCTGCTTGACCAGTTTCCCAACGCCGCTGATATTTCCGGAGTGGATGCCGTCGCCGATGGTCGCGCTCTGGTCGAAGATCACTTGGCTGGAGCCGTTGCTGAGGGCGATGTCTCCGGGAATGCTGCCCGAGTTGCCAAACAGTTTTCCCGAGATGATATCGATGCCTCCTGAGAACGAATTGGTTCCGGCTAGGGTTAGGTCGGCGCTGCCCTCTTTTTCAAATTTTCCGCCGCCGGTGATATTGCCCGCATACTCGCCGTCCGCGGTCTGGACCAGTTGAAAGAGCGCCCCGGCCCCGATGGTGACATCGCTCGTGATGGTGTCAGAGTCGCCGGTGAGGGTGCCGTCGACGATCTCGGCCCCGCCGGTGACCGCAAGCAAGCCGCTGTCAAAGTGCAGGATGTGGCTATCCAGCTTGATGACCTTGCCCTCGCCGGTGATTTGGCCGGAGTAGAGATGGGTCGCGGTCTCGGTTCGATCTTCGAAGGCCAGCACTGCGTCCTCCTCCACCAGCACGTTGCCCTGGATCGAATCCCGGTGGCCCAGCAGATTGCCTTCCTTGACTTCGGTTCCCCCGCCGTAGGTGTTGACTCCCGAGAGCCGCAGGGTCGCTTCGCCTTCCTTGACGACGCTGCCCGCTCCCACGATGTTGTCGCGGATCACGTGGTCGGCGGAATACCGAAACCCCAGGGCTGCATCGGCATCGACCAGAAAGCGCGCGGGCAATCGCTTGCCCTCGCTGTCCTCGGCCGTGCCCTCAATTTCGAGATCCACCAGGGTGGCCTGGCCGGACTTGACGTGTAGGAGGGTGAAGTCGAGGCCCACATCCGTGGCCGTCTCGATTCGAAAGCCGAGGACGTTGGTGGCGTCGAGGTCCACGTTGCGATCGACTGCGGGGTCCAGGGCAAGCAGGTCGATATCGGGAAGTAGGGGCTCCGATTCCAGGGTCAGGGTCAGGCCTTCGAGTTCGCCCACCCCGAATTGAATCGTGTTGGCGGTGTTGCTCCCGGCGTTGGCGCTCTCAATGGTCGCGTCCAAGCTGCCGGGGATTTCTCGGCCCGTGTTGAAGACGGTGAAGATATCCGGCACCACCTCGGGTTCTTCCTCCTGGGCGCCCGCGGTGAGCGGCAGGGCCAGGCAAAAGAGGGCTAAGGCCAACCGCGGCCAAGTTGTTGAACTCCACATGGGGCTGCTTTCCCGAATTCTCCGGAGGGTTTAGTTTTCGCTGGCGTTGATACGGCGCCGGTACTTGCGGGCCGATCCGGGCCTGCCGGTTTGGTCGAAGGTGTCGGCGGCGAATGCATAAAGACGAAGGAGTCGGGGATCCTCTGGGGGCATCTGGCTTTCGTAGATCTCGATGGCGCGGTCGAGACTCTTGTTGGCGGCCAGTGCATCTCCCAACATGATTTCGGCGGTCGTCAAGCTGATGTAGGCGTGACCGATGGCCAAGGCATTCGAGTCTTCGCCCTGGTGCATGTTGTAGAGGGCGCGGTTCGCATAGCTGCGCATTCGCTTGGCCTCTCCCAGGTGCTGGGTGATCTGGGTCAAGTCCATCAGGATCTCGGTGATTTCTTTGGCTGTGCGGCCCTGGGTGGCTTCGATGATTTCTATGGCCCGGACCGAGTAGCGTTCGGCCTCGGGCCAGTTGCCCAGGGCCTCGTAGGTACTGGCCAGCTTGCGAATGGGCAGCAGGTTCTTCGTCGAGTCCAACCCGTAGTTCTCGGCATAGGTTTTTTCGGCTTCGAGGAGCGGGGGGAGGCCGTCCCGATAGCGCTCGAGGCGGTAACTCACGGCGCCGAGGTTGTAGGCCAGCACTCCGGTCTGGGCGTTCCGAAGGCCGAGGTCGCGCAAGGCGAATGCGTGACCCTTGCGCGCATAGATCAGCGCCGTCTCAAAATCCTGGGCAATCAGGGCGGCTCGGTAATCCCGATAGGCGACCTGGTGCTCGAGCGCCGACTCCTCCGCTTCGGCCGGGCTCGCCTGGACCACTGGCTTCGGGTCGGGGGAGGGGCTAGGGCTAGCAGTGGGAGTGGGAGTAGGGGTAGCAGTGGGGATAGGGACAGCAGTAGCAGTCAGGGGAGAGTCAGGAGAGGGGACATGAGTAGGCGCCGGAGAGTCCCCCTCGGCCAGGCACTGGCTCGCACCCATGAGAAAGGCGCCGACCAGCAACGTCAGGCCAACCTGTCTCAAGGGGTTCCGCATCATCCGCCCAGGGTAGCCCAGGCAAAGGGGCGGCCGGCTACATGAAGGACGGACGTTCGCCAATGATTTTCTCCTCGCGCAGACGCGCCAATTCATCGTCGTCGAGACCGAGTTCGCCCCCCAGAATTTCGTCGTTGTGCTGACCCAACGAGGGGGGAGGGCGGCGATGCAGCGCGCGCGGAAGCCCGGAGAATGCCATGGGCCAACCGGGATAGCGGGCCTCTCCGGATCGCGGATGATGCAAGGTCTGGAAAAACCCCCGGGCCTCCAATTGCGCGTCGGGCATCAAGTCGTGAGCGTTGATCAGGGGCGAAGCGGGAATTCCCGCAGCCCAGAGAGCTTCGAGCCCGGCTTTTTGAGATCTTTCCTGAAACCAGGTTTCCAGCTTCTCGTCCAGGGCATCGTGGTGGGCACGGCGTCCCGGGGCGTGGGCGAAAGCCGGGTCTCGGGCCCACTCCGGGTCGCCCATGACCCCGCATAACCTTCGCCACGCCGCATCGTCTGGGATGGCCAGGGCGATCAGTGCCTCGCTGACGGCACTGGCGTAGACGCCCTGGGGCGCCGAAACCGGGCCCCGGTTTTCATCACGGGTCAGCAGTTTTCCGTACGCGTCGAATTCCATGACCTGCTCGGCGGCGATATTGATTGCCACCTCCACCAGGGGAACTTCGACGAGCTGTCCTTCGCCGGTTCGCCGTCGGTGTTCCAGGGCCATCATCAGTGCAAAGACCGCGTGCATCCCACCGATGGGATCGCATGCGCCGCGCACCACAAGGGGAAGGTCCCGGTAACCCGTCAGCCAAGCGAGACCGCTCACCTGCTCGACGGTCATCGCGAATCCGGCGCGGTCCCGCCAGGGGCCCTCGAGGCCAAAGGCCGGCATCCGGACCATGATGATTTTTGGATTGATCGCCCGAACTTCGTCCCAGCCCAGGCCGAAATTTTCGAGTACCCGGGCGGAGAAATTCTCGATCAAGACGTCGGCACCCTCGATCATGCGCCGCACCAGGCCCATGCCCTCTTCGCTGTCGAGTTTTAGCGTGATGCCGCGCTTGCCCGGATTGGCCCCGTGAAAAACCGGGGACCATTCCCAGATTTCCTCGTTGGGAACAGCGCCGGCGAAGCGCATCCCGTCCGGGCGCTGAATGGACTCGACCTTGACCACGTCCGCTCCCATGTCGGCCAGGTAGGCGGCGGCGACCGGTCCCGCCCAGAACGCCGTGAGATCCACCACGCGAATGCCCGCGAGGGGCAGGGGCTCGGCTTCGGGCTTGGCTTGGGGTTTGGTTAGGGGGTCGGCCGCGGAGAGCGGCGCATCCGCCCACTCCGCCCTGATTGCCTGGGCGTGTTCGTTCAGGCGGGGGGCCCGGGCCGGGGGGCGCAGGGGGGTGCGGCTGAGCTGATAGGGAGCGCGGGGCTGGATGAATCCCCCGGGCCCCGGGCGGAAGACCTGGCGCGCCTTCATCTGCGCCATGCCGGGCAGAGTTTCGCCGTTGCCGATCTCAGCCGCGGGAATCCGCAGCAGTCCGGCCAACTCGATGAGCTCCTCGACACTGCGCTCCCGGGTGAAGCCCTGGATCATGGTCTGCATCTTTTCGATGTGTTTCATCCGAGCCCGACCGTCGAGGTAGCGGGTGTCTTCGGCGATGTCCTGGCGCCCGAGCATCGCGCAGAAATCCGTCCACTGTTGGCCGGTGATCACGCAATAGCCCACGTAGCCGTCCTTGGCGGGTTCGATGGACGGGATCTCGATGCTCCGGGGAAGCGGGCCGTCGAACCACTGGCTGCTGAGATCGTGGTAGACGGTCATGCAGATCAGCATGCTCTCGAAGATGGAGAGGTCCACGTGGTGGCCTCTTCCGGTTTTGCGCGCCGAGATCGCCGCACTGATGGCCGCGGGCGCGGCGAAGCTTCCCGCGGCCCACTCGCCGATGCGGCCCCCCGCGGCAACGGGTTTGCGCCCGGGCAAGCCCCGGTAGTCGATGGAGCCCGTGGCGGCCTGAAGGGTGAACTCCGTGGCGGGGCGATGGGCGCCGGGGCCCTCGAGTCCCCAGGGCGAGAGGGAAACCACCGAGAGCGCCGGATGACTGCCCTGGAGTTCCTCCACCGAGAGTCCCTGGGCATCGAGTCCGCCCGGGCCGAAGCTTTCGATGAGAATGTCGGCCTTGGCAATCAGGGCGAGAAGGGTTGTTCGGTCCTCGGCCACGGTGGGATCCAGGGCGATGCTCCGCTTGGACGC
>DUCT01000085.1 GCA_012959665.1 Myxococcales bacterium | reverse complement strand
GGCCGAAATCTGACCGTTTTCAGGGTCCGGGAGGGCTGCTACCCTACCCTGTCGGGCCACTCCCACCGGTTGGATCGGATCCCGGACCACGTCCCCCAATCAGGAGCCAAGATGAGTCTCGACGAAGCAACCCGCGGCAAGATCAACGATCTGATCCAAAACAATCCGGTGATGCTCTTCATGAAGGGCAACCGGCAAGCCCCCCAGTGCGGCTTCTCCGCCAAGGTTATCTCGATCCTCGACGACTACCTGAGCGACTATGAGACGCTTGACGTCCTTTCTAATGGGGACATCCGCGAGGGCATCAAAGATTTTTCCTCGTGGCCCACGATTCCGCAGCTCTACGTCGGCGGCGAGTTCGTAGGCGGCTGTGACATCATCACCGAGATGGCGGGGGCGGGAGAACTCTTCGACACCCTCGGCGTCGAAGCTCCCGAGACCGTTGTCCCCGAAATCAAGGTGAGCGATGAGGCCGCCAAGATGCTTGGACAGGCGGCGGCTCAGAACGGCGGTCCGAACGACCTCCTCCACCTTTCTGTCAGCCGCGACTGGAAAACCAGCCTCTCCATGGCTCCCCAGAGCGCGATGGATGTTCAGGTTGAAGCCAACGGGGTCATTTTGATGATCGATCGGTTCAGCACAGCCCGAGCCGATGGCATAACGATCGAACTCGTGGAAACCGCCGAAGGCAATGGGTTCAAGGTGGACAACCCCAACGCACCGACCCTGGGTGAAATGAGCGTCCAATCTCTCAAGTCACTGATCGACGCTGGCGAAGAGTTCGAATTCATCGACGTTCGAACGCCCAGCGAGTTTGAAAAAGCCCGAATTCCCGGCGCGGTACTCTTGGACGAGACCCAGTACCAGCGAATGTCCGACCTCCCGAAGCAGACGAAGCTCGTTTTCATCTGCCATCATGGGCCCCGAGGCGTCAACGCCGGAAAGCAGTTCATCGACCAGGGATTCACCAACGTCCACAACGTCACAGGCGGAATCGACGCTTGGTCCACCGAGATAGACTCCGGCGTTCCGCGCTACTAGACGTCGGCGATCGTCGCGAAGAACTCCACCTGAAGCAGTGGGTCCGGACAATCATGGATATCGAAGAGAATCTCAGCCCATCGGATATTGCCGATGCGATCCGCCAGGCCATCCTAGTCGCTATTCCCGAGGCGGAGGTTCAGGTTTCGGCGGGCGGAATTGGGCACTTCGAAGTGCGGGTTCAGGCCAGCGTCTTTGAGGGCCTGGGCCGGGTCAAGCAACAACAACTTGTCTACGGAGCAATTGCACCCCTGATGAGCGGGAACAACGCGCCAGTGCACGCCATCGACCGGCTCGAGTGCCTCATCGCCTGAACCAAACGGTCCCAGGTTTCACAGCCTCGAGCCCGCTGGCTGCGCCTAGAGCAGGTTCCCCTGACCATCGGGATCCACGGAGTGAGTCCGGGGGGGCGGTTTCGAGCCACCGGACGGCTTCGCGGCGGCCTTCTCGAGCTTGATCTTTGCCACCGCTTTGGGGGCGAGCCTCGATCCCCGAGCCGTCGGGCTGATGAACTGCAACTCGGCAATATCATAATTCGCCTTCTTCACTCGCTGGCGCTTCGCCGGAACAAAATCCATCAGAAGCTTTCCCTGGGCGTCGCCGGGAAGAATCATGTCAATTTTTCCGACCTTTCCCTTGATGAGCGCGTACTCGCGGTTTCGAATGAATTTCTCAATCCGAATGCGCTTCCCGTAGGCGATCTTCTGCTTATCCCTGTAAACGATCGTAAATTCGACACCCTTGTCTGGGTCAAAGGGCTCACAATGCAGCAGTTTCCCGCTAAACAGAATTTTTTCGGGGGGAGACATGATTCGATAAGTACCATCCGAGGCGATCCCCAGGATCAGGGCGTATTCCGAGACCGTCATCTTGAATTGATCACCGCGAACATCGCTCCCAAAAAAACCCGACTTCTTGTCGTAACTAAGCTTGATATTCTCCCGAGCGACGGCCTTCTTATCGACGGCCTTGATCCGGGTGATCTCTGTGCGCCTCGGGAAGCGGTCCCCGTATTTCTTAATCAGGCCCTTCACGTAATCAATCGTCGTGCGCTTCATATTTCGTAGCTTTTTGCCGACTGCGTCGATCGCTTTCTGAACCTCCACAATATCTCGTCGGTTCTTGTCTATGTCATACGCCGAGATGCGGCGTATTCGAATCTCAAGCAGTCGCTTCACATCCTCATCCACCATGGGGCGCACGAAGAGCTTTTTGTACTGGGCCATCCCCTTCATGACTTCATCCCGGACGGCTTTTTCGGTCGTCGCCTCTTCTATTCGCTTGTAGACACGTTTCTCTACGAAGATCTGCTCCAAGGTCAACCAGTGCTGCTTGTCCAGCATCTGATCGCGCTCAAACTCAAGTTCCAGCTTCAATTGGCCTTTGAGCTGTACCGTAAGCAGATTGACAATATCCGTGATGGTCAGCTGGACCGGTTTCCGATCGTTGATGACCGTCACATTGGACGAAATCGAAACGGAGCAATCCGTATACGCATAGAGCTGCGGAAGAACTTCCATGGCCGAAACACCCCGGGCCAGGGTCAGGTCGATCTCCACGCTACCGGTAGTAAAGTCGTCAATGGACGAAACCTTGACCCGGCCTTTTTGAGCTGCCGCCTCAATGGAGGCGATGATGCTCTCCGTGGTTGTTCCATAGGGAACTTCGCTGATCACAACGTGTTTCTTGTCGAGAACCTTTACTCGGGCGCGGACCTCTACTTTACCCCGGCCGTCTTCATAAGCGTCCACATCCATCAAGCCGCCTTGGGGGAAATCGGGGAAGAGACTAACCGGCTTGCCCTCCAGGATCGCGATTTGGGCTTCCCAGAGTTCGTTTAGATTGTGAGGCAGAAGTTTGGTCGCCATCCCCACAGCGATGCCCTCGGTCCCAAGCATCAGGATGACGGGCAATTTCGCGGGAAGCCGAATGGGCTCAGGGCTGCGCCCATCGTAACTCGGAACCATTTCGGTGAGAGACTTATGAAAGAGCGTGTCCAGTGCCAGATCCGTCAACCGACATTCGATATAGCGCGCTGCCGCCGCGCGGTGGCCCGTTGCGAGGTTTCCAAAATTGCCCTGCTTCTCGATGAAGTAGTCCTTGTTCGCCAGCACCACCAAGGCGTCCCCGATAGACGCATCACCATGGGGATGAAGCTTCATGGTCTCACCGATGACGTTGGCCACCTTGTGAAAGCGGCCGTCGTTCATAGAGAACAGGGTGTGCAAAATACGTCTCTGCACGGGCTTGAGGCCATCGCGCAATTCCGGAATCGCACGGTCAAGCACGAAATAGCTCGAATACTCAAGAAAATTTCGCTGCATCAGTGATTCGAGTTGAGCCATGCTGTACTGCCCTTCAGGCGACGTCTGTCAAAAGATTTTCGACGATAAAATCTCGGCGCGCGGGGGTATTCTTGCCCATGAAGAATTCGAGGGTCTTGGCCACCTCGCTGATACTGTTCACGGTAACGGATTGAAGCCGCATCCCTTCCCCGATGAACTGGCCGAATTCCTTGGGACTGATTTCGCCCAGGCCCTTGAACCGGGTCACCTCGGAGTTCTTGATCGCCGTCATAGCCTTGTCGCGCTCGGCTTCGTTGTAGCAGTACTCGGTGACCTTCTTGTCTCGCACCCGAAAGAGAGGCGTCTCGAGGATATAGACATGCCCCTTCAGCACCAGTTCCTCGAAATAACGCAGGAAGAACGTCAGCAATAGATTCCGAATGTGCATCCCGTCAACATCTGCGTCAGTCGCCAGGACAACGCGGTTGTAGCGAAGCCCTTCGATACCATCCTCGATGCCCAATGCACGCATCAGATTGTAGAGCTCTTCATTCTTGTAGATGGCGTCACGCTTGAGGCCATGACAGTTGAGCGGTTTGCCTCTTAACGAGAATATGGCCTGGGTCATGACATCCCGAGTCGGGACAATGACACCCGCTGCAGAATCTCCTTCGGATAGAAAAACTGTGCTCTCATCGCGTCGGTCGCCCTTGGTGTCATCGAAATGAACCTTGCAATCCGTCAGCTTGGGAATTCGGATCGCAACTTTCTTGGCCCTCTCTCGGGCATCCTTCTTGATCGAGGCCAATTCCTTTCGAATGCGTTCGTTGTTCGCAACTTTTTCAAGCAAACTCTTGCTCGCATCTGGATTTTCGTGAAGCCAGCGCACCACCTGTGCCTTCACCGCGGGCACTACCCATGTCCGCACCTCGGTAGAGCCAAGCTTGTTTTTGGTTTGACTCTCGAATACCGGGTCTTGAAGCTTCAACGCGATCGCACCGACGATGCCGTCTCGAACGTCTTCCCCTGCAAAATTTTTCTTCGCAAATTCGTTCACGCCCTTGAGCACACCCTCTCGAAACGCGCTCTGGTGCGTGCCCCCATCGTTGGTGTACTGGCCATTCACGAAGGAGAAATAGGTCTCCCCATAGGCATTGCCGTGGGTAAAGGCGAACTCGAACTTCTCTTCCCTGCAGTGAACGATGTCGTAAAGCGGGGGCTCGTCGCCAATTTCATCAGCGAGCAAATCCGCCAGGCCATTCTTGCTTCGGTGGGTCTTCCCGTTATAGGCCAGAGATAGACCGCTATTCAGGTAAGCGTAGTAGCGCAGACGGTGCGCGATGAACTCTTCATTCCAGGTGTACTCGTTGAAGATCTCAGGGTCGGGGGTAAAGCGGACGAATGTCCCATTGGCCTCCTCGGCCGGGGCCTTTCCCTTTTTCTCCTGCTGGAGGCGACCGCGTTCGAACCCAGCGCGAACGAATTTTGATTCGCGCCAGCTCGTGACTTCAAAAACACTGGAGAGAGCGTTGACGGCTTTAGTACCCACACCGTTCAGGCCTACGGAAAACTGGAAAACATCGTCGTTGTACTTGCCCCCAGTATTGATTTGACTCACACACTCCACGACCTTGCCTAGGGGAATGCCGCGTCCAAAGTCCCGAACACTCATGGTGTGACCGTCGCGGACAATTTCGATACGCCGGCCTTCACCCATGATGAACTCGTCGACAGAGTTGTCCACGACTTCCTTGAGCATGACGTAGATACCGTCCTGGGGATGGGAACCATCCCCGAGGCGTCCGATATACATCCCCGTCCGCAAGCGAATATGCTCGAGGGCGTCCAGGGTCTGAATCGCCTTCTCGTCGTAGGCGACCTTCTGCTTAGCCATGGAGGCTCCCAGAATTTCCAAGCTATGGGGGGGTGCCGCCGAAGATGGAGGATTCAGCCGAATAATCAAGAGATTCGGAGAGATCCGACTGCCTACCCCCCCCGAGGGTCCACAGTCCGTGCCCGACCGTCGTCTGCGCCCCGTTGCCGAATGGGGTATCCACTCGGGCCGTGGACGAAAAATATATCGGCACAATCAATCGCGGCGTCCAACCCGCCAAACCAACGGAATTCCCACCCGTTCGGATTGGGCCGATTGAACTGAAATTGCCCGTGGTTCTCGCCCCCATGGCGGGAATCACGAATTACCCCTTCCGCGCTCTTTGCAGGGGCTTTGGTGCAGGGCTCTATGTCAGCGAGATGATTACAGCCCGGGCCCTGGTGGAGCGAAACGCCAAAACCCTCAAGCTGGCCGGTTTCAACCCCACGGAATCGCCCCGGAGCCTTCAGCTTTACGGCGTGGACCCGGAATACGTGGGCAAAGCCGTGGCGCTTCTGGTCAACGAAGAGCGCGTCGACCACATCGATATGAATTTTGGATGTCCTGTCCGTAAGGTCACCCGGAAGGGGGGAGGAGCGGCGATTCCTGTCCGGCCCCGGCTCCTGGCCAACATCGTCCGGGCGGCGGTACGCGAAGCCGGCAAGATCCCCATCACGATCAAGTTCCGAATGGGAATCGACGACGATCTACTCACCTTCCTCGACTCGGGACGCGTCGCCGAAGACGAGGGATGTGCGGCGGTGGCCCTTCATGCCCGCACCGCGGCGGCCCTCTATTCCGGCCAGGCAAATTGGGATGCGATTGCCCAGCTCAAGCAGGCGGTCACGAGCATCCCCGTCTTTGGAAACGGCGATATCTGGGAGGCCTGGGACGCATTGCGGATGATGCGCGAAACCGGCTGCGATGGGGTGGTCGTTGGTCGGGGCTGCCTGGGCCGCCCGTGGCTCTTTCGCGATCTCGCTGATGTTTTCCAGGGCCGCCAGCCCTCGAACCCCCCCGCCTTCGGCGAGGTGCGAACCGTCATGCTCGACCATGCGGCTCGGCTAGTGGAATGGTCTGGCGAGCGATTGGGGCTGCTCTCCTTCCGCAAACACGCCACGTGGTACACCAAGGGATTTCCGGGGAGCGCTCGCTGGCGTTCGGCCCTGATCCAGGTCCACACTCTGGGCCAACTCGAAGATGCCCTGGCTGACGCCCCGGCGGAGACCGCCTTTCCCCCGGAGGCCATGCGCGTCAAGCGGGGCAAGAAGGGCGGCAAACAGCGCGTCTCCCTGCCCGAGGGATATCTCGACGATCGACTGGCCAGCACACCCCCTGGCCCCGAGGCAGAGACCGCCGATTCCGGAGGCTAAGAACCCGACGAAGCCCCCGGTACGGAAAGCCGCAGATCGAAGCCCGCAGGATAAAAGTCCTCAGTGGGCCTCGCGCCAATTGGCCCCGACGCCGAAATCGACAACGATGGGGACCTTCAGTTCCAGAGCGTTCTCCATGCACTCGCGCAGGAGTTCGGTCAGGGCTGGAACCTCATTCTCCGAGACTTCGAAGACAAGCTCGTCGTGTACCTGAAGGATCATGCGGGCGCTGGAGACAGCGTCCCCCAGCCGGGTATCCAATGTGATCATTGCGCGCTTGATCAGGTCGGCCGCCGAACCCTGAATCACGGTATTCACTGCCATTCGCTCAGAAGCCTGGCGCAGAACCCGGTTGCGACTCTTCAAGTCCGGCAGATAACGACGGCGGCCGAGGAGAGTTCCCACATAACCCTGATCCGCCGCTCCGCCGATGGTCGCGTCGATAAAATCGCGTACGCCTCGATACCGACTGAAATAGGCGTCAATGGCTTCCTGGGCCTCGCCCGAGGCGATGCCGAGCTGATTCGCCAAACCAAAAGCCGACGACCCGTAGATAATGCCGAAATTAACCGCCTTGGCCCGGGCACGCTGTTCGCCCGTTACATCATCCAACTTGACACCCCAGACCTCGGCCGCTGTTCGGCGATGGATATCCTCACCTTTTCGAAACGCTTCGATCAGGCTCTGGTCACCGGAGTAGTGTGCCAGTATCCGCAATTCCACCTGGGAGTAGTCTGCGGCGAGCAGGACGCGACCCTTTTCGGAAATAAAAGCCTCCCGGATCCGCGCACCTTCATCGCCCCGAATAGGAATGTTTTGCACGTTTGGATTCGATGCCGACATCCGGCCCGTGGCCGCCCCCAACTGATTAAAACTCGGATGTATCCGGCCCGTTGACTCGCAAATCAGGGGCGGAAGTGCGTCGACATAGGTACTCATCAACTTCGAGAGTTTCCGGTAATCCAGAATGCGACCCGGCAATTCGTGATGGGATCGCAACTGCTCCAGAACCGCTTCGGCGGTGGAATAACCCGTCTTCGTTTTTTTGATCACGGGAAGGTTGAGTTTCTCGAAGAGAATCACCTGCAATTGCTTCGTGGAATTGATCAAGAACTCCTCACCGGCCAGCTCATAGATCTCCACCTGCAGAGCCGCCAGTTTCTGGCTGAATTCCGTGTGGAGATGGGCCAGCGCGTCTTCGTCAATACGGACCCCCGTACGCTCCATTCGGCTCAACACACCGGCCAGGGGGACTTCCACCTCCTCGTAAAGAGCCCTCAACCCGTCGGCGTCAATCCGCTTGCCCAACTCGGCCCGCAAGCCGTGAAGGGCCACCGCCTGACAGGCCGCCCAGTCCGCCACGGGCGCAACGGGCATATCTTCGGCAGCTATGGCCTTGGCCCCCTTCCCCGCCAGCTCTTCCCAGCTGCCTACGTCCTGGTCTGAGATTTTCAGCGCCAGGGCGCCGACGCCCTGGGCGGCACCGGAATCGAGTAGAAGCGCGGCTAGCCCGAGGTCGTCCACGGGATCGGGAAGCACCAACCCGAGTTCACCCAGCGTCGACTGGACTCGCTTGGACTCGAAGGCGCACCATTTGCGTCCAGACACCGACCCCCCGGACCAGCCCTTGTCCAGTGCGCCGACCAGGCCTTCGGGAGTCAGACCTTCCTGGGTGGCCAGGCCCTCCCCCCGAATGGGCACATAGAGGGGACCCACAACTTCGTTGGTCAAAGCCAGGCCCACCAAGCGGGACGTAACCGCAGTGCCCGCACCGCAAACCGGATGCAGGACGATGGGGTCGTCTTCCGAGTCACCCAGGACCGCCAACTTGCTCTCCAGAACGACGGGGTCCATCACAATCTCGGCCTTGACCTCAAGCCGCGCCGGCCCCGCCCCCACTTCCTCGGACTCGCGCCCTCGACCGAGCCCATCAAGCAGGGAGGTGAAACCCATCCGCCGGTAGAAGGCCGCAAGGGGCTCGTGATCGGCTTCGCGGACCTCCAAATCCTCCAACGCCAGGGGTAAAGGCACGTCGAAACGTAGGGTCGAAAGCACTTTGGAGAGTTCCGCCTGAGGCCGCTGCTCAAGCAGTGCTTCCCGGGCGCGCTTCGCCGTGACCTGCTCGGCATTGTCCAGGAGGTTCTCCAGTGTCTGCCACTCTGCGAGGAGCTTGGCCGCGCCCTTTTCCCCGATCCCCTTTACGCCGGGGATATTGTCACTGGGATCTCCCACCAAGGATCGGAGATCGAGAATCTTGTCCGGTGGAACACCGAACCGCGCTTCGACTTCCGCGGGGCCAGAGCGCCTCTGCTTCCCGGAATCGAGCATCTGAACTCGTTCGTTCACGAGTTGCATCAAGTCCTTGTCCGTGGAGACGATGCTCACGAACGCATCTTCGGGGACCGTCTTCACGAGGGTCGCGATCACGTCGTCGGCTTCGAAATCCGGCACTTCCAGCAGGGGAATTCGGATAGCCTCGAGGAATTCGCGCATCAGGGGGATCTGGCGCGTGAGGTCTTCGGGTTGGGCGTCGCGATTGGCCTTATAGCCTTCGAAAAGGCGGTTCCTGAAAGTTCCTCCTCTTGGGTCAAAGGCCACCGCTACCCAGGTCGGCGACTCCTCGCGCAGGAGCTTCGTCAACATGTTGACGAAGCCCAGGATGGCATTGGTGGGGGTTCCATCCGGCGCGCGCAGGCTCGCGGGCAAGGCAAAGAAGGCGCGGTATATCGAATTGGCGCCATCGATTACGACGAGCCGCCGGGCGGGGGATTTTCGAGAACCTTCACTCACATGGGAATGGTACCGATTCCCCTGCTGAAAGCTGCCAGCGTTGACCAAGTTCTCACAGACGCTTAGGCTTGAGAGACCATGCCGACTTCGAATTCTCCCCAGGAAGGGCATTCAGGAAAACGGCGTCCGCCCCCTTTCCGGCCGCGATTTACCATTGGAATTTTCTATCTCGCCTTGTTTTTCTTCCTGTTCTCATTCCTGCAGATCCTTCCCGATCTGATTGTTCTCCTGGAGCTGGCCCCCGGCCCCGAGCAGCAGAACGCAGCCACCGAAGCGGCACGCCGGGGCAGCAACCCCCTGGCTTCGGCGCTACTCGCTCTCCTTGCCACTTCGGTCGGAAGCTACTATCAGGTCTTGCCCGGAATGAAGGTCGGCTGAGAGGCTTCCGAACCCAAAGCGCCCCAGGCCCGTGGCCCTCCCGAGCGCGAAGAACTCCGTCCAACCCAGACCGCGCTCGCCCCGGGTTCTGCCGGTTTGGGTCCGGGTGCTCCGCTTGACCAGACCGAGGAGCTACCCGAGAAGAGGCGAACCTGGCGCCGCCAGACCGCGCAGGATGTAGCCAACCGCATCATGGAAGACCTGCTCTAAGGGCAGCCGCCGGAGCTCCCGACGCGGACGAATCGCGTCCGACTGAATCAGCGCGTTGGCGGTGGTCCACAGAATCTGGGCCACCTCCCATGGGTCGCAATCAACCAAGCTCCCTTCGTCTACAGCTCGCTTCAAGGCACTACTGAGAATGGAGAGGTTCTGCTCCCAGAGTTTGGAAACCGCCGCAACCACTTCCGGCGGGAGCTCCCCGATCACCGACTGGTTGTCGATCGCCCAGAAGATCTGAAAGTACTCGGGATTGCGGACCCAGTAGTCGTAGTAGAAGCGGCTGAGGCCTTGGACCTGCGCGAGACCAGACTCGGCGCTGGAAATGGCCTCCTCCATCCGCTGAGTAAATCCATCTCCATTATCTGCGAGTACTGCGACGTAGAGATCTGCCTTGCTCTCGAAATAACGGTAGAGAGTTCCCTTGGCCACGCCCGCGTTCTCGGCCACTTCGTCTAAGTTCGCCGCCATGAATCCGTCGCGAAAGAAGACGCCCCGCGCAGCCTTCAGGATCTGCTGACGCGACTGAACCTTCCGCTCGGCACGGCCGACCTTCTCGGAACTTGAGTCCTCTTCCCGGGCCTGCATCTTGTCACCCATTGTCATCTGCCCGAGCGATCCCGGGCTTCCGAGTGGTCGCCTCCCAGGAGGTCGGCCTGATCGTGTCGCTTCGCCAGATCGACGTAACCCAGCGTGCGCTGAATTTGCAGTTCCAGTTCGCTCTCGGACAAACTGCGAACCACCTTGGCCGGCATACCAACGACAAGCTGCCCCGGGGCCACCTTGCTTCCCGGGGTTACAACAGCGCCCGCCGCCACGAGGGCACCCTCCCCCACCTCGGCCCCATCGAGAACAATTGCCCCGATTCCGATCAGCGCGCCCGAGTGCACTTTGCATCCGTGCACAACCGCTCGATGGCCAATGGTGACCTCATCGCCGATGAACGTGCTGAAACGATCACGAGTCACGTGGATCGTTGCCTGGTCCTGAATATTCGTGCGAGCGCCGATTCGAATCTGATGGACATCACCCCGCACCACCGCTCCATACCAGATACTCGAATCGGGCCCGATTTCCACATCGCCCACAACCACAGCACCTGGCGCAATCCAGGCCGAGGCCGCTATCACAGGCCTATGGGCATCGAAATTTCGAATTATCGGGCCGAAACCCTCGGGCGTCGGGCCGATCCCTTGCCGCCGATCACCCGGGGTACCTCTATGAGAACCGGAAGCCATCGGAAACTCAGACTCCGACCTGATCGCTTCCGTCGTAGCGAAGCGAATCGAAGAGAACAGTTTGTACGTAACGCTCGCCGAAGTCGCAGATGATCGTGACGATCATCTGATTTTCGTTCTCAGGCCGCGCCGCGTACTTCAGCGCAGCGGCAACATTTGCGCCGGAGGAAATCCCACAGAGAATCCCCTCCTCGCGAGCCAGCCGCAGTGCAGTCTCCACCGCTTCCTCGTTGGTAATGGGAATGATTCCATCAATCTGAGAGCCATCGAGAACATCCGGAACAAAGCCAGCGCCGATTCCCTGAATCTTATGAGGGCCGGGCGACCCCCCGGCGAGAACAGGGCTATCCGCCGGCTCGACAGCAATCGCCTTGAATCCAGGCTTCTTCGGCTTGATGAAACGCGACACACCGGTAATGGTTCCTCCCGTCCCCACACCAGCAACGAAAGTGTCCACCATTCCGTCCGTGTCGTTCCAGATCTCTGGACCGGTGGTCTCCATATGAACTTTTGGGTTCGCGGGGTTGCTGAACTGCTGGGGCATGAAGCAGTTGCTCAGTGAGGCCTTGATCTCCATGGCCTTCTCGATCGCGCCCTTCATTCCCTTTGCACCTTCGGTAAGAACCAATTTCGCGCCGAATGCACGCATGGTCACTCGGCGTTCCGGGCTCATCGTGTCGGGCATTACGATTACGCAATCGTAGCCCTTGACCGCCGCAAGAAAGCAGAGTGCGATTCCCGTATTGCCGCTCGTGGGCTCGACAATAGTGGTCTCACCCGGCTTGATTAGGCCTTCTTTTTCGGCTGCCTCGATCATCGCCAGGCCAATACGGTCCTTGACGCTATTACACGGATTCCGGCTTTCGAGTTTCACCACTACGTCGGCGCCCAGCCCTTCGCTGAGCCGATTCAGTCGAACGAGGGCAGTATTCCCGATCAGATCGGCAAGGCTTGAATGAATGGGCATGGAGAGATCCTTTCTTCCTGGAAGGAGCCGGCGATCTTCGCGGGCGGGAGAGGGAGAGGGAGAGGGAGAGGGAGAGGCAGCATAACCCCGTCACCCCAGGCTTCCACCGGCGGAAGAGAGTTCACCCGCGCCCCTCCTGTAGATCGCCGAATAGTTCCTCGAGCAGAACAGTGGCATAACTTCCAGGCGGCAGGCCGAATTCGAGCCGAAGGCTTTCCTCCTCCCGGATGAGGGACATATCCTGGGGGCGGACGCGCAGGGCGCGACGAGCCCCGGCGAGACGAATACCCCGGGGTGACACCAGATCCTCGGCCGCCGGGATCCCCATGGCGACCAAGATTTCTGCTTCCCGTCGGGCGGGCTCTCCCTCGGGCGCCTTCATCTTGGTGCCGAAGATCGGACCCGTTGCGCTGATCTCGAAAGCCTTGGCGCGTTCATTTTCCACAGCCATATCCTCGACCAAGAAAAGACCGCCGGAGTCGACCACCTGGGCGACATCCCCTTCTGCGACCCGATCAAGGGGTAGGGGGCGCTCGGCCAGAACCCGGTTGAAGACCTCGGACTGAAGAGCCGAAAGCATGAACCGCGCCTTGCGACGATCCCGGGCCTCCCGTCTTCCCGCGAGGATTTCGCGACCGACCGCAGCATTGCGACCACCGTGTCCGAAGCGCTGAGTGCCAAAACGATTAGCCATGCCCCTCTCAAGGATCCCGGCAAGGGCTTCCCGGGCGTTCTCCTCGACCTCTTCGCTGGTTCCACGAATTAGAATCGAGAAGCGGTTACCTCGGAGTTGCCCGGTGCGGAGTTTGTGAGGATGGCGGACGGCCTCCAAAACCCGAACGCCCTTAAAATCTAGCTTGAGCGCTTCTTCGGGATCGAACCCGGGGACCGACATCCACTGGGTCGTGACTGCAGCGCGATCTTTTCTCCCCGCATACCCCACGTCCCTTGCGGGAACGCCTGCCGCAGCGGCCAGCTGCCGGGCCACGCCATCGCTTGTCAGGAGCCGCTTTTCGATCCGCAAGAAAGTGTGATCGCCTGTTCCTGTCGGATCGTAGAGAGCGATTTCGTCGACTCGAAAATCTTCGGGTTCAGCGCGAAATCGGGGAGGCTCGGCCAAATTATCGCCCCATTGCAGCGGCAACGGGAGCGAAGGATTGCCGATGAGCAGGCGAAGCCCCCAGGCGAGCCAGGGCGCTCATGTGCTCGGGCGTCCCGTAGCCCATATTCCGCCCGAGACCGTATCCCGGATATTCTGCACCGAGTTGCCGCAGCAAGTTATCCCGGTAGACCTTGGCAACGATGGACGCAGCCGCGATGGAGCCATCGATGGCATCTCCGTGAACCAGGGGAGTCTGGGGGATGCCGATGTCGGGAATCGTCCGCGCATCCACCATGAAGTGTTCGACCTTGACTCGATCGGCCAATGCCATCGAAGCGCGACGCATTGCCTCGAGCCCAGCCCGATAGATATTCATCCGATCAATCTCCACTGCAGAAACTTCCCCGAGCGCAACGCCCAGCGCTTGGTCCCGAATCGCCAGTGCCAGCCTTTCACGGTCGGACGGGGAAACCTTCTTGGAATCGTCCAGACCCGGCAAATCCACCTCTTCGGGCAGCGCGACCGCTGCCGCGACGACAGGACCAGCCAAGGGTCCAACCCCCACCTCGTCCACACCGGCGATCACCCTGCAGCCCCGGGCAAAGTGCCGAGCCCGTAGTTCAAAGAGCGCAGCTACCCGGGCGCGGTCCAAACGTACCGCCTCGACCTTCCGCTGAGCCCGAGCGCCTAGCGCACGAGCTCCGGCACGCCGATCCTTCAGCAAAGCCTGCACCCAGCAGACAACTTGTTCTTCGTCCCGGAGATTTCCCATCTCCTCACCCAGGCGGGCGAGAGAGAATTTTGACAAGTCGGGCGGACCGCCAAGCGATGCCCCTGGCCTGCCGCCGGCTGGCGCTGCCAAGCCTGCCCCTACCGGGCGAGCAGAACGGCCACCGGCGCCGTACGGACTACTGCAGCAGCATTGCTACCGAGAAAAAAGTCGGTGATCCGGTTCCGACCAAAAGCGCCGATCACAATCAAACCGGCGCCTACTTCGTTTGCGGTATCGACGATTTTTACATCGGGGCGGCCCAGCGTCGAAGAAGTTTCCCTCATGGGCTGGTTGAGACCACCGAGCAGTTGCCGAACCTCTTCAAATCGAGCGACAGCCCGACCTTTATCCTTGGAGTCAACAAAAACGTGAACCGATTCGCCCAGGCCATTGGCCAACTCCACCGTCATGGAGGCCGCGATTCGCGAGCCCGGAGAACCATCAAACCCCAGTACAATGGGGCCTCCTAGGGTCGTTCCCGAGGGCACGACGACCGTGGACTTGGACGTCTTCCGGATAATCGACTCAGTACTGGATCCGATAAGCGCGCCCGTGCTGTCGGCGGCTCGTCCATCGCGTCCAATGGCCAGAAGGTCAAATCCTTGGGCCTTCTCGACCACCCGATCATCGACCCGTCCTTGCGCAATCTCGCAGCCGGCGTCAACACCCTCCGATCGGGCACGCTCGGCAAAGCGGGTGGCGATCGCATCGGCGCGGGCGCGATAATAGGCAGCGAGATCGGCCTCGGGAAACGCCGGCAACGTAAGTCCTTGGCTCTGCGGGGGCCGAATTTTGGCGTCCTCGACCACGGTAATTCCCGCCACTCGGCCCCTGAGACGAACAGCCAAGCTGATCCCCAATCGTTCCGCAGCGTTTCCGTCCGCCGAACCGTCCGTTGCCACCAGAATCGTCTCAGTCATTTAGTCCTCACATTCGGCTCCGCCCGGCTGATTCGCGTATTGATTAATCGGCGAGAAAGACCGGGGCGAAACTCCATGCCTTCTCAACACAGCCAATCCCAGTGACTCGATCCCCCGGGATTTGGTCCCCGTAGGATACGGAACCCCGGAGGGAGGTGCAATTTTAGCCGGGACACGCCCCAGCGCTTTCGGTGCAACCCAGAAGAGACCCCAGAGCCGCGACGAAGAACTGCCCTCGGGCCGAGTGGCACCGCCCCGGCAAGCACCCCCCGTACTTCTGGCCGGGGCACTCTCGAGCGCTCATAACTCTCCAGCGCTCATACTCGAGCGCTCATAAATGAGCGCTCATAGATGAGCCGCCAAAACCTCGAGCATATGAGTTTCAGTCAGAATACCGAGGAGCTCCCCAGCATCCCCAACAACCGGCAGACAGCCGATCTCGTTGGCCACCATGAGCTTCGCCGCATCCTGGACCGATGCCTTTATGTCGATGAGCACCGGCGGGCTTGACATGACATCGCCGACCTCCACGGAATTCAGGAAGGCTCTCCGATCCTCTGTCGCCTGACTCCCCAGACACGAGGGCGATGCCCGCAAGAGGTCGCGCTCAGAAACAACACCCACCAGACGACCAGACTGGACAACTGGCATATGCCGCACGTGGCCCAGTGTCATAATATCTTCGGCGGTGAGCAGGCGATCCGCCGCACCAATCGCCACCACCTTGGGATTCATGATCTCGCGAACGTTCTGCATAATTTCACCATACGCGAAGAGCAGTGCATCCGTGAAGGGAAAAGAGTGCAATTCCTGAAAATGACTAAAAATACCCTAGAGAGCAGCTGAGGGGCCCTCACGAAAAGCAGTGCCGCAACACGAACAGCACACCCTAGTAATCGCATCACCAAAACAAGAAAAATCTTGACTTTTTACACTTGAAAGGTCTCATGCCGATCACAGCCAGTGCGCCTGGAGCCATGCCCCGAAGATCGCGAGCGCCCGCCCTCGGATGGACGTTCGCTCTCCTGCTCGTTGCCTATACGGGATGCATTCATCATGGCCTCGGCGGCACCGAGATGGGGCTCATTACCAAACCCTGGCAGCCCACCGGATTCCTCAGAGAGACCGAGTGGGTCGATGCCCTCCTCGAGCACTGGCGACTCGGCATTTTCATCTTCTCAGTTCCGGCCGCTTTCGGGCTCCTCATCATCTGCATCACAACTCGCTCGGCGGTGGCTCGTACCATCGGTAGCTGCAGCCTGACCTGCGTCGCCTTGATGGCCTTTTACGGACTCTCGCCCGCACTGCGGATCTGGGAATTCTTTCATTGGCGAGCGTCCATCGTGATTCTGGTCACCGGACTTGCACTCGGCTCCACTCTCACCGCACCACTTCTGGCCGAACGCGCCTTCAGCCCGCGTCCGAGAGCCTGGGCGCTCCTTTACATACCCGTATTTGTTGCGGTCACATCCATTATCCGCAACGCGACGGGGACCGACGGAACGCTTTTTCTCAACTTTTCACCCTGGCCTGCCATTCCGGTCATTGGCCTTGAAATCGGCGCCTTTGCCATTTGCGGCGTGCTCTTTGGTCTGGCGCTTGGGCTCGCTGGAGCCGGACTTACGCCCAAGTGGGGCTGGGGGCGGAGCATCGCCTTCATTCTGGGTACTATTTTTCCTCTTCTCTGGTTCAAGTCCCGATTCAGCCAAACCAGCCCCGCCATCGACCTCTCTATCATTGCCACCGGTGCGGCAAGCATGTTTCTGCTCGCCCTGACCCGCGCTCCCGATCGCCAACAGGAATACATTCGGCGAGCCGCGTTCCTGTTTCTTGGAGCCCTTTTCGTCATAGCGCCCCTCTTCCTCGGCCGTGCCCTGGCCGACGGCGACTACGCCACGACTCGCCATATTCGCGCTCAGGCCATCATCGATGCCCTCGCCGGGTTCTACAGTGACGAGGACGCCTACCCGGAAAACCTCAAAGAACTCACAGAAGGAGACTATCTCGAAAGCTTGCCAGCACCTCGAATCGGATTTGATTTCTACTACGCCATAGGCTGGCTGAAAGAGCCCGAGTTTGAGTACAGGAATCTGGGCCCGAGCTATGTGCTTGAATTTTCTTCTACGGCCTGGGTGATGTGCTCCTACAACCCACCCTGGGTATTGGACGAAGATGAGGACCCAGAAGATTTCGACCCAGACGACCTCACGGGCGCCTGGAACTGTCCAGACGACCGCCCCGACCTCTGGTAGCTTGGTTCGCCAAAGATGGTCACGGCAACCTCAAAGCTTCGGTCCTTGGGCCAGCGCGCCTACCGCGCGCGCCGGATCACCTTGACTTTTGGCCGCATCTACTTTGGCATCAAGGCCAACCAGTTGATCGCCCGGCATACCAACGACATTGAAATGCAGCTGCGCTGGGCGAAGTTCAACCAGACTTCCGCCGAAGCCATCTTCAAAACAGCGGTCGAGCTTCGGGGCTTGATCCTCAAGGGCTGCCAATTCATCGGATCGCGCTCGGATGTACTCCCTCCCGAATACTGCGAGGTTCTTTCTCAGCTTCAGGACCGCGTCCCCCCTCGCCCCTTTTCCGAGATCCGCGCGGTGGTTGAGCGAGAATTGGGCGAACCCCTCGAACAAGCTTTTTCCGATTTCTCCGAGGCAAGCGCGGCCGCAGCGTCCCTTGCCCAGGTTCACTCAGCACACCTGCCCGATGGCCGCCGAGTCGCCGTCAAGGTTCAATACCCGGAAATTCGCGAACTGGTGCAATCCGACCTGTCCAACCTTGGCGCGCTATTTCGGGCAACGGGTCTGATCGAACGAAACTTCGACTTAATGCCACTCGTCGAAGAACTGGCCGAGCATATGCCGCGCGAGTTGGACTTTTGCAATGAGGGCATGAATGCCGAGCGAGTCGCGAAATTTTTCGAGAACCGCAAAGACGTCGTCGTTCCCAGCATTGAATGGGAATTGACGACAACACGGGTTCTGGTCAGCGAATTTATTGAAGGCATCAAAATTACCGACACCAAGCGCCTCGATGAGGCTGGAATAGACCGTACCGCGGTGATGCAGTCCCTTGTCGAGGCGTATTGCGAGCAGATCCTCGTGTACGGATTCTTTCACGCAGACCCGCATCCAGGCAACCTCATGGTGCTGCCTCCAACCGCACAAAATCAGCCCCCACGAATCGTCTTTCTCGACTTCGGCCTAGCCAAGCAACTCCCCCCCGCCTTTCGAAAGAGCGCCGTGGAATTCGCCGCCGCCCTGCTCCAAGGAAACCCCAAGGCCATGGGGAGCGCACTGGTCGATCTCGGGTTCGAAACTCGTGGAGGTTCGCACGAGGCTCTTGAGCGCGTTGCCCAGGTCCTCCTCGACGTGGCGAAGCGACTCCGAAACCAGACCTACCTCGAACCCGGAATCCTTCGCGAAGCCGGGCAGAGCCTCTCTCGCTTGATCCGAGAAAACCCAGTTGTACACATCCCCAGCCATGTCGTGCTTTTGGTCCGTGTATTCGGCTTGCTCTCCGGCCTGGGTAATATCCTGGGCGTCAAGCTGGATATGCTTCAGACGATCCTCCCCTACGCGGCGGGTCAATCGCCGCACCATTCGCCTGGAAAGGAATCGTCTTGAGTTCATCCACCCCACCCCCGAGAACTACTCGAGAGAAGGCCCTCGGGCATTGGGGCCTAGACGGTGTTTCCCTGGGCATCTCCGTCGGTGGGTCCTCGAATAATTCGGAATGGAAACGAGCCCGGGAGTGGGTGGTACGTGCTGACCGCGCCGGCCTGCATTCGGTCTGGATGCCGGAAATGCATTTCGCACCTGGCGGCAACACTTCGCCCCTGCTCTGCCTAGCAAGCCTCGCCGCTTGCACTCAAAAGATTCGTCTGGCGACAACTTCCCTCCTGATCCCTATCCATAATCCACTTCGCGTTGCCGAAGAAATTGCATCCCTCGACCAGTTCTCCCGGGGAAGAGCCATCATTGGGCTAGGTCGTGGATTTCGAGCTCCGCTCTTCTCAGCCTTCGGCATCAACCCCTCGACCAAGCGCGAACGCTTCGACGCCGGACTCGACCTGATCCTCTCGGCCTGGCAAGGCGAGGAGGTCAGCCTGGAGGGGACTGTATTCGAGACTGCAGAATCCCCGGCCGCGATAAAGATTGCATCGCCCTACCAGCGTCCCCACCCCCCCCTTGCGGTCGCTGCATTCGGCCAGAAGGGCCTTGCCCAGGCGGCCCGCCGCGGTCTCCCCTACCTGGCGTCGCCCATCGAGACCTTCGACCAGATCTGTGAGAACCTGGCGCGGCATCGCGAAGCCATCGGGGAAACCCCCTGCTCCGGGCGCTGGATTACCCCGTTGATGCGCACCGTATTCGTATCCAAGGATCCATCGGTCTGCGCGCGAGTGATGGACGGACTTGCCCGCGAAGGCCGGGGCGGACCGGCCAGTGCGAAGCTGCCCGCTGCCGTGGCTCGTGCCGTAACGGCACCTGCGCGAAAACGGGTCGTCGTGGGCGGACCCGAAGAAGTGACCGAGCGGCTGACTCAATACAAAAAGAACTGCGGCATGAACCTCCTCGTCGTCCGTCCCCAACTCCCTGGGGCCAACGAGAGCGAGGGCAGGACGTCATTTGAACATCTTGTTGAAGATGTCATGCCGGCACTGAACTGATCCCGAGAAGCTGCGGGCAAAGTCCGGGGACTTTCGGGGTCGCCAGTGCATCGCGTTGCTGCACTGGGGGCCCCCTGCATTGACTCGCTGCTGACCTCGAGTAGACTGCGCGTCCTTCCGGCCCTTGCACCTCGGGCCGAACGATCCGGCCCGCTCAGGAATCCGGCACCTAACGCCCGGCACGAGCGTCCGGCACCAACGGGCCTGTCACGGCTAACCCGTACAGCTGAACAACCTTCCGCCCGGGTACTGGCGCGGCAAAACGCCCATTCTCGGAAGTGCGTTGGAACCCCAGCCCATCCCAATTTCTTTGGTCTCGGGGCGGCGACTCAAAAACGATCCTTCACCCCCCCCAGACTCAGAACCTTTCCCATGCGAGGACACCATGCCCAAGACCTACTCGGATCGACTCTCGGCCCAGGACAATTCCTTTCTCCTGATGGAAACTCCCAATTGCCACATGCACGTCTCTTCAACCTTGATCTACGAAGCCACCCAGTTGCGAGCCGACGACGGTGGAATCGATTTTCAACGCATCAAGCAGGCGACTGAAAGCTACCTGCACCTCATCCCGCGCTATCGCCAGAAGTTGCATTTCATTCCTCTGGAAAACCATGCGGTTTGGGTCGACGACAGGCATTTCAGCCTTGACTACCACGTACGACACACAGCGCTTCCCCGACCCGGAACAGAGGCACAGCTCAAGATGCTGTCCGCTCGCATCATGGCCCAACCCCTCGATCGCACTCGCCCGCTCTGGGAAACATGGATCGTCGAAGGCCTTGAGAACGATCGATTCGCAGTAATCACAAAAATTCATCACTGCATGATCGACGGTTCATCAGGGGTCGATATTGCTCAGATCATGATGTCCACCGACCCTGTGCCGACGATTCCCGAAGCACCAAATTTCGTACCCCGACCCGCGCCGGAAAATTCCGAATTGCTGCGTGAGGAACTCTGGCGCCGTGCCAGCTTTCCACTTCAGATCCTCAAAGGCCTCAATGCATTCGTGGCTGAAAGCGAAGACGTCGCCGCTGAGGTCACTGCCCGGGCCAGGATTCTCTGGGAAACCCTAGGACAAGGTCTCAGGGCAAGCAGCACACCGATGAACGGCCCGCCCAGCCCCCATCGAAAATTCGACTGGTACGAAACCCCCCTCTCCGACATCAAGGCCATCCGGAAGGGACTGGGCTGCTCGGTCAACGACGTAGTACTGACCATCGTGACCGGAGCGGTCCGCGAATTCCTCAAGATGCGCGGCGCCTGTCCAGAAAATCTTGAATTCAAGATTTCGTCCCCGGTTAGCATTCGCAAGGAGAAGGAAAAAGGCCAACTCGGAAATCGAGTTTCGTCCTGGATCATCAGTCTACCCATCGATGAAGATGATCCCCGCCGGCAACTAGAGCGAATCCACGCGACCACCCAGGAACTGAAGGAAAGCAACCAGGCCCTTGGCGTCGAGATGATCATGAAGGTAGCCGAATTTACGCCCTCCAGTCTGTTGTCCCTGGGCGCACAGGCGGTCAGTGGGCCCATCAATTCCATAGTCACCAACGTACCAGGGCCCCAGATCCCCCTCTATCTGCAAGGCGCCAAGCTTGTGTCGATCTTTCCCCAGGTCCCCCTGCTCGGTGAAATGGGACTGGGCATCGCCCTCATGAGCTACGACGGCAAAATCTGCTGGGGCTTCAACGCCAACCCGGATATCATTCCGGACTTGGCCGCATTCGTGACGTTCATCGAGCAGGCCACACTCCGCGTCGCCGAATCGGCGAAGGTCAATCTCTTGGGCAAAGGGGAAAACTCCGAACCCAAAGAAGGGCTTCCTGCCCAGCGGAGCCAGAAGTCCAGCTCCAAGTCCAATGGGCACCAGGCCGAAGATATCGTTCTCCCCGGCGGAGATCGCACCGAACCCACCAGCGCCTGACAATCGGAACGAGAGCCGGGCCGTCGCAATCAATACGTCGATTGCCTGGTTCTCTCCGATCCGGCCCCTGGGGAAACCCGGAGGGCGACTACTCGGAGTTTTCGTTCCGGGTAAACGCCAGGAATGCCATTGCGGGACGTTTGGACGAGTCCCGCATAGCAAATTGCATGGCATCGAAGGTCCAGCCCTCGGCCGTCCATTCGTTCAATGCCGCTTCGATCTCTTCTTCGCCGACAGTACTCAGTTCGACGACCTTGTAGACAATTCCCACGCTGCCCCCGCCGTGCAAAAAATCGAATGAGCCTCAGCTCTCCAGGCGAGCTGCCAGGTCGGCCGCCGCGTAAGTCAGGATCATGTCGGCGCCCGCACGCTTAATCGAAATCATCGCCTCCATCATCGCACGGTCTCCGTCGATCCAGCCCTTCTCAGCCGCCGCGTGGATCATCGAATACTCACCGGAGACGTGATAGGCCGCTATGGGGACATCAAAAGTTTCCTTCGCATCGGCCACGATATCGAGATAGGCAAGAGCCGGCTTGACCATGAGGATATCGGCACCCTCGTCGAAATCCGCAACCAGTTCCCGCATCGCTTCCCGACGATTGGCTGGATCCATCTGGTAACCGCGGCGATCGCCGAATTGTGGTGTGCTCTCGGCCGCATCCCGAAAGGGGCCATAAAAGGCGCTTGCGTACTTCGCCGCATACGAGAGTATGGGCAGATTCTCAAAGTCGTGCTCGTCCAGGGTCGACCGAATGGCCGCCACCCTGCCGTCCATCATGTCGGACGGGGCGACCATATCAGCCCCCGCTCGAGCATGAGAGAGCGCCGTCAACGCCAGGCGCTCTACTGACGGATCGTTGAGCACCTCTTCACCCTCGACGAGTCCGCAATGCCCGTGGTCCGTGTATTCACAAAGGCAGACATCGGTTATCACGCACAAATCCCCGACCCCGGCCTTGATCGCCGACACCGCACGCTGCACGATTCCATCGGCCTGATCGGCCCCACTTCCCCGGGCATCTTTGCTGCTTGGAATCCCGAAGAGCATGATCCCGGGCACACCCAGGTCGGCGACCCGCTTGGCCTCGTCAACGATCTGGTCGACAGAAAAGCGGCACACTCCCGGCATCGAAGCGATGGGTTCGCGGATCCCGCTGCCCTCGACGATGAAGAGGGGAAGCAGTAGGTCATCTCGCGAAAGCTTCGTCTCGGCCACCATCCGCCTGAGCGTTTCACTCCCCCGCAGTCGCCGCAGACGATCTCGCGGAAAACTCATGGCTCCTCCTTTTTATCTGAATCAAACAGGCTCCCAACCGCGAACCCTTGGGCAACATAGGCTTCCACTGCCCCAACCATCTCCCTCACATCCGGGCGACGGGGTACCACCTGAGCGGGAATCCCTATCTCCACGAGAGCCTCCGCGGTCGTGCCGCCGACGGCAGCCACGATACACCGCTCACAGGCGTTCCGGGACTCCGCATCGAGGAGGTCCGAAAAATGCCGAACCACCGAAGGGCTCGTGAAAAAAAGCAGGGGCAGGTTGCCAGCAACCAGGTCGGCCCGGAGCATGTCAGCGTCGACCTCGGGACGTAGATTCCGATAGAAAGCGACGGCGTCCACGTGCGCACCGGCATCGGCCAGTCCCCGAGAAAGAACGCTCCGCGCGATATCGGACTGGGGAATCAGAACTCGACGGCCCGCGGGCGCCAGGGATCGTAGAATTTCGGCCAGCATCGACTCGGCATCGCCCCGACCACCGGGAAGGACGAAGTGAACGGGCATGCCTTCGTCCATCGCCACTCTCGAGGTCGCCGAACCGATACACAGGACCCGGGCAGAGAGGCCTTCCAACACGCCACGCAACCCATTTCGATCGACGTGATGAATGAAGAAACGTACGGCGTTTGAACTGCTGAAGACCAGGTCTTCATAACTATCCAGGCGAGCCAGACACTCATCAACAGCGGCTAGTTCCGCCGGGGCCTCACAAGGAACGAGGTCGATCAGTGGACGGATCGAAGGAACAGCCCCCACTGCCCTGAGTGCCGAGGCGAGTTCTCCCGCCTGGTGGGGCGCGCGACTCACCAGAGCGCCCATTCCAAAAAGAGGCGAGGACTCCCACCAGGACAAGGTCTCACGCAAGACCGCAACCTTCCCCACGACAACCACCGACGGAGCCTTGAGACCCGCGGCTTCAACAGCGTCCGCGAGCGTCGCCACCGTCGCCACCTGAACCTTCTGCTCGGGCCTCGTTCCATTCATCACCGCAGCGGCCGGAGTCCCGGAATCGGTTCCCCCTTCGACAATCTCGGCCAGCAGGGACCGCAAATTCCGCATTCCCATGAGGATCACCAGGGTATCCACCGCGCTGCCCAGCGCCCGCCATCGAATTCCCTCTGCGGCACGACCGGGGTCGTTATGTCCAGTCACAACGGCAAATGAAGCCGAGTGGCGTCGGTCGGTCAGTGGGATGCCCGCGTAGGCTGGCGCCGCCAACGCCGACGTCAACCCGGGGACAACCTCATAAGGAAGCCCCGCAGCGACGCAGGCCGAGGCTTCCTCAGCTCCTCGACCGAAGATGAACGGATCCCCGCCTTTGAGTCGAACCACTGTCTTTCCCGCCCGAGCTTCTTTGACAATCAGGCGATTAATGTCGTCCTGGGAACGGGTGGGCGGATCGTGGCCGCGCTTACCGACATTGATTCGCTCGGCATGAGCGGGCAGAAGACTCAGGAGTTCCTCGCTGGCCAGCTCGTCATAGAGCACGACGTCAGCGCTCCCCAAAGCGGCCGCTCCCCGTACAGTAATGAGGTCGGGATCTCCTGGGCCCGCGCCCACGAGAATCAACCGCCCTTCCTCACCCGAACGCCGACGACTCAACTTGGACTTGCTCCTTCGGTTTCTCGCCCAAGATTCTCGAGAATCTCGGCGCCTCCTCCGGACAAAACTTTCTCTGCGAGCGTACGCCCCAGACCCTCCGCTCCGCTCGAGTCCCCCTCAACCTCTGCCCGGGCAATCGATGTGCCATCGAGACTCGAAACCAGCCCTCGAATCCGAATCTGGCCCGAATCGAGGATCTCGCAGTGAGCGGCAAGGGGAACCGTGCAGTCCCCACCCAATCGTGTGAGGAAACCACGTTCGGCGACTGCCGCCGTAATATTTTCGGGGACGCTCAAACGGCCGACAGCCTGGGTAAGAGACTCTCCCGAACGCCCCTCCAAGGCCAGCATCCCCTGACATACTGCGGGCAGAAGGATATCGGGAGAAATCCGTTCGCTGATGACGGACCCACGGCCGAGTCGGTCGAGCCCCGCACAAGCCAGGATCACCGCCGCCAACCCGTCGCTCTCAATGCGGGCCAAGCGGGTCGGCACATTACCTCGCAAGGGCACGATTTCGAGATCCGGACGGTGTGCCAGAAGAAGCGCAGCACGCCGGGTGCTCCCCGTCCCCACCCGGGCACCTCGGGGCAGATCGTCCAGAGTCAGCTCCGTGGACTTGCCCACCAGGGCATCCCTAGGATCGGCCCGCTCGGGAAACGCCGCCAATTCGAGACCCGGGGCAATTTCGGCAGGCAGGTCCTTGGCACTGTGAATCGCCACATCCGCTCGCCCGTCGAGGAGTGCCTCCTCGATCTCCTTGATGAACAGGCCCTTGCCCCCGATTTTAGCGAGGGAGACATTCTGAATGCGATCTCCCGCGGTGCTCACGACAACAATCTCTGTAGAAAGCTGGAGTTCGGATTGGATTCGACCCGCAATATAGTTCGCCTGGGCAAGGGCGAGATCACTCCCCCGTGTCGCGATCCGAACAGTACTCATCGCTTCGTGCCTTTCATCGGGCGCTGCCGACCTCATCAACATCATCATCTTTTAGAGTTTTGGGCGGTACCGGTTCCAACTCGGAAGCACCCAACTCGGAATCAACCTCGGCACCCGGAGCATCCGAATCGTCCAGCCCAAAGAGGGCCCGAGCTTCCTCCACAACCGCCAGCCCCTGGTCCTGTTCCGTCTGGGCACCGAGACGCGCAAGGGGACGATGCAGAATCTTGTTCACGATCGATCGGGTGAGGGCTTCGACGCGCTTGGCCTGTGCGTCCGAGAGATCCATCTTGGAGAGAGAGCTTCCCAATTCTGCCTGCCTCACCGCCTCGGCCCGAGCGCGGAGGTGTCGAATGGTAGGCACCGCTCTCAGAGACACCATCCAGCCTGCAAGGCGCTCCTGCTCTTCCAGAATGATTGTCTCCGCCAAGGAGGCCTCTCGACGCCGCTCCTTCTCATTCGAAAAGGCGATGCCCTGAATATCGTCGATATCGTAGAGATAAGCGCTATCGAGATCGTCCACGGCGGGATCAATATTGCGTGGAACTCCGATATCGATCAAGAAGACCGGATGGTTGCGACGCGCCGAGAGAGCCCTAGCTACGCGAGCCGCATCGAGCACATGTCCCTGACCCCCAATGCAGGAGAGGACGATATCGCTGTCTTTGAGCAACGCGTCCAGATCCTCGAGCCCGTGGGCCGTGGCTCCAAACCGAGCGGCCAGTTCTTCGGCTCGGGTCCGGGTACGGTTGGCCACCCGCAACGAATCGAGACCTTCGCGCTGGAGCGCAAAGAGAGCTGCTTCGATCATCTCACCCGCCCCTATCATGAGAGCCTTCTTGTCGCTCAAGTCCTCAAATATCTGCCGAGCCAGTTCCACCGCAACACGAGCGACCGAAACCGGCCGCTGGGCGATCCGCGTTTCGTTCTTGACTCGTTTCGCTGTGGCGAAGGCCTTCTGGAAGAGCCGGGAAAGGATCGGACCGCAGGTACCCAGTTCAATGGAGGCGCGGTAGGCGTCCTTCATTTGCCCAAGAATCTGGGGCTCACCCACCACCATGGAGTCAATGGCCGAGGCTACTCGAAATACGTGCCCCACGGCCTCCTGATCCGCATGCAGGTAGGAGTGATCATCGAAGGCGCCTTCACCCGGAGCGGGAGTGCCACCGCCCAATTCCTCTCGAAAGAAATGCTTCAGTCTGCTGCGTGCCTCTTCCGGGCTCTGGGTGGTCACCACCACCTCGACGCGATTGCAAGTCGAGATCAGGACGATTTCGCCGATTTCTGGATGTTCGGCAAGCCGGCGCAAGGCCGCCTCTGCGACGGAATCCTCCGCCGCATAGTGCTCGCGAATTTCCACCGGCGCACTCCGGTGGCTCATTCCCAGCAACAGGATCTTCATCGAATCATTTCCACACCAATCACCGCAAAGAGCAGGAACATGAAGCCTCCCACCGCTGAGCCCGCCGCCTGCCGAGCCCCCTGGCCACCGAAGAACCGGGCCGCCGACATGCCCCCGTAGACACCCCAACCCACGAGAGTCCAGACCGCGTGAGGACTCCCCGACCAGTAGCTGCCCGAAGTCGCGTGAACCCAAACCGAACCCGTGATGAGCCCCAGGGTAAGAAGCGGAAACCCGATCACCAGAGTCGCCACATTCACGCGGTCCAGTGCTTCAAGGGAAGGCAGGCTCACCCATCTTCCCCCCAATCGCTTTTTTTTCAGCCGGCGGTGCTCGATCAGATAAAAGACACCCGCCAACCCAGTAATTCCGAGCATGCCGAGACCGGCACTCGAAAGCAGAACATGGGCATGCGGCATCGTTCCTCGCATGGATAGGAGATCGGCATCCGTACCCGACTGAACTCCGAGCGTGGGCAGAAAAACCGCAAGGAAAGCCAGTGGGCCCACCGCCGCAGTCAAGCTCCCAAGGCGCAGTCGCCACATGAGTACCAGTAGCGAAAGCACCGCGATCCAGGCCATGAACGAAATGGCGTAGGGGAGATCGGTCAACTGGGGAACCGAATCGAGTTCATGCAGGGTCGCGAAGGCCGCCCCGTGAATCAGTGCTCCCAGGCCCACGCCCCAAACCGCGATGCGAGTCAGTCGGGGGGCGGGCAAAGCAAGGCCAAGGAGTGCCAAAATGCCCGCGGCGAGGTAGATCGCTGCCGCTGCTTGTTGAAATCCGGTCATTCTGATTCACCCTCCAATGGGGCTCACTATAGATCGCGGGACTTCGACTTGCCGACCATCCCTGTAGTCGTCTAAGACGAAATGTCGAATCATCGCATCTTTTCCAGCTTGGCCATCTGCTCGGCCACCTTAACCGCGTCGTTGACCATCTCGAAAACTCGGTAAGCGGGCTCACCCAGCAGCACGAAGCGAACCTCATCGAGGGAAGTTTCCCCCGCCAGGTGATCGCGAGCCACCCCAATAGAAATTTCGGCACATCGCTGAAGAGCCAGACCACCGGCCCCCGCACCGATGGCCGGGAGCGCAATGGTGCGACACCCTCGCTTCGCCGCCAGCGCAAGGCTCGCCCAAATACTGGAGCGAACATTGTCAGCATCCGCCTTGCCGCCCACTTCCATTCCCGCGGCGTGGATAACGAATCGGGCATCCAGGCGACCGGCACCCGTGATGACGGCGTCACCGACTTTCACGGGTCCATTGGCGTCGCACTCGAGTTGAATGGCATCTCCACCTCGGTCACGAATAGCCCCGGCGACTCCCGTGCCCAGAAGCAGGGCATTGTTCGCTGCGTTTACAATGGCGTCCACCGACTGATCGGTGATATCACCCTCCACCAACGTCACTCGGCCCATGGATTCCTCCCCAATTTCGACCGAAGACACTTTCCCTGGCTCCCCCCGGCCCCCCCAGGATAACGCGCCCGAAGGCTTGGCTCCCGATTTTCCGTCCCGTTGAATCGAAGCTGCTATGATTAAAAATTACTGACTGACCCGGGACCAAAGTACCTCCCCGGACCTGTCGAAATGGCTTTTATGCACCCATCCGAGGGGTCGAATCGCTTCCCGGCGGAATTCCATCCCGGTTCAGAAAGACTCAGAAAGACATTTCCCATCCAACGACGCGGAGCACCGCACTCAAGGAGAACTTCACCATGGCAGAAATTCTTGACGTCACCGACAACAACTTCGACTTGGAAGTCCTCCAATCCGAAACACCGGTTATCGTCGATTTCTGGGCCGAGTGGTGCCAGCCGTGCCGCCAGATCGCTCCGATCATCAAGACACTGGCCGACGACTACGAGGGACGGGTCAAGGTGGTCAAAGTGAACGTAGACGACTCCCAGCACGTCGCAGGCAATTTCGGAATCCGTTCGATCCCCGCAGTCCTGAGTTTTCGAAATGGGCAGGTCGTCGAGCAACTCGTAGGAGTTCGCCCAAAAGCCAATTTCGTGGAGATGGCCGAGAAAATCATCTGAGGACCTCGACTCCTACTGGGCCTCAGGGTCAGTCGTCGAACCAGAGTCATCCAGGGTGAACAGACGAATGGGCCAGCCCCGGCGCACCCCGAGACGGTAGAGCCGAGGATCGGGGTTCACGGCAACTGGGTGACCTACTCGCTCCAACAAGGGGCGATCGGTCACTGAGTCCGTGTAGAACCAGCTTCGCGCCAGATCGATTCCCTGGTGCTCGACTAACTGCTGGATCCAGTGGACCTTGCCCTCCCCAAAACAGAGGGGCTCCACAATTTGTCCGGTCAGGCGGCCGCCTTTTGTTTCGAGTTGGGTAAAG